>JBDLTZ010000206.1:0-30404 GCA_039805565.1 Chloroflexota bacterium | reverse complement strand
CTAGTGTGCTCCACGCACACGCATCAGTACGAAGGTGGGTCTCTCGGTGGGCTGTGCTCTCCGGCCTTCCCCTCCTGAGCCTATCATGCGCAGCTCGTGCCGGGTGAAAAAAGAGCTCCCTGCATCGTTTATCATAGCGAGAGGCCAGGGGCCACCAAGCACCGAGCTGGAGCGTGTCATGGATACTCATAAGTCTGACTGGGGCGACTGCAGCAGCCCTCCTGCCCTCGATGAGCTCGAGCTCGTCGCGGCTGCGGATGGCGAAGCGGCGCCGCACGTGCGGGTGCATCTGGCGAGCTGTGCCTTCTGCGCGGCGCGCGCGCGGGATCTGGCCGCGCTCCAGGGCGCCCTGCGCACGCGGCTCTTCCGCGTGCTCTGCCCCCCGGGCGACGAGCTGGCCGCCTACCAGCACCGGATGCTTCCCGAGATACGAGGGTCGGCAGTGGAGGCCCACGTGGCCGAGTGCCCGTACTGCGCGCGCGAGCTGAGCCTCATCGCCTACAGCTCCCACGACTCGCCTGAGGACCGGCGCGTCCCGCTGCGGCGCATCACCGCGCTGCCGCTTGCACCACCCCCCGGTCTCGCCCCTGCGCGGCTCTACGGCGCTGTGCGCAGCGCGCACGGCGCGGTACAGTTTGACTACCGCGCCGAGAACTTCGAGCTGACGCTGCGTGTCTCGCGTGATGTCGGACACCCGGACCTGCTCGTGATGGCGGGGACGCTCGCGAGTGAGGATGATCTGATCGCCGACGGGCTCGGCTCGTCTACCGCAAGTCTCATGTGCCGCGAGGCGCTGCTGGCGGTATCGCGGCTGGATGAGCTCGGCGAGTTTATCTTCGACGATGTGCAGCCTGGGGAGTATAGCCTCTCGCTGCGGCTGGGGGAGTGCGAGGTGGTGGTGGAGACGCTGGCGCTCTGAGTTGGAGGGTGTGGAGGGGAATCGCCCCTCCACAGATGCCCTGGGCACGTCACACGGGCGCGCCAGCGAGCAGCGTCGTTTGTGGGACGCAGCCCCTGGGAACACGCTACAGGTCGAGCTCCTCGCCGATGAAGGCCGCCAGGTCGGCCACCCGCGTCGAGTAGCCCCACTCGTTGTCGTACCAGGCCACTACCTTGAACATGCTGCCGCCCATGCCCATCGTGAGCGGCAGGTCCACCGTGGCGGACGCGGTGGAACCGATGAAGTCGCTCGAGACCAGCTCCTCCTCGGACACCTCCAGGATGCCCTCCATATCCTCGCTCTCGGCGGCGGCGCGGAAGGCCTCGTTGATCTCCTCCACCGATGTGGGCCGCTCGAGCTCCACCACGAAGTCCACCAGCGAGACGGTGGGGGTGGGGACGCGCACCGCGAACCCGTCGAACTTGCCCTTCAGCTCAGGGATCACCAGCGCCACCGCCTTGGCCGCACCGGTAGTGGTGGGCACCATGTTGATGCCGGCCGCGCGGGCGCGCCGCAGGTCGCTATGGACGTTGTCCTGCAGGTTCTGGTCCATCGTGTAGGAGTGGATGGTGGTCATCATGCCGCGGCGGATGCCGAAGCTGTCGTTGAGCACCTTTGCCACCGGCGCGAGGCAGTTGGTGGTGCAGGACGCGTTCGAGACGACGTGGTGCACCGCGTGGTCGTAGCGGTCGTCGTTCACGCCGAGGCAGATCGTCAGGTCCTCGCCCTTGGCGGGCGCGCTGATGATGACCTTCTGGGCGCCGGCCTGGATGTGGGCGCGCGCCCTGTCCGCGTCGGTGAAGCGTCCGGTGGACTCTATGACGATGTCGACGTCCATCGCGCGCCACGGCAGCGCCGTTGGGTCCTTCTCGGCCAGCGCGGCCACCTCGATGCGGCGCTCGTTGTGGTCGGCGTCGTAGAACGTGACGACCAAGCGGTCCTCGAAGGCCTCGATCTCGCCCTCGAATGCGCCGTAGGTCGAGTCATAGCGCAGCAGGTGGGCGAGTGTTTGGTTGTCGGTTAGGTCGTTGATCGCCACAACCTCGAGGTCGTCGGGGTAGCGCTCGAGCATAGCTTTAAAGCTCTGGCGACCGATGCGCCCAAAGCCGTTGATCGCGACGCGCGCCATGCGGGGCTCCTTTTTGATGCCAGTTAACCGGGCTATTATAGCACGGCCGCTATGCTACAATACCCTTCCGGATGAGGATACAGAGGCAGGGCCAGCTCATGACACTTGCGCTCACGGTTGCGGTGGCGGTGGTGATCATCGTTCCCGGCCTGGTCGGCTACTGGCGGGAGCCGCGTCGCGGGGTGATGGCGATTGCCGGGACGATGCTCGGCGCCACGATGGCGGATTTCTGGAGCGGGCGCTGGGGCGAGGATCTGGCGCGCTCGCTTGGCGGCGACGCGGCGCAGCTGGCGCTGGGGGTGGCCTACAGCGTGCTGGTGGTGGGCGGGCTGCTGGTAGGGTACGGCTCGGGGGTGCTGCTTGCCCCTGCGCCCCGCGTGACGATCCCGCAGCGGCTGCTGGGCGCGCTGCTCGGGGTGCTGAACGGGGTGCTGCTGGCTGGCTATGCGCTGCGCTACGCCGCCGAGGCGAACCCGGGTTTTGGTGAGGCGATGGGCGCGGTGCCGCTAGCGGCCGTGGTGCACGACGGGCTGCCGCTCCTGTTCCTTGCACTGGGTCTGGGGTTGCTGGCGCTGATCATCGTGCGGCGGGTGGCGCTGGCGCTTAGCCGGCCACGCCCCGCGCCTGCACCCGCCTTCCCTCCCGCGCCGCTTTCTTCGGCCACCGCTGCCCCACGGCAGCCTGCGCCTGCTGCGCAGCCCACGCCCGCCGCGCAGCCCACGCCGGCCTCCCCGGCCCCGAACCCCGCGCCGCAGCGTGCGGCCGAGAAGATCGAGGAGCGCATCAACAAGGGCGCGCCGTAGGGGCGCAGCGTGCTGCATCCCTACGGCGCGTCGGTCGTCGGTCGTCGGTCGTCCCCTAGAACGATATCGCCTTCTCGCCGAGCTGCGTCTCCGGCCAGAGGCGGATGCCGCGCTCGAGGCGGTTCTCGGCGCCGATCGCGCACATGTCGCTCACGATCGTCCCGTCGGCCACATGCGCCTTGGGGCCCACCCGGTTGCCGCGGCCCATCACGCACGAGCGCAGCACCGCTCCCTCCTCAACCACGTTGTCCTCCCAGAGCACCGCGTCCTCGACGCTGGCGCCCGCGCCGATCGTGCAGCGCGCGCCGATCACCGTGGGGCCCACCACGCGCGCGCCGGCGCCGATGGTGACGCCGGGGCCGATCACCACCGGCCCGATGATCTGCGCCGTGGGGTGGATATCGGCGCCGTCCTCCAGCCACACGCGGCTCGCGATCTCGCGGCCGGTGAAGTTGAAGCGCACCTTGCCCATCAGGATGTCGTGGTGGACCTCGAGGTACGTCTGCGGCTTGCCGATGTCCGTCCAGTATGCGGTGGACGGGTAGCCGTACATCGGGTCGCCGGTCTGGAGCACCACCGGGAACAGGCCGCGCTCGAACATATAGTACTGCGCCGGCGGGACGTAGCGGAACAGCTCCGGCTCGATGATGTAGGTGCCCGCGTTGATCAGGTCGGTGGTGATCTCGTCCACGCGCGGCTTCTCGATGAAGCGCCGGATGCGCCCGTCCTGCTCGGTCTCGACCAGGCCGAAGGCCGTGGGGTCCTCCACCGGCGTGAGCGCGATCGTGAGCTTGCTGCCCTTCTCGCGGTGGAAGGCCAGCATCGCCCGCAGGTCCAGGTCAGTCATCACGTCGCCGTTGAACACAAAGGTGGAGCCGTCGAGCATGTGCTCGACGTTCTTCACCGCCCCGGCGGTGCCACGCGGCTCGGGCTCCTCGACCACGTGGACCTTGAGGCCCAGGCGGGAGCCGTCGCCGAGCGCCTCGCGGAAGCGGCCGGCCAGGTACTGTACTGCCAGGACCACCTCGGTGATGCCCTGGTCGCGCAGGTTGGTGAGCATGTGCTCGATGAACGGCCGGTTGACGATCGGAATCATCGGCTTGGGAGTGTTGCAGGTGAGCGGGCGAAGCCGCGTCCCGAGGCCGCCGACAAGAATCACTGCCTTCATCTGTTCTCCTGGACCCATGATCTCCAGTACTCGAGGATATCGTAGAGCGTCTGCTCGAGCGGGATCTGTGGCTTCCACCCGGTGCGCTCGCGAAACCTGCGGGCGTCGCATACAACCGAGGGCACGTCGGACGGGCGCATGCGCGCGGGGTCGGCCTCGACGGCGATGTCCTTGGTGCTGAGCGCCATCAGGATGTCGAGCAGGCGCCGCACAGGCGTGGGCGTGCCGCTGCCGATGTTGTACGCCTCGCCGGGCTGGCCGTGGAGCGCGGCCAGCTCGTAGGCCCGCGCCATGTCGCGCACGTCGGTGAAGTCCCGCTCGGCGTTGAGGTTGCCCACCCGCATGAGCGGCGGCTGGCAACCGGCTTCGATCTGCGCCACCTGTGCGGCGAAGGCCGCGGCCACGAACGCGTCGGTCTGGCGCGGGCCGATGTGGTTGAACGGCCGGAGGCGGATGGTGCGGAGCCGGTGGCTGGCGAAGTACTGGAACGCCAGCAAGTCTTGCGCGGCCTTGCTCACGGCGTAGGGGTTGACCGGCCGCAGCGGCGTGTCCTCGTCCAGCGGCAGGTCCTCGGGCCGGACGGCCCCGTAGATCTCGTTGCTCCCGGCGATCAGCAGCAGCGGGTCCTGCCTCAGCCGCAGCACAGCCTGGAACAGGTGGATCTGCGCGGTAAGGTTGGAGCTCAGTGTCCCGGCCGGGTCGGCGAAGGACCGCGCGACATTGGCCTGGCCGGCGAGGTGGAAGATGACGTCCGGGCGGGCGCTCTCCAGGGCGGAGACCACCTGCTCGGGGATATTCATATCTGCGGCGACGTAGCGCACGCGGCCGGTGAGCTGTTCGAGCACGAGGGCCGGCTGGCGCGCCAGACCCCACACGTCCCAGCGGTCGGACGCTAGCAGCTGCTCGGCGAGGTGGCCGCCGACGAAGCCGTTGATTCCTGTGATGAGCACTCGCATAGGGCTACTATAGCGGAAAGGCTTCCCCGCCGCAAGTCAGCCCCTATTGCAGTTTTGTTATGCGCATTGCGCGGCGCTGGGCACGCGAAAGCCCCCTCTCCCAGACCGGGAGAGGGGGCTCTTGGGGCGATGGTTACTCGCCCTGCTCGGTCTCCGCGGAGGCCTGCGGCTCGGTCGGGGCCTTCTGCTCGGCGCCGGGCTGCTTCGCCACGGGCGGCACGCTCACGTCGGGCAGGCGGGTGGTGGTACCATGGCCGCGCCGGCTAATGGTGGTGGGCTCCGGCAGGGCACGCGAGCCGAGGAAGCCGAACGGCTGCTTCTCGATCTTGCGCGGGTCCTGGTAGGGGCGCTCGGCCTCGACGCGGGCGAGGATCTCGTTCACGTCCAGGTCGGTGAGCTCATTGCGGAGGATCAGCGCCTCGGCGATCGCGATCACCGCCTCCTTGTTGTGCTCGACCATGCCCTTGACGAGGCGGTACTGCTCGTTGAGAATGGCCTCGACGCGCCCCTTAACCGTTGGGTCGCCGACGCCCTGCATGCCGAACGCCAGGTAGGAGTAGAAGCTGTTGTCCATGCCGTACGCGCCGACCATGAAGGTGGCCAGGCCGGTGGCGCTCTGCAGGTCCCCGGTGACGCCGCTCATCTGTAGGCCGAGGAAGATCTCCTCCGCGGCGCGGCTGGCGAGCGAGATCTTGATCCGGTCCAGCAGCTCGTCCTTCGTGCGGGTGTGGATCTCCTCCTCAGGCTTCCAGGCGGCGAAGCCGAGCGCATTGCCGTGGCGCACGATCGTCACCTTGGTGAGGCGCTCCTTGCGGAGCAGCTTGACGGCCGCGTAGGCGTGGCCGGCCTCGTGGTAGGCGATGCGGCGGCGCTCCTCGTAGGACATGCTGCGGATCGGCTGGCGCAGGCCCCACTCGTGCGTCTCGCGCGCCTTGGTGAAGTCCCAGTAGTTGATCGCCTGACGTCCGTCGAAGTGCGCGTGGATCACGCCCTCGTTGATGATGAACTTGATCGCCACCGGCGAGTAGCCGATTGTGTCAGAGACCATGCGGTCCATCGGCATTGGCTCGTGCTTGACCTTGGCGAGGTAGTACTCGATGATCTCCTTGCGCCCGTCGGGGTCGGGCAGGTCCACGGTGATCTTGCGATCGAAGCGGCCGGGGCGCAGCAGCGCGGCGTCGAGCGTCTCGGCAAGGTTGGTGGCGCCCATTGTGAGCACGGGCGGCATCTCGGCGCGCTTCTTACGCATGCCGAAGAAGCGCATCACTTTGCCCCACATGCTCTGCTCGTGCGGCGGTGGGTCCATCTGGATGAGGAGCTCGTTGAGCAGGCCGCTGCCGGCGCCCATGCCGCCCATCCCCATCATCACCCCCGCGAGGCCACCGCGCGCACGGTCGGGCTCCATGCCGCTCATGCCGGTGGCGCCCTGGCCCATCAGGTTGCTGCTGCGGGCCATGCCGATGGCGTCGATCTCGTCGATGAACAGGATGCAGGCGCCGTACTCGCGGGCGAACTTGCGCGCCTTGCGGTAGAGCAGCATAACCTTCATGTTGCCCATACCCATCCAGGCCGAAGTGAGCGACGGCGCGGAGAGGTAGCCGAAGGGAACGCCGGCCTCGGTTGCCACGG
This sequence comes from Chloroflexota bacterium, assembly GCA_039805565.1. GTDB lineage: Bacteria > Chloroflexota > Chloroflexia > Chloroflexales > Roseiflexaceae > CALJIC01. Next base: position 23,779 of record JBDLTZ010000206.1, on the reverse strand, counting down.
CCTGCGCCATGTAGCTCTTACCGGTGCCGGGCGGGCCGATTAGCAGCACGCCGCGGGTCACCTCGCCGCCCATGTCCTTGAACTCTTTGGCGCCCTTGAGCAGCGTCACGATGCGCCGCGCCGCCTCCAGCACCTCCGGGTTCCCCTTGTAATCCTTGAAGCCGATGCCCGTCTCGCCCGGCTTGAGCCAGTAGATACGGGTGCGTCCCATGAAGTAGAACATCAGGAAGAACTGGAAGCCGATGAAGAAGAACAGGTAGGCGCCCATCATGAGCACCTGCAGCAGCGCCTGGGCCACGTTGTTGTTGGCCACGAAGTCCACTGCCGCCGGGACAATCTGGAACGCCAGCCAGATCGCCGCGAGTGCCAGGACGACGCGGATGATCAGGCGTCGTACCTTCCAGGGCCAGCGGTTGAAGGCCGCATCGATCTTCTGATCCAGCTCGCGGTCCAGCTCATCGCGATACTGGGTGTCGCGCGGGCGGTAGGGTTCAAGCGCCATCTGTTCGCTCCATTCCGAGACTAACGTACACTACTGGTTGTTGCCCAGGTTGTTGAGCGGGGAGATGATGTTCTCGATCTTGCCGTCGCGGGTAGAGGTGAAGATCATCGGCACCTTGACCTTCTGGCTCTGCACGGTGATGTCCAGCGTGTAGAAGTACATCCCGCCGCCGTCCTCGGTCTGCACGCCGCCGATGTACTCGGTCTTGCCGTACTGCAGGCCCATCATCTTCTCGTTGTTGGCCTGCGACTGCAAGGTGGCCTTCGAGGCGCCCTGGCTCAGCCGCTCAGCCTGGTAGTCGCTGCTGAAGGCCTCCCACATGAGCTCTGCGTCGAACGACTTGCGGCCCTGGAGGTAGTTCTGCACCGCCGCGGCCTGCGCGATCGACTCCGCCCGCCCGATGTTCGGGGCGTCCGGCTTGGGGCCCCACAGCTGCCACGACATCCAGCCGATGATGCTTAGCCCGATGGCCCCCACGACCACGGCGCCGGCCACGGGGCGTAGCGTGCGCCCCACAAGCACGAGGATGTAGAGGACCCGCCGCAGCAGCAGCCGCAGCACTCGCATGAACCTGCCGCCTCGCCCAACCTGGGGCGCCGCCTGCGGGTAGTACGGGTACTGTGGCTGAGATACCGCGTAGTTCGGCGGGTAGGCGACCTGGCTGGCCGGCTGTCGCTGCTGATCGCGAGGGTCTTCCATACGCTTCACCTTACGTTAGCTATGGTCATACTGCGCCGCCGGAGTCCCGGAGCGCTTCGTGGATGGGCGAGGGGTATGAGGACGCTTCGGTCCACACTGATAGAGACCTGAAAAAAAGTATACTTGATGCCGGAATCATGATCAAGGATGTTGGATGAGCGTACGATGAGAGGTCATTTTGTGGATGTTTTGCACCGGTTACGTCGCCTCGGCCGCCTCGACGCGCTGGTGCTTGCCTTCCTGCTGGCCTACGTGGCACTGGCCGCGAGCGCTGAGCTCGGCGCCAGTGTGGCAGGGCAAGGACTGGATCCGGTGTGGGCGGCTGCGCAGCAGCGCGGTACGCTGCGGGTGGCGATGGACCTGGGGTTCTACCCCTTCACGTGGATGGAGGGCGGGCAGCCCGCGGGGTACGACGTGGACCTGGCCCGCGCGGTGGCCCGCAAGATGGGACTAGGGGTGGAGTTTGTACCGAGCGGGCTGGACTCGATCTACGACGATCTGGCAGCGCGGCGGGCAGACATGGCGGCTTCGGCGCTGCCCTATGCGCCCGAGCAAGGGTGGCGCGTCAGCTTCTCCACCTTCTACTTCAACGCGGGGCAGGTGCTGGTGGTCCCTGTGGGCTCGGTCGTCGCCGGCGAGGGGGATCTGGCGGGGATCACGGTCGCGGCGCCGCTTGGCTCCGACGCGGACACGCACGCGCGGCGCCTGCTGGCGGGCGGGCTGCGCTTCACGCTGCGCTCGGAGTACGATACCCCCGCCGACACGCTCGCGGCTGTGCGTGCCGGCGATGCCGACGCGGCGATAGTGGACAACACTTCCGCGCTGATCGCGCTCAATGAGCAGGCGGGCTCTCAGGCCGATGCCGGCCCCGAGCTGCGGCTGGTATCGGCCCTGACGCTCGAGCCGTATGTGTTGGCCTTCGCGCCCGAGGCCGTCGAGCTGCGCGAACGCGCCAACCAGGCACTCGAGGAGCTGCGGCGCGAGGGCTTCTTCGAGGAGCTCGGCCGGAAGTGGTTTGTCGAGCCGTGAGTCTTGAGTCTTGAGTCTTGAGTGGCACTTTGTGTGCTATGGCAATGCGGAGGGCGCGTGGGAGCGCAAGCGGGGGGCAGCGGCGCAGTCCCCAGAAACATCCCTACTCTATGTATTTGGCGCGCGGAGCGCGCGCACACAGCCGGAGGGCACCATGCACAACGAGCACCTGACGGTGGACGAGGCGGCGGTGCTGTTGCAGATCAACCGCCAAACTGTCGAGATGTGGCTCTCGGAGGGGCTGCAGCACGAGCGGCGCGGTGACGAGATGGTGATCCGGCGGGAGGACCTGGACGCCTTCCTGCTTCGCAATGGCCAGGGGGTCTCGCGTGACGCCGCCCTTGAGGACTAGGGTCTTGAGTTGCGAGCGTAGATAGGCGCCCTCAAGACCCAAGGCCCAAGGCCCAAGACACGCTACAGGCTTTCTGCGTAGCGCACCGCGTTGCGGAAGATCACCAGCCCGTCCCCTTCGGCGCGGCGTGGCTCACGGGTCCAGCGAGGGTGCTGGTGCGGCAGCGTCGCGTTCTCGGGGTGCGGCATCAGGCCCAGCACATTGCCCTGCGGGTTACACACACCGGCGATGTGGTCGTCTGAGCCGTTGGGGTTGGCGGGGTAGGCCTCGCCCTCGTTCGGGACTACATAGCGCAGCGCCACCTGCCCGGCCGCCAGGAGCGCGTCGAGCGCCTCCGAGTCTCGCGTCACGAAGCGTCCCTCGCCGTGTGCGACTGGCACCTCGATTGGCCGCTCGATCCCCCGCGTGAAGACGCAGCGGCTGGACGGGTCCGCGGCCAGGTGGACCCAGCGGCACTCAAAGCGGCTGGAGGCGTTGTCGGTGAGGGTAGCTGACTGGGAACCAACCACCAAGGACGAAGGCGTTTCGGAGGCCGAGGCTGTGCTCGCGGCTGCCATAGGGTGGCCTTGGTCGGCGGTCTTCCGTCTTTCGTCTCCTCCTGGCAGGATACCGGCCTTTACCAGCACCTGGAAGCCATTGCAAATCCCGATCACCGGGCGGCCGTCGGCCACGAAGGCGGCGATCTGCTCGCCCAGCCGGTGGGCCAGGTCCACGGCCAGCAGCTTGCCGGCGCCGAGGTGGTCGCCGTAGGAGAAGCCGCCGGGGATGACCAGCATGGCGTAGTCGGACACGCGCACCGCGCCCTCGACGACCCGGTTGACGTGGACTCGCTCGGCGGTACCGCCCGCCAGCTCGATGGCTGCGGCGGCGTCGCCGTCCCGGTTGATGCCGGGTGCGCGTAGGACAAGGGCTCGTGGTGTCATATGGTTACTCGTAGTTACTCGGCACTCATAACTCAGTGCTCAGCAAGCTCAGCACTCAAGACTCAGTACTCATCTACCCCCACCGGAACTCGATCTCCACCTCGCCGATCTTGATGCGGTCGCCGGGCCGCAGGCGCTGTGGCTGGTTGGCCGTCAGGAGCTGGCCGTTGAGCAGCGTGCCGTTGGTCGAGCCGATGTCGGTGACGGTGTAGGCGTCCCCGGCGCGGCTGATGATCGCGTGGTTGCGCGAGGCGATCCCGCGGTCGTGCTCGGCGAGGTCCAGCTCGGGGTAGTGGTTCTGGCGGGGGTCCCGCCGGCCGATGCGCACCGGCACGCGCTCCAGCCTCTGCTCCCACGAGCCGCGCGGCGAGGTGATCAGGAGGCGGGCGATAGTGGGTGTGGCGGCGAGCGGCGTACCGCAGAGCGCGCAGAAGCGCGCGCCTGCCTTGTTGACACGACCGCAGCGTGGGCACGCCGGCCCTCCCTCCACCCGAGGCGCAGCGGCCGTGGGCCGGGGCGCGACCGGGGCCACCGGCACGACGGCGGGCTGTGATGAGGCGGGCTGCGGTGAGGGCCAGGGTAGCTGGCGCTCGGTGGGCACGCCGCCCGGGGGTGGTGCCACGGCGGGGGGTCGTGTCGCGCGCGCCGTCGGGTCGACGTACGGCTGGGACAGGCGGCCGTGGAGCGCCTTCTCAAACTCGGCCGCGTCGCGGTAGCGCTGTGCCGGGTCGAGCGCCATCGCCTTGATCAGCACCTTCTCGGTGCGGGCGTCCACCGAGGGGTTGAGCTTGCGGATACTGCCGGGGTCTGGCGTCTGGAGCGGGATAGGCGGCATAGCGGAGAGCAGGTGCAGCAGCGTGGCGCCGAGCGCGTACACGTCTGATCGCGCGTCGGTCTGGCCCTTGCCGTACTGCTCGGGGGGCGCGTAGCCGGCCGAGCCCATCGCCACGGTATCCTTCGACTTGCGGGCCTTGTAGGTGCGCGCCACGCCGAAGTCGATCAGCTTCACCACCCCCTCGGGCGTCAGCATGATGTTCGAGGGCTTGAGGTCGCGGTAGATGATCGGCGGGGTGCGCGTGTGGAGGTAGTGCAGCACGCGCGCTACCTGGATGCCGTAGGCCAGCGCCTCCTGCTCCATCATCGGCGCGTTGGCCTCGTGGATGCGGTCCTCGAGCGGCTGGCCCGGGACGAACTCCATCACCAGCACCGGGCGGCCGCGGTTGTCGAAGTAGTCCGCGATGACGGGGAGGTTGGGGTGGCTGAGGGCGCTGAGGAGCTTGGCCTCCTGCTCGAACAGCTTGCGGTTCTCCTCGAGCTCGGCCGCGGAGATGTCGTCGGGGGGACGCATCTCTTTAAGCGCCCAGATCGTACCATCGGCCAGGCGCTGCGCCCGGTACACGGCCCCCATCCCGCCGCGCCCAATCAGCGCGACGATCCGGTACTCGGCGCGGGCGCCACGGATCAGCGTGTCGGGGGCGAGCAGGTCGGTCATACGCGTGTGAAGCGGTTGCATCCGTATGTTGCGGGTGTGGCGGGCAGTGTGCCGCTAAGCTCCGATATTGTACCACACCGCGTGCCGCAGCGCCCCGCCGGGAGGCCGTGTGCTATACTGAGGCCTGACGCAGCGCAACACGGCGCGCGCCGCCGCCGTATCACATGGCGGGGACCTGCGCCGCAGGCCGCATCCAGTCTGTGAAGGAGTTGACCGATGGCCGGTGAGGTCACAGTCCGTCCTACGCTGGCACGCCCGTTCCTGCTCGCGTCGGACACGCCCCAGGTCGCCTACATGCTGCTTGAGGTTACGCCCGCGCAGGTGATGGCGCAGGTGCGCGTGCCGGTCAACGTGAGCTTCGTGCTTGACCGCAGCGGTTCGATGAAGGGCGAGAAGATCGAGCGGGTGCGCCGGGCCACCGCGCGCGCGATCGACCTGCTCGACACGCAGGATATCATCTCGGTGGTGATCTTCGACCACCGCGCCGAGGCGCTCATCCCGGCGGAGCCGGCGCGCAACCGGGACTCGCTCAAGCAGCGCGTGGCCGGCATCCGCGACAACGGCGGCACGAAGATCGCGCCGGCGGTTGAGCGCGGGCTGGCCGAGATCGAGAAGGGCCCGGCCAACGCCGTCCGCCGCATGATCCTGCTGACCGACGGCCAGACGGAGAACGAGAAGGACTGCCTGCGCCAGGCGGACATCGCCGGCCAGCGCGGCGTGCCGATCACGGCGCTCGGCGTGGGGCGGGACTGGAACGAGGACCTGCTGCTCGACATAGCCAAGCGCTCGGGCGGCACGGCTGACTACATCGCGCAGCCGCAGGAGGTGGACGAGTACTTCTCGAACACCGTCCAGCGCGCCCAGTCCACCGCGGTGCAGAACGCCGCGCTCACGCTGCGGCTGGTCCAGGGCATCACGCCGCGCGCGGTGTGGCAGGTGGTGCCGCTGATCAACAACCTCGGCTACCGCCCGGTCTCCGAGCGCGACGTAAGCGTGCCGCTCGGCGAGCTGCAGACCGGCAGCGGCCAGGTGCTGCTGATCGAGGTGCTGGTGGACCCGCGCCCGCCGGGGCAGTACCGTATCGGGCAGGTGGAGGTGAGCTACGACGTGCCGGCGCTCGGGATGCAGGGCGAGAAGAGCCGCGCCGATGTGCTGCTGACCTTCACCGCCGACCAGGGCGCCGCCGCGCAGGTGAACCCGGGGGTGATGAACATTGTGGAGAAGGTGAGCGCCTTCAAGCTCCAGACGCGCGCGCTGCAGGACCTGGCGGCGGGCAATGTGGGCGGCGCCACCCAGAAGCTCCAGAGCGCCGTCACGCGCCTGCTGAGCCAGGGCGAGGTGGAGTTGGCGCAGACGATGCAGCAGGAGATCCAGAACCTCGAGTCGAGCGGTCAGCTCTCCAGCGAGGGCCAGAAGACGATGAAGTTCGGCACGCGTAAGACCGTGCGCCTGAGCGACCTAGACGTGCCGCAGTAAAAAGGCTGTGTTGGAGGGGCGGAGCCCCTCCATACGCCCCTAGATAGGCGCTGTGATGCTCTCAGTTTATCTCCGCGTGATGGTGGCGGCTAGCACCCTGGCCGCCTTTTTGCTGCCCCCCGCGCCCGTCTCCGCCGCGCCGCGCGTCCAGCGCACTGCGGCGTTCCAGCCGGGGCCGTGCACCTTCGAGCTACCGGCCGGCATCGAGGACGGCCGCGACGTCGAGTGCGGCACGCTGACGGTGCCGGAGCAGCACGCACAGCCGGATGGCCCGACGATCCAGCTGGCGGTGGCGATCTTCAGGAGCACGGGCGCGAGTCCGGCGCCCGACCCGCTGGTGATGCTCCAGGGCGGCCCCGGAGGATCGACGATCGACACCTACAGCCAGGCATTGCTGCTGCCACACGGCAACCGGCTGCTCGAGGAGCGCGACGTGGTGCTGTTCGACCAGCGCGGCACGCTCTACTCGCGCCCGTCGCTGATCTGCACCGAGGACATCGCGCTGGTCGAGCGGACGATCGAGCAGGACCTGAGCGACGAGGAGGGGGAGCGCCTGTCGCTCGAGGCCTCGCAGGCCTGTCGCGACCGCCTGGCCGCCGAGGGGGTGAACCTCTCGGCCTTCGACAGTCTCGAGAACGCCGCCGACGTCGAGGCGCTGCGCGTTGCCCTGGGTTACGAGCAGATCAACCTCTACGGTGTCTCGTACGGGACGCTGCTGGCGCTCCATGTGATGCGCGAGCACCCCGAGGGGCTGCGGAGCGTCATCCTGGACGCGGTGGTGCCCACACAGACGAACTTCAACGCCGAGGCGCCGCGCTCGCAGGACCGCGCCTTCTCCGAGCTGTTTACGGCCTGCGCCGAGCAGCCCGCCTGCAACGCGGCCTTCCCCGACCTCGAGCGGCGCCTGTTCGAGCAGGTGGACCGCCTGAACGCCGAGCCGGCGCGCGTCTCCGTGACCGACCCCGAGACCGGCAAGAGCTACCGGATGGTGATGGACGGCGACACCTTCCTGGGGCTGATGTTCCAGCTGCTGTACGCGAGCGAGGTGCTGCCCGGCCTGCCGCTGCTGGTGGACCGCGTGGCGCGCGGCGACTACTCGTTCATCTCGCGGATCGCGCCGCTGTTCATCTTCGACCGCACCATCGCTACGGGCATGTACTACTCGACGATCTGCGCCGAGGACGCCGACTTCACCGCGCAGGATGTAGACCTGTCGCAGGTGCGGCCGCCGTTCGCCGAGGACGCCGAGCGCAGCGCCGAGGCGATCGCGGCGATCTGCCGCCAGTGGGATGTGGAGCTGCTGGCGGACAGCGTGGACGCGCCGGTGGCGAGCGACATCCCGACGCTGGTGCTGAACGGACGCTTCGACCCGATCACGCCGCCGGCCTTCGGCGAGGACGCCGCGCAGACTCTCACGAACAGCTATGTCTTCACCTTCGGCAACACCGGGCACGGCGCGGCCACCGCGGACGAGTGCCCGGCGAGCATCATCGCGCAGTTCCTGGCGCAGCCCAGCGAGCGGCCGGACGGGAGCTGCGTCGAGGCGAAGCCCGCGCCGGAGTTCTTCACCCCGGCGACGATCTTGCCGACGCCGGCGCTGAATGCGCCGCTGGCGTGGTTCGAGGGCAAGAACCTGTGGCAGGTGGGCGCGCTGCTGCTCTCGCTGCTGCTGCTGCTCTCGCCGTTCCTGGTGTGGCCGCTGGCCTGGGTGGCGCGGGTGCTCTCGAGCCGCCCGGCCGCCCCACCTCGCCGCTTTATCGGCTGGGCGCGCGGGTTGGCGGTGCTGGCGGGGGTTCTGGCGCTGGTCTTCGTGGTCGGGCTGGCGACCACAATCATCTCGACGGCGGTGGACAACGAGATCGTGCTGCTGTTCGGTGCGCCGCGCTGGGCCGCCCCGCTGTTCGCGCTGCCGCCGCTGCTGGTGCTCCTGGCTGCGGGGCTGGTTGTTGCGGCGGCGCTCGGCTGGCGCGGATCGGCCGCTTGGTCCGGCTGGCAGCGTGGCTACTACGCGCTGCTTGCGCTGGCGGCGGTGGGGTTCGCGGCGGTGCTGGGGAGCATGGGGATGATCACGGCGCTGCTGTAGAAGGTTTTTACTGGAGGGGCCTTGCCCCTCCAAACCTCCCTGCTACCGCTGGTGCCGCACGAACACCGGCGACGGGCCGAGGTTGAGCTCGAGGCGGCCGCCAGTTGCGGCGATCGTGGAGGACGCGCCGTCGCGGGTGGTGACGGTGGCGCTGGTAGCGGCGGTGCGGATGCTGGCCCGCACGGGCGTGGGCGCCCAGAGCACATCGAGCGCCTCGCCGCGTACGTCGAGCTGGAGGTCGTAGGCCTCGGGTCCGCTGATCGCCACCAGGTCGTCCACCACGATCGAACCGCTGCCGCTGAATGCGTCAGGTGCGTCGTCCAGCACGATCGCCTCGACCCGCACCGGGAAGTCCAGCCGCCCGTTCCCCTCTTCGGTGATGCGGTCCCAGGCCGGCACCTGCCCGCCGATCTGCGCCTGGAGCAGCCGCCAGCCGGGCGCCCCCACCGCTCCGAGGGTGTACTGGAGCACCTCGCCCTCGTTGTCCCGCAGCCAGAGCTTCACCGCGCCGCCTGAACCGTCGCCGTAGACCCACAGCCCGAGTGCGTAGGGCGCGCCGGGCACGCGCGCGCCGCGCTCGCGGCGGAACACCAGGTACTCATTGGCCGTGCTGGGGAAGTTGTAGCTGATCTGCGCCGCCGCACTGCCCCCGTGCGTCACAGCGGTGGTGGGGGCCATCGCCCCGTAGGGCTGGTCGCCGCGGCGCCAGGCGCCGAACTGCTCGAAGTTCAGCACCGTGGTGCGGTGGAACAGATCGCGCATCCCCACGTACGTCGCGCCGGCGAGCTGGCTGCTGAGGGTCTGGAAGGCGTAGAACGCCGGCTTGAGGCGCGTGTAGTCGCCGTAGCCCGCGCCGACGGCCACCAGCCCGTAGGGGTTACCCGGGTCGTCCTTGAGGGTGTACCAGAAGATCCGCTCGACCCCCGCGCGCCAGAGGAGCAGCGTCGCGCGGATGAGGTAGTTCGCCTGCCCCTGCTCGTCTACGATGCCCACCGCATCGCGGTCGCCGCGGCCGCTGGACCAGCCGACCTCGGTGGCCCAGATCGGCTTCTCGCCATACTGGGCGCTGATCGCCCGCACGGCGTCGGTGGAGGCCAGGATGTTGCCGGCCTCGGGCGAGAGCGGGCTGACGTACGGGTGGATCGCCAGGATGTCGAAGCTCTCCCAGGCGCCCTCTTCAGCCACCGTCCGCAGGAAGTGGGTATCGTTAGGGTTGAAGCCGCCGATCAGCACCTGGGCCTGCGGATCGGCGCGGTGGATGGCGGCGGCGGTCCACTTCAGGAGCCGGGCGTAGGCCACCGGGTCAGGCGCGGGCTTCCAGAAGAGCGTGTTGTCCGGCTCGTTCCAGACCTCCCAGTGGTGCACATAGCGGCTGTAGCGGCGCACCAGAGCCTCGGCGAAGGCCGCGAAGCGCTGGTGGTCCGGCGCGTAGAACGAGATGCCGGAGAGCGGGTCGCCGGTGTAGGGGGTAGCCCAGCCGGGCGGGTGGCCGATCACGCCGACGATGTTGATCTCGCGGCGCACGAGCTCGCGGACGGCGGCGTCGGTGTAGCTCCAGTCCCAGGTCTCGGCGTCGGGCTGGATGCGGAACCAGTGGAAGTCCTCGCGCGCCCACCCCGCGCCCGACTGCGCCACCACATCGGCGGGCACGTCCACCGTCTGCGGGTCAAAGTAGCGTGTGGCGAGGTGGGTGTTGAGGCCGAAGGGCCTGGCGTCGAGCGGTGCGACGATGCCCTCGGGTGCGGCGGGCGCGGGCGGCGGAGCGCCGGCGAAGCAGGCCGCGAGGACGCAGAGCATCAGCAGCGCGGCGCGGAGCGCGGGTGGCGGGGCGAAGACTCGACGTTGCTTTCTCACGAGGGCGTAGGGGCGTGGCACGACGCAGCTCCGGACATGACACACTGGAAGGGAGGCGCGGCTCGCCTCCCCTCGTTATGATAGCATATCGCAGAAGATGCGCTACTCCCCGGTCACAGCGCAGACCAAGTCGCTCGCCATCCAGAACGGCGGCAGGTAGGCCGGCGCGGAGGAGAGGGGCAGCAGCTCCTCGGGCAGCGCAATGCCGAGCGCGGCGCGCATATGCTCGCGCCGCGCCTCGATCGCCCGCCAGAGCTCGGGGTAGCCGGCCGCGATCTCCGCCCGCAGCGAGGCGTCCGCCACGGCCACGGTGTCCTCGCAGTTGAGAGCCTGGCCAGGCGGGAGTGGTGTTGGGATGATGTCGCACTGGAACACCATGCCTGAGGCGACGCGCTCGACACTGCCGGGGCGCACAGGCGTGTGGCTCCACTCGTCGATCGCGATCAGGTGGCCGGGGTTGAGCGCCGGGCGGAAGGCGGCGCCCGCGAGCGCACCCATCACCGCGTCGTGGACCTCGCCGCCCGTCGCGCCGATCCGCAGCATCTGCCACCAGGTGGCGACGGCGCGGAAGTAGGGCGCGGCCACGTCGGTGAAGAAGGTCTGGTCCGGCGTGGCGCGCAGCAGGCCGGCGCGGCAGGAGAGGCTGCCCCAGTAGCCCACGGCCGTGGTCACGCCGTCGCCGAGGCCCAGCACGCGGTCGCCGGGGCTGCGCAGGCCGATGATCTGGTCGTCGCCGCTGACCATCATCACGTGACAGGAGAGCGGCTCGCCCTGATAGCCCATGAGCCCCGCCGCTTCGTGCTCGGTGATGCCGGGCCGCGCGCCCCGCACAATCCGCAGCACCGCGTCGGCCGCGCGCTGCGCCGCCCAGGCGTACTGCGCGATCTGCGCCGCGCTCACGCGCGACTTGAGCCCCTCGGTGGGATGCGCCAGCGCGGGAGTTACGTCGATGAGCCGGCCACCAGGCCCTGCCAGCCGACGCAGCGTGCTCACCAGGAAGGCCGGCACGAACGCCGGCTCGGCCGGGTCGTCGCCTTCCTCCGGCTCGAGGTACTTCCAGCCCACCACACCGACACGAGCGCCTGCCCCGATGCCCACCCCGGCCAGGACGTCACGCAGGCGCGGGGCCACGTCGCGCGGCTGGCCCATCAGGCTGAGCGACTGCGCCAGCACCACCTCGGCCGCCAGCGTGGCCAGCGGCGTGTAGCCGAGGCCCTCGTTGCCCACCACCAGGACGCGCCGACCGCCAGGACCGAGCAGCAGCAGGGCCTCCTCGAAGCGCGGGTCGAAGCCGCACACGAAGGTCAGGTTGGCGTTGTGCTCGCGGTCGCCGTACACGACGACCCAGTCGCAGCCGGCGGCGTCGTAGAGCGCCTCGGCGCGCCGCTCGTACTCGGCGGCGGGCACCTGCGGGCGCGGGCCGACGGGGAAGGCCGCGGGCGGAGTGATCGTCCGCAGCTCAATGTTCCGCATTACGCCTGCTCCTCCGACACGCCGGTGATCGCCGCCACGCCGAGCCGCGCCACCTCGATGTCCTCCATCTCCGGCAGGCCGCTCACCGCCACTGCGCCCACCACCTGGCCGTCCACCACCACCGGCAGCCCGCCGCCCCAGCCGATGTAGCGGCTGTCGCCGAAGTAGGCGATGTCGTAGCCCTTCTCCGGGTCGCGCGCCCGCTGGCCGATGTCGCGGCTGGGCTTCTGCTCGCGGGCGGCCGTCCAGGCCTTGTTCGTCGCGATGACGATCGACGGCAGCCTCGCGCCGTCCATGCGAACGAGTGCCACCAGCTCGCCGTGCGCGTCGGCCACGGCGATCACCGCTGCCTTGCCGCGCCGCGCGACCTCCTCCTGGATGACCTGGATGGCCCGCTGTGCCTCCGCGTGGCCGATATTCAGCGTGTGGTACATACCGTCTCCTGTTGGCGTGTCTGCTCGCCGCCATGATACCGCACGTCGCGGGCGCTGCTGTCGGATTTCTCAACCGTTCCTTGATCCTTCCTTGATCCTCCGCCCATTCCGCCTTTACTGCCCGCGGTGGTACAACGGGTGAGCAATTATTCTACGCTGCGCGACGCAGCAAGCGAGGTTGGTATGGGTCTCCTCGATCGTCTCCTCTCGGGTCTGCGGCATCTTCGGACAGAGCGCCACCGGGGTCAGGGTCTCGTCGAGTACGGGCTAGTGCTGGTGCTGATCGCGATCGTCGTGGTGGGTGGCGTCACGATGGTTGGCAAGCAGACGAATGACCGGTTCGTCGAGGTGGAGTGCCGTCTCGACGGCGGCGCGTACCACCAGGATAGCGGCCAGGGCAACAGCGATAAGTGCGTCGGCCGCAAGACAAACAATGGGAACGGCGGGAACGGCGGGAACGGCGGGGGCAACTAGCGCGGTAACGAGGCTTCGGTGACTATAGGGGGCACAGAGACGAACGATCTGCGCGATCGGCCTCGGTGGACGCTGTGATCCCCGTGGCTTCTCTCGCCGCTATCACACCGGGGAGTGTTGCCGAACTGTACGTATTTCGCACGCTGTCTGAGCCTCGGTGGGGGCCACGCGGTCGGTATGATAAGCACCGAGGCTCAGCTACCCCTAACGGAGGACCCGCGCAATGAGTCTGGTGATGTCGCTGCTCATCGGCATGGGCTGCTGCATGATGCTGTACTACGGCTATGAGAACGGTCTGGCAGAGATCGTCGTGTTCAAGACCGAGGCGGATCGACGCAACACTGTACGCTTCCTGCTGGTGGCAGGGACGATGATCATCGTGCTGATACTATCGCTCAGCACACCCGTATAGCCAGGGGCACTGGCACGCGAGTTGCCTTTCTCCCGGCAGCGCGGCTGCGGAAGCCGCGAGCCAAGGAGAGGAGGCCTCGTTTGGGCGCACGTACTTTCGCGCTGATTGCCGGCGTTGCATACGTGCTGATTGGTATCATGGGGTTCATCCCCAGCTTCGTGTCCGCCCCACACGCCGACCACCCGGTGCTTGCGGTGGAGAGCGGCTACGGCCTGCTGCTCGGCCTGTTCCCGATCAACCTGCTGCACAACATTGTGCACCTCGCGATCGGCCTCTGGGGCCTGGCCTCGTACCGCAGCTTCTCGGGTGCCCGCGCCTTCTCGCGCGGCCTGGCGGTCTTCTACGGCCTGCTGGCCGTAATGGGCATCATCCCCATCCTCAACACCACCCTGGGCCTGATCCCGATCTTCGGGCATGATGTGTGGCTGCACGCGATCACCGCGCTTGCCGCCGCGTACTTCGGCTTTGTGGGTGCGGACGAGCGCGACTACGCCGCCAGCACGACGAGCTCGGGCGTGCGCACCTACAACGACAATGACGGGCGCTAGCGGAAGCCCGCATCACTGAGCGACGAGGGGGCGGCCATACGGTCGCCCCCTCGGCTGTGTGCCGGCCAACCACATATACCACCCGCGCGGTATACTGTGTGTGACACCGCCAACCGGCCGCCGATCTCGCCCACGTTTCACCCGCGCCGCCGGCAGCACGGGTGCGGCTCTCCGCCGCGCCCCCACCCAGGAGAACGCGACGATGGCTGAGCTCAACGACGAGGTCCGCGCGGCGCAGGCCGGCTGGGAGCAGCAGACGCTCTGGCCGGCGCTCCAGAAATCCCCCGAGCGCGACACGCCCTTCGTCACCACCTCCGGCGCCCCCGTCGGGCGGCTCTACACGCCGCTGGACCTGGCGGGCGACGATGCCGTGACGACGCCGGAGTCGGTGATGCGCCACTACCTGCGCGCGATCGGACACCCCGGCGAGTACCCCTTCACCCGCGGCGTCCACCCTACCGGCTACCGCGGCAAGCTCTGGACGATGCGCATGTTTGCCGGCTTCGGCAGCGCCGAGGAGACCAACGCCCGCTTCCGCTACCTGCTCGAGCAGGGGCAGACCGGCCTCTCGGTGGCCTTCGATATGCCGACGCTCTACGGGCGCGACACCGACGACCCGCTGGTGGAGGGGGAGTTCGGCAAGTGCGGTGTGGCGGTGTCGTCGCTGGCCGATATGGAGGTGCTGCTGGAGGGTCTGCCGCTCGACCAGATCAGCACGTCGATGACGATCAACTCGCCGGCCGCGATCATCTGGGCGATGTATCTGGCTGTGGCCGAGAAGCGCGGCGTCCCGTGGGAGCGGCTGCGCGGCACGCTCCAGAACGATATCCTCAAGGAGTATATCGCGCAGAACGAGTACATCTTCCCGCCCGAGCCGAGCGTGCGGCTGGTGGTGGATACCTTCGAGTTCGGCGCGGCGCACGTCCCGCAGTGGAACACGGTCTCGGTGAGCGGCTACCACATCCGCGAGGCCGGCAGCACCGCGGCGCAGGAGCTGGCCTTCACCCTGGCCGACGGCATCGCCTACCTCGAGGCGTCGGTGGCGCGCGGGCTTGATGTGGACGCAGTCGCGCCGCGGATCTCGTTCTTCTTCAACGCCCACAACGATCTGTTCGAGGAGGTGGCGAAGTACCGCGCCGCTCGGCGCGTCTGGGCGCGCGTGCTGCGCGAGCGCTTCGGGGCGCGGAACCCGCGCTCGTGGTGGCTGCGGTTCCACGCGCAGACGGCGGGGTGCTCGCTCACCGCCCAGCAGCCCGAGGTCAACATCATCCGCACGGCAGTCCAGGCGCTGGCGGCGGTGCTCGGCGGCTGCCAGAGCCTGCACACGAACTCGATGGACGAGGCGCTGGCGCTGCCCTCGGAGAAGGCCGTCACGATCGCGCTCCGCACGCAGCAGGTGCTGGCAGAGGAGAGCGGCGTGGCGAACACGGTGGACCCGCTCGGCGGCTCGTACTTTGTGGAGGCGCTCACCGACCGGATGGAGCGTGAGTGCGAGGTGTACTTCCGCCAGATCGAGAAGCGCGGCGGGGTGGTGGCTGCCATCCGCGGCGGCTTCTTCCAGCAGGAGATCGCGGACGCAGCCTACCGCTACCAGCAGGAGATCGACCGCGGCGAGCGCGGGGTGGTGGGCGTGAACCGCTACGCGGCGCCGGCGCGGCTCGAGATCCCGATCCTGGAGATGGACCCGCAGGGCGAGGCGCGTCACCTCGAGCGGCTGCGGCGCGTCCGGGCCACGCGGGACGAGGCGCTGGTGCGGCGGCGGCTGGCGGAGCTGCGGGACGCGGCCGCTGGTGACGTGAACACGATGCCGGCCATCCTCGACTGCGTGCGGGCCTACGCCACTCTCGGCGAGATGTGCGATGTGCTGCGCGCCCAGTTCGGCGTGTACCAGGAGATGGTTGTGGTGTAACGTTTTTGTAGCACAATCATTGCGAAACCCGTCCTGTTCCGCGTGCCCTTTGATGCGTGCGACGCGGCGGCGCATCTCTCTGAGCCCGCCGGCGCCCGCACGGTGTTCGCCTTCCTGCTCCGCGAGTGTCGCGAGCTTACCCCTGCCGCCACCCCGAGCAAAACGCTAACCGAGCCTCTTTCGCCGGGAGCCACCGGGATGTCGTGGACTACCTGGCCGGCGAAGTGATCGGACATCTGCCCGTGGAGGCGCGGGCGCTCGGCATCCTGACCCCCTGATCTTCCCCCATACGCTCCCCCACGTCTCCTCTGTTTGGGGGAGGCGGCCACGGCCGCCCGCTGCTAGACTCACCCTAGCTCGCGATAGAACGGAGGGCCTCGTCAATGCACGCTGCCGCCGCGCCCCAGCCGCGCTGGGGCCTCACCTTCTTCCCGATCTGGGTCGGCCAGGCGCTGTCCCTGCTCGGCAGCCAGATCGCCCAGTTCGCAATCGTCTGGTGGCTCACGCAGACCACCGGATCGGGCACCGTCCTCGCCGTGGCGACGCTCGTGGCGGTGGTGCCGGGCGTGCTGCTCGGGCCGATCGCCGGGGCGCTGGTGGATCGCTGGGACCGCCGGCGCGTGATGATCGCCGCCGACGCACTCTCGGCCGTGGCCGCGGCCGCGCTCGCCGCCCTCTTCTGGAGCGGCGCGATCGCGCTCTGGCACGTCTACCTCGTGATGTTCCTGCGCTCGGTCTTCGGCACCTTCCACTTCCCGGCGATGCAGGCCTCGACCTCGCTGATGGTGCCGCAGGATCAGCTCGCGCGGGTCAGCGGGCTCAACCAGATGCTGCAGGGCGCTATGAACATCGTGGCGCCGCCGGCCGGCGCGCTGCTGCTCGCTGTGCTGCCGCTGCACGGCCTGATGGCGATCGATGTGGTGACGGCGGCGCTGGCGGTTGTGCCGCTGCTGTTCGTCTCTATCCCGCGCCCGCCGAGAGCGGCTGAGGGCGCTCCGACCTCGGTGCTGAGCGACGTGCGCGCCGGCCTGGACTACGTGCGTGCCTGGCGCGGGCTCAGCGCCATCATGGGCATGTCGATGCTGATCAACTTCCTGCTGGCCCCGGCCTTCTCGCTGCAGCCGCTGCTCGTCACGCGGCACTTCGGCGGCGGCGCGCTCGAGCTCGGCTGGATGAGCTCAGCCTGGTGGGTGGGTATTCTGGTCGGCGGCACGCTGCTGAGCATCTGGGGCGGGTTCCGGAGCCGCGTCCTCACGGCACTGGTGGCGCTCATCGCGATGGGTGCGGCGCTGCTGCTGCCGGGCCTGGCGCCGGCGGAGCTCTTCTGGCTGGCGGTGGCCGGGCTGTTCGTGGGCGGGGCGATGAACGCGCTCTGCAACGGCCCGCTGTTCGCGCTCATGCAGGGCGTCGTCGCGCCAGAGATGCAGGGGCGCGTGTTCACGCTGATCGGCAGCGCGGGCGGCCTGATGATGCCGCTGGGCCTCGTAGTGGCTGGGCCGCTCTCGGACCAGTTCGGCCCGCAGCTCTGGTTCGCCGTCGGCGGGGTGGCGTGCATCGTGGCGGCCGTGGTCGGCCTGCTCTCCCCAGCCGTGATGGGCGTCGAGCAGCACGGCGAGCAGCTGGCGGCGACCGGCCGGGGTCAGCCCGAGGGCGCGTGACGAAGATGTCATCCCTGGGGCGTCCAGCGGGCGTGAGAATGAGAATACTGCCATCGAGCGCCCCGTAGCGATCGGCGGCGCGCTCCGTTTATTCCTGTGCAACCCGCCGCAGGGCTGCCCGTGCCTCCCATGCGGCGAGCCAAGCGAAACCCGATCGCCATCGTCTGCTGGAGACGCCATGACCTCGCAGATCTCCGCACCCCTGGTGGGGCCGCTCACGCGCCGCGGCGTGCGCCAGCTCCTGCGGTTCGCGCCGCTCACGCGCAACCCGAGCGCCGCCCTCGTGATCATGCGCCGCGGCCGCTTGGTGGACGTCATCCCGGCCGGCAGCCGCCGCACTCTGGCAGACTACTTTGATTGGCCGTTCGATGTGCGCGAGGTTGACATGCGCGAGCGTCTGCTGGTGATCGCGCGGCAGTGCGAGTCGGCTGAGCCGGGCTTCAACTTCGCGCTCACGCTGCAGATCACCTATCAGGTGGTCCGGCCAGACCACGTGGCGCTGGCCCACGCCGATGTGCTGGCCGAGCTCACGGAGGCGATCGACCAGCGCGCCCGTGCCGTGGCCCTCACCCTGAATGTCGAGCAGGTCGGCGCGCTCAAGGAGTATCTCGTCGAGGCGCTCACGATCGGCAACGAGCTACCGCAGCGCTTCGTCGCCCTCGGGCTGGCCTTCCGACGCGCTGATGTCGCGGTGGAGCTGGGGAGCGCTGAGCGGGCCCGCGCGGACACGGTCAAGGATCAGACGCGCGACCGGCCGCTGCTCGCGCGCTTCCGGGTGCCGACGCGCGACCCCGAGCACAGCTTCGATACGCAGGTAGGCGGCTTTTACCGCCTGCGCTCGCGCCACTCGACCCAGGAGGACTTCGACGCCGCCGAGGTCACGCTCTACGACGTGGTCTCCAAGGCGCTGAACCGCGTCGGGCTGCCGTTCCCGCCCGAGGAGTACCGCGCCGCATCCGCGGCCATGACCGACGCGCTCTGGAACGACGGCGTCCTCAAGGCTGAGCTCTCAGCGTCCGGCCTGGAGCTGCTGCGCCCCGCCGTGCATATCTATCCGGACCGCGAGCTGCTGGCGCTGCTTGGGCGCCCGCTCCTGCTCGACGACGGCCGAACCCGCGACCGGCAGCCGCGCCGCCTGGGCGCTGGCCCCCGGCTCGCCATCGCCGCACCGCGCGAGCAGCCTGCGGCCCGGCGTGCGGGCGAGGAGACGTTCCCTCAGGATGCTTCGCCGCTTGAGGGCGAGGTTGTGGAGCAGGCGGCGGCCTCCGAGGAGGGCGTCGGCCCTGGGTGGCGGACGCTCTTCAGCTCCGACTCGGAGCCCGCGGCAGAGTATGATCTGTCTGACACCGAGAGCGGCGGGTTGGACCTGGCCCGGACAACAGAGCTTCAGAACGATTCCTCTGTCGAGGCGGCGCCACCTGATTTCTGGTGGTCGCTGTCGGACGACGCGCCCACCTGGCTGGAGTCCGCTACGAGTGCCGGTGAGGAGACGGTGCTCGAGGAGGAGCCGGACGATGAGCCGGAGCGTGTTACCGAGGAGCTGGTGATCACCGAGGTCGCCCGCGCGGTCGCTGCTCAAGCTCCTGAGGTCGCCGCCGTCCCACCGCTGCGGGAGCGGGCCGCCGGGGAGGACGCGCCGGCCGAGGCCCCGGGCCATACCGCGGAAGATGTCGCGATCGAGGAGCCGCCTCTCGAGCGGGAGCGCGCGGTGGGCGAGGGCGCGCACGCCTGGATCTGGAGTGACGAGAACGACGTGCGCCAGGAGCCCGCTGTCCCTCCCGCGTCTCAGCCGCACGAGGAGCCGCTGGCCCCGCCGCCCGACCAGCGGGTGATCGAGCGCTGGGTGCGTCTCCTGCACACCAGCGGCCCGGCGATGTTGAAGCTCTGGACGTTCGAGCTCGCCGACGACCCGGGCCAGCTCCCCGCCATCCTGCGGCACATGACCGACGACATCGCCCTGCTGGCGCCCGCCGACGACCCGGCCGCCCAGCGCGCACTGCTTGAGGCGCTGTCTCGCCCCGCACCCCCGCCCCCCGCCGCTCCAGCCGTGCGGCAGGAGGAGGATCTCCCGGACTGGATGCGGCTCCGCGAGACGGCGGTCGATGAGGCAGAGGGTGGCAGCAGCCGCCGTGGAGGTGCACAGTGACATTCGAGAGTGCCCTGAGCCTGGTCACGAGCACGTTCTGGATGGCGCCGCTGCTGCTGGTGCCCGCAGTCCTGACCCTTGAGGCTGAGCGGCGCTGGACCCGCGCCCGCCGCCGTGCCGGTCGGCCCGCCTCGGTGCTGGCCTATCTGCTGGATGCGCTCGTTGTTGTGACGGCGCTGGCCGCGTCCGTAGGGACGCTCCTGTTCGTGATCGGCACGGCGGTTCTCGCGGGCCGCTGGGGCGTGAGCGCCCTGGGAGAGCTCGTGGAGAGCCTGATGCGCAACCCGCTCTTACTCATCGTCCTCGCACTCGCTGCCGTCGGGGCTCTTACCGGCGTCGCCGTCGTGCGCGGTTGGATCCGTCTGCCGAGGCGCAGCACAGCCGAGCCCTCGGGCCGCGCTGCTCTCCCGGCCGGCGCGCCCGCTGCCGGCAGCCCGGTTACCCGCGAGGTGCCACGTCCTGCCACGCTATTTCTTGCCGCCCTCGCCGAGCCGCCCGCTTCGCCACCGTCGGCGCCGCGCCAGCCGCCGGCCACGCCGCCCCAGGTCGCGCCGCGCACCAGCCCTGCCCTCGCGATGGCGGCGTCTCCCGCCAGCCATGCCAGGTCAGCCGGCTCTGCCGCAGCCGCACCCTCCACGGCGCCGGTCGAGGAGGATGCGCTCACTGGTCTGGCGATGCTGCGCAACCGGCGCCGACTCGTGGGCGAGAGCCAGCCCGCGCCACAGGTGGCAGTGGTCGTCTCCCAGGCGACCGTCCCCGAGGAGGAGGATGAGCTCCCGACCCTCGCGATGCTGAACAACCGGCGGCGTGGTATGAACGATCACCTGGCCGAAGCGAAAACGGCTCCGGTGAGCGCCCCGGTCATCGCCCCCCTGCCTCCCCCCGCGCGCTCCCGCCCCTGGTGGAGGCTGCCGCTGGCCGTCACGACCGTGCTGGTCGTCGCTCTCGCGGCCGCGCTCATCTTCGCCCGCGAGCCGCTGGTGGCCAGCGTCGGGGAGCTCAGCGGCCAGCTCGGGCTTGCGATCCCGAATATGGACCAGGCCTTCGCCGCGGGGCAGGGGGCTGTCGATGGGCGGGAGGCCCCGCCGCAGCCCGCCCCCACGATCGCGCCGGAGCCCGCCGCCGCCCAACCCGCCACCGCACAGGTCTCGGCCGACGCGCTCAACGTCCGCGCCAGCCCCGGCACGAACCAGCCCGTGCTCGCCACGCTCACACGCGGCGAGACCGTGGAGCTGCTCGGCGAGGAGCGCGCGATCCGCGACAGCATCTGGGTGAAGGTGCGGGCGGGCGGCGTCGAGGGGTGGGTCAGCCGCGCCTTCCTCCAGTGAGGGTGCTGCGGCCTGCTTCGTGCTAGAATAGCGCGTGGGGACGCGGTCGTGAGCACGCCGCGCACAAGCACGGGGCAGACAGTGGTAGACAACCCGTTCGTCGAGCGTGGCAGGATCACCGAGCCGCGCCAGTTCGCCGGCCGCTGGAGTGAGCTCTCCCTGATCTTCGATGCCATCCAGGCCGGGCGCCCCGTCCTCGTCAGCGGGTCGCCCGGCATCGGCAAGTCCTCGCTCGTCAGCCACGTGGCCGACGCCGCCGCCGTGAACCTCGAGCGCGAGGATCTCCAGGCCTTCTACCTGGACCTCGCCGGCGCCACCGGCCCCGATGACGTCTACCGCACGGTGGCGGAGGCCCTCGGGCAGCGCGGGAGCACCGCCGCCGCGCTCGAGGTGGCGCTGCTGGCCGACGACTCCCCGACGATCCTGTGCCTCGACAACGCACACGTCGCGCTTGGCGCCGGCTGGGGCGAGGGGCTGCTCGAGACCCTCGCGCGCGTGGTGCGCGGCGGGGGCCTGATGCTGGTGGCCGCGATGGACGGCCAGCCGCCGCTGCTGAGCGAGCGCTTCGCCTACGTCCGTCTCGGCGCATTCGCCCCGGCCGAGCTGCGCCTGCTCGCCGAGACCTACCTCGACGGCACCGGCGTGCAGTTCACCCCAGAGGACATGCGCGCCCTGGCCGCCCTCAGCGTCTCCCACCCCGCCTACGTGCAGCGCGCCGCCTCACACCTCTTCCGGAGCAAGCTCGAGCCCGGCTACGACTGGCGCGCCGCCTACCTGACGGAGGCCCGCGAGCGCCCCGTCCCCGGCGCTCCGCTCCCGCCCGCCGTCTTCGAGGGCGATGGGGCCGCCGATGGGGAGCGATCGCTCTACGGTGGAGTTGGGGGCGCGGGGGCTCAGCCCGGCCCTCGCCTCGCCTCGCTCCCTGAGACCTCGCCCGCCGCGCTCGTGGCGCTGCTGGTCTTCGCCGCCGCGCTGGCCATCGCCGTCACCGCCGGCCCTCTCCCGGCGCTCCTCGCCGTGGCCCTCGCGGTGGGCGCCGCCCTGCTCTGGAGCCGGCGCCGCGCGTAGTTCTTGACAAACGCACCCCCCGCTCGTATACTCACGCCACGTAATGCAAACGTGTGCATAACCTCTGACGTCACATCACCATGGCGCACGCGCAGGGGAGCATCCGGCCATGCACACCACCGCGCCACCCGGCGCTAAAGCAAGCGTGGGCAGAAGCAGCGTCTCTATCAGCGATATAGCGCGCGCCGCGGGGGTGGCTAGCTCGACGGTCTCGCGAGCGCTGCGGGACAGCCCCCTGATAAGCGCCGACGTCCGCGCGCACATCCAGCGCCTCGCGCGCGAGATGGGCTACACGCCCAACGGCATCGCCCAGAGCCTTCAGACCCGCCGCACTGACACCATCGGCCTGGTGGTGACCTCGATCGCTGACCCGTTCTTCGCCGACGTGGCTAACGGCGTGGAGGAGGTGGCGCGCCCGGCCGACCTGAGCGTGTTCCTGAGCTCCTCGCACAACGATCCGGCGCAGGAGGAGGCGGTGATCGACCTGCTGCACCGCCGGCGCGTCGACGGCATCCTCGTCGCCTCATCGCGCATGGGGGAGCAGGCGCTGGGCCAGCTGACACGCCTGCAGGTGCCGATCATCCTGATCAACAGCAACGCCGAGGCGCACGTCGACCGGCTGCACTCTGTCGCGGTGGACGACGTCCTCGGCGCGCGGCTGGCGGTGGATCACCTGCTCCAGCTCGGTCACCGGGCGATCGGCTATATTGGCGGGGCCAACCGCCCGCGCGCTCATCGCCGGCGCCTCGAGGGGTACCGCAGCACGCTCGCCGCGGCCGGCTATGCGCCGCCAGAAAGCTGGCAGATGCTCGCCCCGGGCGACGACCCCGCCTACACCGACGACGTCGCCGCCGGTCAGGCCCTGGTCCGCCCGCTGCTCGAAGCCGGCGTCACGGCCGTGTTCTGCTTCAACGATATGGTCGCCACTGGCGTGCTGCTCGCCTGCCGCGAGCTCGGCCTCGCCGTGCCGGGCGACCTCAGCATCGTCGGCTACGACGACATCGCGCTCACCCGCTATCTGACGCCGCCGCTCACAACCGTGCACCAGCCCAAGCTCGAGCTCGGCCGCGCCGCGATGACGATGATGCTCGACCTGCTCGGCCAGCGCCCGGTCGAGGACCGCGTGCTCCAGCCCACGCTGCTGTCCCGCGGGAGCACCGCCGCCCCGCGCGCCCGTAGCACGAAGCAGCTTTCTTGAGCCACAGCGTACACAGAGGGCTCGGAGGGTAAGCTACACGCTCGGTGTTCTCTGAGACCTCTGTGGCGCAACTGGGACGCCCGCCGTTCGAAGGAGATAGATCGCATGCCCAGCGACACCCACCCGCTGATCGTTCACCCCGGTCACACCGGCGACCCGGCAGTCGTCGTCACCGTCACGCCCGAGGAGGCAGGCTGGGACTTCATCCACTTCCACGTCCGGCGCATCTCGGCCGGGAGCGCGTGGTCGTTCGCCACCGAAGAGCGTGAGCTGGCGATCGTGCCGCTCTCCGGCAGCGTGAGCGTCGAGTCCGATCGCGGCAGCTGGCCGGCCGTCGGCGGGCGCGCGAGCGTCTTCGCGGGGCTGCCGCACGCGCTCTACCTGCCGCGCCGCACCAGCTTCACCGCGCGCGCCGACGCCGACGCGGAGATCGCCGTGGCCTGGGCGCCCACCGACCAGGACAACGCGCCCCGGCTCGTCACCCCCGCCGACGTCACGATCGAGATCCGCGGCGGCGACAATGCCACGCGGCAGATCAACGGCATCATCCCGCCCGGCTTCCCCTGCCACCGCCTGGTGATCGTCGAGGTCTACACCCCCGGCGGCAGCTGGTCCAGCTACCCGCCCCATAAGCACGACGTCCACAAGACCGACGCGGCCGGCACCGTCCTCGAAGCCGACCTCGAGGAGATCTACTACTACAAGTTCGACAAGCCCGAGG
>JBDLTZ010000205.1:0-26220 GCA_039805565.1 Chloroflexota bacterium | reverse complement strand
TCGGCTCAGCGTGAACTGCTTCTCGCGCATCGGAGCGGCCTTTCGTTACCAAGGTCGCTTCAGCATAACACTTGACACCTGTCCTGCCAACACCGACCAGACCTATTTCCGCCAGCTATAGAAGGGGCCTACGAGTTTACTGTCATCTTCATCCCTGGGGAGCTGTTCTACCACGCGGCGCTGGAGTATGACCACACCTTGCTGGACTACGCATTGGGCAAGGGGGTGGTCTTGGCGAGTCCCAACACGCTGATCGCGCTGTTGAAGTCCGCCGCGATGGGATGGCGCGAGGCGCAGATCGCCGCGGACGCACGCAAAATCCAGCAGCTCGGCGCCGAGGTGTACGAGCGTTTGGGCACGGTAGCAGGGCACCTGAGTAAGCTCGGCAAGAGTCTGACCCAGAGCGTCGATGCTTACAACGCCAGCGTCGGGAGCATCGAGAACCGCCTCCTGGCGAGCGCGCGGCGCATGCACAGCATGGGCATCGGCACTGCGCCTCCGCCGGATCTGACTCTGGTAAGTGAAACCGTGCGCCTGTTCAGCCAACCCGAGCTACTACCTCAGGCTTCATCGGCGTTGTCCGCAGCTGACTGATACTCCCTGGCGGCAGAGCAGGCTGAGCTTCTCCCAAAGCCAGCTCGCCCCTACTGGGATGTCATACAGGATTCGAGATGAGCGCACCAACTCGAGCTCCTCTCAACATAGATGCGTTTCTCGCCGGCGAGGGCTTCACCACCCCCGATGCCCGCGCTGAGGCGCGGGCCGCAATCGAGGCTGCCGGGCTCACGCGGCCGGGCAAGCAGAACATCGCGGCTGACAAGCTGCCGCGCGTCCGTGCCACCCTCGCGCAGTTCGTCTGCGTCTGCGTACACCCACCCTGCGGCCAGCTCGCAGCCAGCTGGTGGCCAGGGCGGCGAGCTGTGGTGGTTCTGCCGGCGAACTGCGCCGTCTGCGGTGGCTCCAGCCAGCGCCGGGCTGTGCGCCACATGGCACGCGCGCTGGAGGACTGTGGCTGGCTACGGCTGCTCGTGATCGGCGGGACCAGCGTGCAACACCAGGAGCTGCGCTTCGGGCTTCAGCATACGCGCGTCGTCGCGCGGCTCGTCGACGGCAGCGGCCGGGCCCATACGTCCACCGAGGCTCGGCCGCACGTGCTCTGGGCGCAGCTGCTTGTGGTATGGAGCTCCACTCCGATGCACCACAAGGCCAGCATTCCGTACACGTCTCAGGCGCCGGCCAGGCTGCCAGTCGTGATCACAACTAAGCCTGGTCTCGAAGCGCTCTGTCGCACCGTCATAGCGGTTACTGAACAGGGCAGGCTCTAGCGACACACATGTAAAGGAGAGGGTCGTGCCCGTCGTGTCGATGAGGATCCGGGTGAGTAGGTTGAAAGGCTTGCCGGTTGCGAGCTCTGCGCCTGCCCCAGACCCCGACGCTCTGCAGCGCTCCTCCCAGGCGGCACGCCAGTTGCCAACGGGCGCGACCTGTACGATGATATCGAGCAGGAAGGATGATAGCGCAGCACGCCAGCGTGGTGCGGGAGGGAGCACGTCGATGCGACGGTTCGGGCAGGTGATCGGGGTCGACCCCGAGCGGATCGAGGAGTACAAGCGCTACCACGCGGCGATCTGGCCAGAGATCGCCGACGCCATCCACGAGGCCGGCATCCAGAACTACTCGATCTTCTGGAAGGACTCCACGCTGTTCGCCTACTTCGAGTACGTCGGGCCCGACGACGAGTACGAGGCGCGCATGGCCCGGCTTGCGGAGGCCCCGCGCATGCGCGAGTGGTGGGACATCATGGAGCCGATGCAGCGGCCGATCGCCACCCGCTCCCCCGGTGAGTGGTGGGCCGCGATGGAGCAGGTGTTCTTCCAGGTGTAGCGAGGTGCCATGGCTTCCACTGTCATCGACCGCGTGACGACGCGAGATGCCCGCTTCCAGCTGAACCCCGGCGAGGGGGCGGACGCAGTCCACCGCGCGCCGGAGTACGCCTACGCCGCCGTCCTCCTCGAGACGGGCGGCCCGCTCGGCGGCACGGGGCTCGCCTTCACGCTCGGCGGGGGGAACGAGCTGGTCTGCCAGGCGATCACGGCGCTCGCCGAGCCGCTCGTCGGCCGGGAGATCGAGGAGCTGATGGCCGACTTCGGCGCCGTCTTTCACCAGATCGCCGAGCACCACCAGTACCGCTGGCTCGGTCCCCACAAGGGCGTCGTGCACCTGGCGCTGGCGGCTCTGACCAACGCGTGCTTCGACCTGTGGGCGAAGGCCCGTGGCGTGCCGCTCTGGCGGCTGCTCCTCGACCTCTCGCCGGAGCAGGTGGTGGCGCTGCTCGACCTCAGCTACCTGGAGGACGTGCTGCCGCGGAGCGAGGCCGTCGCGCTCCTGGAGCGCGAGCTGGAGGGCCGGGGGAGGCGTGAGGCCGTGCTCGTGCGCGGCTACCGCGGCTACGACACCTCGGTCGGCTGGTTCCAGTACAGCGACGAGGAGCTGCGCGAGAACGTGCGCCGCGCGCTGGCCGGCGGCTTCCAGGCGGTGAAGCTGAAGGTCGGCGCGAGGGAGATCGAGCGCGACATCGGGCGCGCGCACCTTGTCCGCGAGGCCGTCGGCCCGTCGGCGCTGGTCATGCTCGACGCCAACCAGCAGTGGACACTGCCGGTCGCGCTGCGGGCCTGCCAGGACCTCGCCGGCATGAGGCCGTACTGGATCGAGGAGCCGACGCACCCCGACGATGTCATGGCGCACCAGACGCTCGCGCGTGCCATCGCCCCGGTGCGGATCGCAGCGGGCGAGCACCTGCCGAACCGGATCGCGTTCAAGTCGTACCTGCAGGCCGACGCGGCCTACTTCATCCAGGCGGACTGCGTACGGCAGGGCGGCATCAGCGAGTTTCTCACGATCAGCCTGCTCGCGCGCGCGTACGGGCGCCCGGTGGTGCCGCACGTCGGCGACATGGGGCAGATCCACCAGCACCTCGTGCTGTTCAACCACATCGCGCTGGGCCACGAGGAGCTGTTCCTCGAGTACATCCCACACCTCCGGCAGCACTTCGTACACCCGGCGCGCGTCGTGGACGGGGTGTACCGCACGCCGGAGGAGCCGGGCTGCAGCGCGGACCTGGCGGGCTGACGGACAGCTCATCCGACCTGTGGGGTGATAGACCGGCTGTCCCTCCTGCTACTATAGTGTGGGGCGGCACACTCAGAAGCCCACGCGTTAACGCTCGGGAGCCGTCACCGCAGCGCGAACTCCTCGCTCACGAGCTGGCTGCGTCGCACGCCGCAGGTGGCAAGCTGCGCGGTGAGGGCGCGCATCATCGGCGGCGGCCCACAGAGCAGAACCCGGTGCTGCCCCAGCCTCTCCTCGCCGGCCAGGGCCTCCAGCCCCTCGGCCGTCAGCAGCCCGTCGCACACCGTCACGTGGAGGTGGAAGCGCAGATCCGGGAGCTGGGCTGCCAGGGCCTGGATCTCCTCCAGATAGACCGCGTCGGCTCGCTCCCGCACGCTCCAGACGAACAGGATGCGGCCAGTGTGGGCGGCGCCGCCCTCGGCGAGGTGCCGCAGCAGGCTCAGGAAGGGTGTGATGCCAATCCCGCCCGCGACCCAGAGCACGTCGCCCGCGCCGGCCAGCCCGCGCGCCCCGAAGGTGCCGTAGCTGCCGTACACCGTCACCGCGTCGCCGGGCGCAAGCTCGCCCAGGCGGGCGGTGTAGTCGCCCAGACGCTTCGCCGAGACGCGGAAGGTGCGCTCGTCCAGGATGGCTGAGATCGAGAAGGGGTGCAGCTCGTCCGGCAGGCCGGCGGCCGAGCGCGTCACCGACAGAAACACGAACTGCCCCGGCTGAAAGCCGTGGGGCCGCTCAAAGCCGATGGTGAGCTCGGTCACGCCGTGGAGTCCGACGACACGGCGGATCGCCCCGCTGTGGCGCGGCCCGAGCCGGCGGTAGAGGAACGCGCTGTAGAGCCAGGCGTAGCCCCCGGCGGCTGTGAGCAGCCAGAGGTACCAGTCGCCCTGAGCGACAATCGCGTGGGCGCCGCCGAGGATGAAGGGCACGCCCATCCAGCGGTGCGAGGCCAGCCAGCGCTGGTAGGGGAAGCGCACCCAGATTGTCGCCGCCACCAGCAGCGTCAGTAGCAGCACGCCCGCCCCGCCCAGGGTGTAGGAAAGGTCGAGGCCGGGCACGACATAGTCGGCCGCGAGGCCCCAGTCGGGCAGCGCCTGCGCAGTGAGGATGCCCAGGTGTAGCAGGATCAGGGCGAGCGTCCAGCGGCCAAGCAGCCCGTGCAGGGTATAGACCCGGTCGAGGCCGCCGAGCAGTCGCTCGACCCAGCGCCAGCGGGTGGCGAGCACGAAGTTCAGCCCGAAGAGCAGGAAGCCCCAGAAGCCCAGCGAGGTGCCGAGTTCGTAGAGCGGGTCGGCGGTGTCGCCGGGCAAGGCCAGGACGCGGCCGGCGACCCGCACGTCGATGGCGAGCCACAGGTTGTAGAGCGACACCAGGGCGACGAAAGCGCAGAGAGCGTAGACGGCGAGGGCGGCCGGCGTATGCCGGCGCAGCGCGTCGAGCGGTGACAGCTGGGGTAGCCGCGAGATCATTGTCATCAGTTTCCTCCAGGAGTGGTTCCAGGAGCCACGTTATCGGCGTTCCATTGCAGGCTGAGATCAGGACACACAGCAGCTTGCAGATCAAGCACAGTCCCAATCATCGCGTCGGGTCTGACGACGCGATCGAGCTTTGGGTCCGGTCGCGGCGGGAGGTCGTAGGGCCCTGTTGGGCGGCAGCGCGGGAGGCTCAACCACACATTGGTGGCCATTTGGTACGTCTGTGCCACACGCGCCACAGCACGGCACCGAGGATGGCCAGCGCCAGAACGACGAGCGAAAGCTGCTCGTAGCGGGCGATCAGCGCACCGAGATAGCCCCAACGCTCGCCCAGCAGCATGCCTGCGCCGGCCAGGAGCGTGTTCCACAATCCCGAGCCCAGAGCCGTCAGCGGCAGGAAGACCGCCAGACGCATGCGGCGCATTCCGGCGGGAATCGAGATCAGGCTGCGCACCGTGCCGACAAAGCGACCCACGAACACGAGCAGTGGGCCGTGGCAGTCGAACTGCCGCAGCAGCCGATCGAAGCGGGCTGCGTCCACCCCAAGCCGGCGGCCGTAGCGGTCGAGCAGCCGGTTGAGTGCTGACTGGTCGAGCCAGCGCCCGAGCCCGTAGAAGATCATGGCGCTGACGAGCGAACCGACCGTGCCGGCGAGGATCACACCCTGCAGGCTCCAGGTGCCCTGGCTCGCCAGAAAGCCGGCCAGCGGCAAGAAGAGCGTGGACGGGATGGGCGGAATCAGCTGTTCAAGCGCGATCAGCAGTGCGAACCCTGGGTAGCCGAGGGTCAGCATCACATCTTCTGCCCAGCCCAGCAGCTGCTCGGCCCAGCTTTGCTCGTCTGCGTGCGCGCTCATCGCCCCCTCCTCTCAAGGCCAGGCCGGGTCTTTCGCCCGGTCTGGCCGTCCGGTCGCGGTGCTATGGCGTTGCCGGTACCGCTGGGGCGGGGGCGGGCGCTCCGGTGGTAGGCGCATCAGCAGTCGGGCCGCCGTCGCGGGGGACGTAGCCGGCAGCGCGCCCGCAGTGATCATTGGCATCAGGTTGGTCTCGTCGCCAGCCAAGAACTGCGGTAGCGTCCTGTTGCAGCGCTCGATAAAGCGCAGCTGGAGCAGCTCGTGCTCAGCGCGCAGCGCGTTCTGCTCGGCCACCTGCTTGGCCTCGATCGCCGCACGGAACTCCTCGCTGAAGGCGAACTCCGTGATCGACAGGTCCTCCACTCAGGTCAAACGGCATACCCCAGACCACGGCGCCGAAAACCACGATCAGGAAAGGCAAGACTTCCACGGCAGCGGATGCCGGTTCGGTCTCGCCAGTGGTGATGCCATCGCACCTGAGCAGCCGGGCCAAAAGGCCGAAATGACGACTGCTCACCCCGCAGCGGCGGGGGGCTACTCCCCGTGTGCCGGCTGCTAGCGCGCGGCGTCACTCCGGCCGGCACTCCTGCGCTCCCAGCCCCAGGAGGCGAGGTAGAGGCCGCAGATCAGGGCCATAGCGATGTTGGCGAAGCTGGCGGCATTGAGCACAAAAGGCCCCGCGCTTAGCACGCGCCCCAGATTGCCGAGGGGGGCGAGCAGCCCTAGCAGCGCCACGCCAAGGGCCACCCAGCTTACGACCTGCGCCCGCCCCGGCCGGCGCAGCAGTGCCCCCAGGCCGAGCAGGATCAGCCCGAACACCGCCGGGATCACGGCAGTCGCTGCCCCCGTGGCGAGCACCCCGCCGAGGCCAAGAACGGTCAGGGCTCCTCCGGTCATCATCGTGCTGTTCATCATTGTGAGCCTTTTACTGCTGTTGATGTCGTTGAGCATCTGATGGCAGCCCCTGGCCGCCGCGAACGGTGCGAGCTCAGCCCAGGGGTGAGACCACGCTCGTGCTGTCGTCGGTCTCGCCCCTGAGCTCGCGGCCCGTATGATCAGCCAAGGTTACCCCGCGATGACGGCTGGACAGTTCACCTTGCGAGCGGCTACTCCCCGTTTCGCACCATCAACATATCACCAGATGAACAGGCATGTCTAGATATGCTTATCCCACGTTAGATAAGGGCCTTCTCCCAGTGTCAACGGGTAGTCATGCAGCGATGAGTGATGGCATACTTCCCTGTCGTGGTGCGGCGTTCGGCAGGGAGGGAATGGATGGAGTGTCCACACTGTCATGTGAGACCGTCGAGGCGGCGCCGGGCCAGTCGGTCGGCCCAGAGCAACGTATGGCCACCGTCCGCCCCTGGTGGCACTGCTGCGTGATCTACGCCTTGTCCGGTCCGCGGTGCCAGGGGTAGGCCGACGTCCCCGGCTCGCCGCCCGCCCTCCACTCGAGGTAGCGGGCACGCATGCAGCGGCCGCAGGGCCGGTAGCCGGCGGCGATCGCGGCGGCCTCGTCGGCGAAGAAGACGCGGTGGCGGGCGTAGCCGCGCGGCAGGGCGGCGATCGCCGCCGAGCAGTCGAGCCGGCCGTAGATCATGGCGTTGCGGTTGCCGCCGAGCGTCCCCGGTGTGGAGCTCTCGTAGGTCTTGCCGTCGGGTCCGAGGAGGCGGTAGATCTTGTTTGCCATGGTGATCCTCTGCGCTGTGGTGGTACGTTGCGGTGTCAGGGTCAGCATATCAGAAGAGCAGCGCGCACATGTGGACTTCGTAGGCGGGCGCTGCCTACGAAGTTCGTGGAGGCGCTCGCTCCTTCAGTTGCGCGGGCAGTGAGTGGCGCACATCTCGCTCAGAGACAGCAACGTGGCTGGCGTGCGACACAATGGTTTCATTGTGAGAGACACCTGAGCACGTCGTCAGCTATGCTGGCCCTGCACCGCGTGAGTGGTGCTCGGGGAGTAGTGTGCGCGGGCGTCCTGGTATTGGTCATACCGGCAATGCCCACCTCCCCCCAGGGCGCTGAGCCGCAGCTGCAAGGTAACGTCGTCTTTAACGTTGCTCATGCCCTGCGTGCGGCCCGTTGGGTGTATACTGCGACAAAGGTTGATGCTAGCCACTCCCGGTATATGCTCTGGAACACGAACCATGGACAACGCCTCTGCGGCGGAAGCTTCCGCACTCGAGGTTGCTCAGCTCCAGGCACGGATTGCCGAGCTTGAGTCGCTGGTTGCGGCCCAGGCACAGGCACTCCACCTCGCCGCTCAGAGAGAGCGTGCTTCACGCGACTCAGCTGCGATTGAGGCTGCGCCTGAGGCGCCTGGTGTGGGGCGGCAGGAGTGGGGAGCAGCTCCGTATGCATCAGATCGACAGCCTCACCTGCTCGTTGTCTCGGCAGCGCTCGCCGGGAGGCTCACCATAGACGCAGCCCTGGCGGCGATTCTGGAGCACGCGGTCGCCGCTGCCGGCGCCCGCGCGGGCGCAGTCTTTCAAGCTGAGCCGCATGCCGGGACCCTGAGGCTACTTGCTGCCAATGGCTTTTCTGCGGATCACGTCGCCCGTCTCCGCGCGCTCACGCCCGCTGCCGCAACGGTGTTCACCGACGCCCTGCGCACCGGCGCCTCGGTCTATGTTAGCTCACCTGCCGAGCGCGATGTACGTTACCCACAGATCCACACGCTGCGACAGTCGAGCGATAGCGCGGCCGCCGGGCTCCCGCTCAGCGTCGATGGTCAGGTGATCGGCTGTATTGGGCTCACGTTCGCCGAGCCGCAGCATTTCACGCTCGAGGCTCGCACGTTCCTGGAGGCCATCGCCCAGCAGTGCGCGGTGGCGCTGCATCGCGCGCTGCTCTACACGACCCTTCAGACTGTAAGTCAGGAGATGCGCGAGGCCCTGACCCTGCTCGATACGCTGTTCGCCAATGCGCCGGTGGGGCTTGCCTTTGTCGATCGTGACCTGCGCTTCGTGCGGATCAACGAAGCACTGGCGGAGATCAACGGCCAGTCAGTACGCAGTCATGTGAACCGTCATCTGCGCGATGTCCTTCCGCACCTGGCCGAGCAGCTCGAGCCGCTCTACCAGTCCGTGCTCAGCAGCGGCAAACCGCTGCTGAGCCTGGAGATCAGCGGTGAGACCCAGGCAGCGCCCGGCCATGAGCGGCACTGGCTTGTGAGCTACTACCCTGTAGCGGACCCCGATGCGCCGCCGATCGGGGTGGGCGTTGTGGTTGTTGAGATCAGCGCCATCAGGCGTGCCGAGCAGGCCCTCCGCAGCTCGGAAAGCAACCTGCGCGCACTCTTTGACAGCTCCTCGCAGGCTATCATCCTCATCGACACGGAGCTGCGGATCGTCCAGTGGAACCAGCACGCGGACAGCGGGATGTTCCGACACTTCGGGAAGCACCTCGTTGCTGGCGCACTGATTACTGCATATATGCTCCCTGAGACCATCCCGGAGCGCCTGGCCTTGCTTCAGCGCGCACTACGCGGCGAGCGGATCGAGACGAAGCTGAGTGTCAGCACGCCGACCGCCCCGCTCTGGCTCGCGGTCCACTGCTCTCCGATCCGGACAGCTGACGGGGTCATCTGTGGGGTCTGCCTCAGCACCCTGGATATTACGACCGAGAAGGCCGCCGAAGAAGCGCTGCACGCCTACGCGCACCAGATGCAGGCGCTCTCGATGCGGCTGGTACAGGCCCAGGAGGCTGAGCGGCGCGCGCTGGCCCACGAGCTACACGATGAGATCGGCCAGCAGCTGACAGGCCTCAACATGGTGCTGGAGGCCAGTACAGCCGAGACACCTGATCAGATCCGCGCCCGTCTCCGCTCGGCGCAGCAGGTTGTCATCGAGCTGACCGGCCAGGTGCGACAGCTCTCGCTTGATCTCCGTCCGTCGATGCTCGACGACCTTGGGCTCCTGCCGACGCTGCAGTGGTTTGTACGCCGCTATAGCGAACAGACCCGCATCGCTGTCGACTTCAAACACCATGGTCTGAAGGATCAGATCTCCCCCCATGTTGCGATCGTGGTCTATCGCCTCGTCCAGGAGGGGCTGACGAATGTGGCGCGCCATGCCCAGGCCTCGGCCGCGATGGTGCAGGTCTGGCTGAGCCAGGGCCAGCTGGCGATCGTCATTGAGGACGAGGGCTGTGGGTTCGATGCTACCTCGGCGCTGCACGCCCAGCGCTCGGTGGGCCTGGCTGGCATGCGTGAGCGCGTCGCCCTGCTGGGCGGCCAGCTCTCGATCGACTCCGCCCCTGGCGAGGGCACGCGCCTGTTCGTGACCCTCCCGCTCGATAACGTGCCCGGGACGAGCGACGATGAGGGGGCCACCCGATGAGCACGCTGTCGATCGTGCTGGCCGACGACCACCACGTGATGCGCCAGGGGCTGCGCAGCCTGCTTGAGCACGAGCTGGCCTGTACGGTCGTTGGGGAGGCCGCCGACGGGCCCACGGCCATCGCGCTCGTCGCCAGACTCGTGCCGGACGTGCTGGTCGTCGACCTGATGATGCCCGGGATGGGCGGTATCGAGGTTATCCGCGCGGTGCGCGCCGGTACGCCACAGACGCGCGTCGTCGTGCTCTCAATGCACGCCGACGACGTCTACGTCCGCGATGCCCTGCGCGCCGGCGCGGTTGCCTATGTCTTGAAGGAGGCGCAGGCCACCGAGTTTGTCCAGGCCGTGCGCGAGGCGGCCGCTCACCGCCGCTATCTCAGCAGCGCCCTCTCCGAGCGCCTGATAGAGGGCTATGTGCACGCCGATGCCGCCGTTGATGACCCCTACGAGCTGCTCTCCGCGCGTGAGCGCAGCGTGCTCCAGCTGGTCGCAGCCGGAATGACCTCCACCGAGATCGCCGCGCGCCTTTCGCTCAGTGTGCGTACCGTCGAGACCTATCGGACAAACATCCTGCACAAGCTCGACCTGCGGCACCAGACTGACCTGATCCGCTACGCTATCAAGCGTGGCATCATCACCCTCGACTAACCTCGCCTGGCCTTCGCCCATCCCCAGCCCAAACGATCGTATCCTTCCCGCTCGCACAATCGTACCTCTACGCTAGCGCGCAGCTCTGCCGCTCGCTATGCTGACATCCAGGGTGCTTCAGCGACAGCGTGGTCGTCGTCGCATCCTATCGTCAGCTCCGGATTTTCCGGTGCAGGGATGGTACGCGGCGATGGAAGCGAACATCTCAGTCCTTGTGGTCGATCACCACCCGGCCTTTCTCCAGATGGTCGTGCGCTTTCTCGAGCAGCAGCGCCCTCAGGGGCTTGTGGTGGTTGGCGCGGTGTTCCGCTGCGATGACGCCCTGGCGCTCGCGGCCGTGCGCAAACCGCAGATTGTGCTGCTCGGCCTGAACGGCAACACGCCGGCGGCCCTTGGCCTGATCGCGCCCCTGCGGGCGATGCTTCCCGCGCTCGGCATTATCACGCTCGCCCAGCAGGGGATCGCGGAGTACCAGCAGGCCGCGCTTGCGGCCGGCGCCGACTGTTGCCTCAGCAGTGACATGCTCCATCGCGACGTGCTTCCCGTGATCGCATCCCTCGCTCGTCGCACATTTCCGTAACAGCGCCCATAGGCCCGGGCGCCCTCGTTGATGGCAAAGAAGCGCCGATGAACATTCTCATCGCCGAAGATGAAGCGCTCGTCGCCCACGACATCGCCGCCATCCTGGAAAACGTCGGCCACACGATCGCCGGCATCGTCGATACGGCCGAGGATGTGCTGGCTGTGGCCGAGGCAGCGCGGCCCGACATCGTGCTGCTCGATATCCATCTCCGCGGCGAACATGATGGGATCTCCATCGGGCAGATCTTGCGCGAGCGCTTTCAGCTGCCGTTTGTCTACCTCACCGCCCACGCAGATCGCCACACCGTGCAGCGCGCGGCTACAACCGGCCCCTTCGGCTACGTGATCAAGCCGTTCGACGAGCAGGCGCTCCTCAGCACGCTGGAGGTCGCTCTGCATAAGCATCAGCTGGAGCAGCAGCTCAAGGCCAGTGAGCAGGCGCTCCAGCAGGCCAATCGCGAGCTGCGGGCCTCGGTAGCGGCGCTCGAGCAGCGCACCACGGAGGTGGTCGCGCTGAGCGCGCTCGGCGGCGCCCTGCTCCGCTGCACCTCGGTTGAGGAGTGCTATGCGGTCATTGTCGAGACCGGGCGACACCTCTTCGCCGACGCCGACGGCGTGCTCTACATCCAGCGTACCAACCAGGCTGCGATGGAGGCGGTCGCGCGGTGGGGCGCCAGCGCAGCGAGCTATCCATCGCTGCAGCCCGGGGGCTGCTGGGCGCTGCGCCACGGCAGGGTCATGCTGAAGGAGGCGGAGGCGCACTGCTGCACCAGTGTCTTTGCGCCGCTCGATACCCTGCACCAGACAATCTGTGTGCCGCTGAGCGGTGAAGAGGGAGTATGTGGCGTGCTCCACATGCGCCTCCCTCAGAGCGGCGATCCGCTCCTGGCGGCCGCCGCCACCGCCGCGTGCAGCCGGCTCGCGGTCGCCCTGGCTGAGCAGGCGGCCCTGGGCCTCGCGAACATTCGCATGCGCGAGGCGCTGCGCGAGCAGGCTGCCCACGACGCGCTGACCGGGCTATACAACCGGCGCTACCTGGAGGAGATCCTCGCCCAGGAGCAGAGCCGCGCCGCGCGCAGCAACCACCCGATCGGCCTGATCTTCCTCGACATCGATCACTTCAAACAGATCAACGACACCTGGGGGCATGCTGCAGGCGATATGGTCCTGCGTGCGCTGAGCCGGCTGCTGCAGACAGTCGTGCGCACAGAGGATATTGTCTGCCGCTATGGCGGTGAGGAGTTCGTGCTCGTCCTGCCCTCGGCGCCGGAGGCGGCGACCTTCACGCGCGCCGAGGCGATCCGGCAGCAGGTGCAGGCCATGCGCGTCCTCTACGATCAGCAGCTCCTCCCGCCGATCTCGATCTCGGCCGGCATTGTAGTGATCACCGATCAGTCCAGCGATGTGGCCGATGCGCTACGGCGCGCCGACGCCGCGCTGTATCAGGCGAAGCGTGCGGGGCGCAACTGCATCCGTGTCGCGCACCCGGCCCTCGCAGTGACCCAAACGGTCGAGGAGGCATAGGTGATGCCTCGCAGCACCGTACAGCGCCTCCTGGCTGCCAGCGCTCCGCTCGTGACGCCGTTCGTCGCGCTGGGGTTCAACCTGGCGCTTATCCCGCTGCTGAAGTTCGAGACGCCCTTTCTGGCCTTTACTGCCGCCGTGCTGCTGAGCGCCTGGCTCGGTGGGGCCAGGGGCGGCCTACTTGCCACAGCCTTCAGCTTGATCGCGGTCACCCTGTTCTTCCAGATCGGCGGCGACCTCCAGGTGAGCCTGGCCGGCCACAGCTTGCGCCTGAGCATGTTTTGTATCGAGGGGGCGCTGATTAGTTTGCTCATCGACAGACTCCAGTCTACGGCTCGCCGCGCCCAGAAGCAGGAGGCCGAGCTGCACACCATTATCGATGGCGTGCCCGACTACGCCATTCTGCTGCTTGACCAGAGCGGGCGCGTGGCCAGCTGGAACGCAGGCGCCACGCGGATCACCGGCTACAGCGCCGCCGAGATCGTCGGCCAGGAGCTGACGCACTTCTACACGCCCGACGCCGTGGCTGCCGGCATCCCTGCACTGGCGCTCCAGCAGGGCGCGACGGCCGGGCGTTACGCCGACGAAGGCTGGCGGGTGCGCAAGGATGGCTCGCGCTTCTGGGCCACCTCGGTGCTCGCCCGGCTCACCGAGCCGGGCGGGCGGCTGATCGGCTACACCACGGTGATGCGCGACGCGACGGAGCAACAGCTTGCCGAGCAGGCGCTTCGCGCCGCCCACGACGAGCTCGAGCAGCGC
Source organism: Chloroflexota bacterium (assembly GCA_039805565.1). GTDB lineage: Bacteria > Chloroflexota > Chloroflexia > Chloroflexales > Roseiflexaceae > CALJIC01. Next base: position 12,920 of record JBDLTZ010000205.1, on the reverse strand, counting down.
GTCGATGTGCGTACCCGCGAGCTGCGGGCGCTCAACAGCCAGCTCGCCGAGCAGGCGCAGGCGCTGGCCGTGCGTGAGGCCCGCTACCGCACCCTGGTACAGCACCTGCCCAACATCACCGTGCTGATGTTCGACCAGGATCTGCGCTACCTCCTGGCCGAGGGCCAGGCCCTGAGTCGTCATGGCTATGATGCGCAGGCGATGGTTGGCCGCACACTCTGGGAGGTGATGCCGGCGGAGCACGCTGAGCCCCTTGCCGCAGCCTACCGGGCCGCGCTCGCCGGTGAGCAGCGCACCATGGAATATGCCCTCGACGAGCAGACCTATCGGATGCGCTTCGTCCCGGTCTCCGTCGCTGACGGCCGTATTATCGCGGGTATGGCCGTGACCGAAGACACGAGCGAGCAGACTCGCGCCGAACGGCAGATCCGGCAGAGTGAAGCGCAGTTGCGGCACATCGGCCAGATGGCGAAGATCGGCGGCTGGAGCCTTGACCTGGCCACCATGACGCCCTCCTGGTCTGACGAGACCTGTTGCATCCACGCGCTGGACCCTGGGGCGCAGCCGTCGGTGGAGCGAACGCTCGCCTTTTTCCCACCTGCGGCCCGCGCGGCTTCTGCGGACATGCGCACCTGGGCGAGCCAGAATGCCGCGCCCTGGGACCTCGAGCTGCCCATAATCACGGCGAAAGGGCAGCAGATCTGGGTGCGGGCGCAGGGCGAGATCGAAGCGCGCCAGGGCGTCGTCGTCGGGGTGCGCGGTACGCTGCAAGATATCACCGAGCGCAAACAGCTGGAGGAGGCGCTCCGTGAGCGCGACCTCATCTACACAACGCTATTTCAGGTGCTGCCGATCGGTGTGTCGATCGTGAATGCCGATGGGCAGATCACAGACGTCAACCCGGCGTCGGAGCGCCTGCTTGGTCTGAGCCGTGACGAACACCGGCAACGGCGCCTGGATAGCGCGGCGTGGCAGGTTATTCGGCCAGATGGCAGCATGATGCCGAGCGACGAGTACGCAGGCGTGCGCGCCATGCGTGAGCAGCGGCTGATCACCGATGTCGAGATAGGTGTGGTACGGGCGGCGGGCGAGACGACCTGGCTCAGCGTGACGGCGACGCCGATGCCGCTGAGCGGCTACGGGGTGGTCGTCGTCTACAGCGATATCACCCAGCGCACCGTGATGGACCAGACACTGCGGAGAACGCTGGCCGAGCGTGAGACGATGCTGAAGGAGATCCACCACCGGGTCAAAAATAACCTCCAGGTTGTGGTCAGCCTGCTGCGGCTCCAGGGCCGCCAGCTTCACGACGTGGCGGCCACAGCCGCGCTCCGCGAGAGCCGCCAGCGGGTCGAGGTTATGGCGTTCGTCCACGAACTGCTCTACCAGGCTGACGACCTCGCCTTGATTAACGCATCGACCTACGTCCAGCAACTGAGCCGTCACCTTGCCCACATCTACACAACTCACCCGGAGCAGATCGACCTGCAGGTGACTGCGACCGACTTCTGGCTGAGCCTGGATCAGGCCATTCCCTGTGGGCTGATCATCCACGAGCTGCTTTCCAACAGCTTCAAGTACGCCTTCCCCGACGGGCGCCGGGGGGTGATCGGCATTACACTCGCGTGCGAGGTGCCGGAGCAGATCACCCTTCGGATCTGGGATACGGGCGTCGGACTACCAGGCGCTGAGCCGGGCCTGCGAAGGCCCTCGCTCGGCATGCAGCTCGTTCACGATCTCGTCCGCCAACTCCGTGGCACGATCATGGTCGATGGCAGCGCAGGTACACGCATCACTATCGCCTTTCCCGCTCACGCACCGCCTCCTCCTCAGCGCGCCACGCTTGGAACGGGAAAGGTACTGCTATGAGTAGTGCATCGATCCTGATCGTCGAAGATGAGGTGCTTATCGCCCGCGATCTAACCTATCTGCTCGAGGATCTCGGCTACTCCGTGCCGGCCGTTGCCGCGACGAGCGAAGAGGCCCTGGCGGCGATCGCGGCGGCGCGCCCCGATCTGGTGCTGCTCGATATTCGTCTCGCCGATGACTCGAACGGCTTTACCGTCGCGGAGTGGCTCCAGGAGCATGACGCGATCCCGGTGATCTTCCTGACCGCGCACGCCGACGAGGCGACGATCGCGCACGCCCAGGCGACGAGCCCCTACGGCTACATCCTCAAGCCGTTCAACGAGCGCGAGCTTACGATCACGGTACAGCTGGCGCTGGCGAAGAGTGCCAGTGACCGCCAGCTGCAGGCCAGGGAGCGCCTGTTCGCCACCATCCTGCGCAGCATCGACGACGGGGTGATTGTCACCGACACCGCCCACCAGGTCACCTACCTGAACCCACGCGCCGAGCAGATCAGCGGCTGGTCGGCTGAGGAGGCGCTGGGGCAGCCGCTCCCCGAGATCTTCCTCATCCAGGGCGCCGCCCCGGCCGACCCCGCGAAGGCTGCAGGCTCTGCAGACGTGTTGCCGCTCCCGCCAGGGGAGGCACTCCTCGTGGTGCGCGATGGCGTGCTCCGACCGATCGAGAACACCGTCGCGCCGATCAAAGACGAGCGCGGCTCGCTCTATGGCATCGTGGTGGCCTTCCGCGACGTGACGGAGCGTCACAACGCCGAGGCGGAGCGACGGCGGCTGGAGCGGAAGATGCTGGAGACCCAGCGCCTGGAGAGCCTGGGCATTCTGGCCGGCGGGATCGCCCACGACTTCAACAATATCCTGACGAGCGTCCTGGGCTATGTGCAGCTTACCGAGGAGCAACTCGCGCCGGGAAGCGAGGCGCTTGAAACGCTCCGACAGGCCTGCTACGGGCTCCAGCGTGCAGGCGATCTCACGGCACAGCTGCTCACCTATGCGGGGCACGGCCACAGTGTGATCCGCCCTATCCTGCTCAATACGATTGTGCGCGATCTGACCAGGCTGCTCCGTGGGCGCTTGGCCAACCGGGTCTCGCTCACCCTTGAGCTGAGCGAGGAGCTGCCGCTCGTATTGGGCGATGTCACGCAGCTGAATCAGGTGATCTTGAATCTGCTGACCAATGCGCTGGAGGCGCTCGGTGAGGAGCCTGGGACGATCCTCGTGCGTACCGAGGAGCTGCCACTCACGCCGGCCCAGGCCGCCGACATGCATCTGGGTGAGCAGATCGTCGCCGGCCCCTACGTCTGTGTCACCGTGCGCGACAGCGGGTGCGGCATAGGACAGGACGCCCGGGCGAAGATCTTTGAGCCCTTCTTCACGACGAAGCGCGACGGGCACGGGCTGGGTCTTGCCGCGGTGTATGGGATCGTGCGCGCCCACGGGGGGGCGATCGATGTGGACAGCGCTCCCGGGGCCGGGACGACATTTCGAGTCTACCTGCCGGTGAGCGTTGGGCCCATCGCCGCGACCGCCCCTCCGGTGGCAGTCGCTCCCGGCGCGGCCTCCGCCCCCGCTCAGCAGTGTCCGGCGCTCCTGGTCATCGACGATGAGCCCGAGATGCGCGCCGTGCTTATGCGCATGCTGGAGCGCCTCGGCTTTCGTGTCTACTCGGCAACCGACGGCGCCGCCGGCCTCGCGCTGCTCGCCGCCGATGGCCCGCAGATCGACGGGGTCTTTCTCGATCTGACCATGCCGGGGATCTCCGGCCCGGAGCTGATGCGTGCGATCTGCCAGCTCCGCCCAACGCTCCCGATCGCGCTGATGAGCGGCTACGCCATCGAGGAGGTTGCCGCTCGGCACAGCGAACTGCGCCCGCGATGCTTCCTTCAGAAGCCCATCACCCGCGCCGCCCTTGATGCAGCCCTCAGGATTCTCCTTGGGCCTGAGACGGCTGTATGAGCGCTGTGGCGCGATATGGGCTTGGAGCTCACGAGCAATAGGAGCGAGCGATGAGCGACGTGCCTTCTGAAACCCTGGGCAAGACGCCGACCGGTATCGAGGGGTTCGACTCGATCGTCGGCGGCGGCCTGCCGCGCGGGCGGCCCAGCCTGGTCAGCGGCAGCGCCGGCAGCGGCAAGACCCTCTTCGGCATGGAGTTTCTGGTGCGCGGGGCGACGGAGTACGGCGAGCCGGGCCTCTTTATCGCCTTCGAGGAGAACGCCGACGAGCTGAGGCGGAACACCGCCTCGCTCGGCTACGATCTGGCCGCGATCGAGGCCCGGGGGCTGCTGTACATCGACTCGATTCAGATCGAACGGAGCGAGATCGAGGAGGTCGGCGAGTATGATCTGGAGGGGCTCTTCCTGCGCCTCGGGCTCCTGATCGACCAGATCGGCGCGAAGCGCATTGTGCTCGACACCCTCGAGGCGCTCTTCGCCGCCTTCCCCAACCAGGCCATCCTGCGCGCCGAGCTGCGCCGGCTCTTCCGCTGGCTCAAGGAGCGCGGCCTCACCGCCGTGGTGACCGCCGAGCGCGGCGAGGGCGCCCTGACCCGCCACGGCATCGAGGAGTACGTCGCCGACTGTGTGCTCCTGCTGGACCACCGCATCCACGAGCAGGTCTCGACCCGGCGCCTGCGCGTGATCAAGTATCGTGGCTCGACCCACGGCACCAACGAGTACCCGTTTGTCATCGGCGAGCACGGGCTCGCACTGCTGCCGATCACCGCACTCGGGCTGGAGCACCGCGCCTCCGACGAGCGGGTCTCGACCGGCATGCCCCAGCTCGACGCCATGCTCGGCGGCCAGGGATTGTACCGCGGCTCCAGCGTGCTCATCAGCGGCACGGCCGGCACCGGCAAGACCAGCCTTGCGATGACCTTCCTTGACGCAGCCTGCCGGCGCGGCGAGCGTGGGTTGGCCTTCTGCTTCGAGGAGTCACCGGCCCAGCTCATGCGGAACATGCGCGCGATCGGCCTCGACCTGCGCCCCTGGGTTGAGGCCGGCCTGCTGCACTTCGTCAGCGCGCGACCAACCCTCCACGGCCTTGAGATGCACCTGATGCGTATGCTCGACGCCGTGCGCAGCTTCGCGCCCCAGGTGCTGGTAATCGACCCGATCACCACCTTCGGCCCGGCAGGAGGCCTGCTCGATATCACGGCCATGCTGGCGCGGCTCCTCGACAGCTTCAAGGCCCGCCAGATCACGACGCTCTGCACCAGCCTGACCAGCACGAATGGCAGCGCCGAGCAGAGCGAGGTTGGCGTCTCGTCGCTGGTGGACACCTGGCTGCTGCTGCGTAACCTGGAGGCCAACGGCGAGCGCAACTGCGGGCTCTACGTGCTCAAGGCGCGTGGGATTGGGCACTCCAACCAGATTCGCGAGCTGCTGATCTCCGACAGCGGCCTGAGCCTGGCCAGTGTCTACAGCGGTAGCGGCAGTGTGCTGACCGGCACGGCCCGTCTGGCCGCAGAGGCCGCCGAACATGCCGAGGAGCTGCGCCGCAGGCAAGAGTTCGAGCTGCGCCAGCAAGAGCTTGAGCGGCGGCGGCTGACGCTCAATGCCCAGATCGCCAGCCTTCAGGCAGACCTGGCCGCCCTGGAGCGTTCGGGCGAGCATCTGCGTGAGTGCGAGGCCCTCCGGGAGCAGACTGAGCGCACCACGCGCGCAGAGCTTCAGCGCCGCCGTCAGGCGGCCCCCGCCGACGAGCGATCATCAACGCTCGCGCATTCAGGAGCCGGCAATGAGTGAAGCACCGAACAGGTCCGGCGCGCAGGCGCAGCCGCCTGAGGACGCGGAGTTTGAGCTGCGTCTCTATGTGGCCGGGCAGACGCCGAAATCGGTTATCGCCTTCGACAACCTGCGCCGGATCTGCGAACAGCACCTGGCCGGGCGCTACCACATCGAGGTGATCGACCTAATGGAGAACCCGCGCCTGGGCCTCGGCGATCAGATCCTGGCCCTGCCGACCCTCGTGCGCAAGCTGCCCAGGCCGATCCGCAAGCTGATCGGCGACCTCTCGAACACCGAGCGCGTGCTGGTCGGCCTCGATCTTCGCCCACACCGGCCGAAGGACTAGCCCATGGATCAGCAGCGACCCGCCGATGCTTCCCATGCCCTAGCCGCCGCGCTGCAGGCGCGCGCGCACCAGGAGGTTGTGCTGCGTCTCTATGTCGCGGGCGCCAGCCAGCGCTCTACCGCTGCGATCTCGGCCCTGCTCCAGCTCTGCGAGCAGCACTTCGCCGGCCGCTACCAGCTGGAGATCCTCGACATCTATCAGCACGCGGATCAGGCGCTTGCGGACGCGATCCTCGCCACACCCACACTGCTCCTGCTTGCGCCCATCGTGGGGCGCTACTTCGTGGGCGATCTCCAGCGGCCGGAGCGGCTCCTGGCTGCCCTCGGGCTTGGCGGCGCGGTCGCAACAGCGGGAGGAGCACAGCCGTGACCAGATCTGACCCTGTGCCCGCCGCGCCGCGAGACGATGAGGTGGAACAGCTCCGCAGACGACTTGCCGAGGCGGAGGAGATTATCCGCGCGCTCCGCGACGGCGAGGCCGACGCCCTGGTCGTCAGCGGGCCGGATGGCCCCCGGGTCTACACCCTTGAGGGGGCCGACCACACCTACCGCGTCCTGATCGAGACCATGAACGAGGGCGCGGTGACCGTACAGGACACCGGCGTGATGCTCTACGCGAACGCGCGCTTCGCCGAGCTGCTCGGTTTCCCCCTGGGCGAGCTCATAGGCCAGCCGTTCGCCCACTTTGTCAGCCCCGCCGACCAGCCGCTGTTCGAAACGCTGCTGGCCCGCGGGCTCGTCGATCGCAGCAGCGGCGCGCTGACGCTGCTGAGCGCCGCGGGCACACCGCTGCCCGTGCAGATCTCGCTGCGTGTGCTCCACGATGAGGGTGCTGCGCGCGGGTGCATGATCATCACCGACATGAGTGCGGCCGCCGAGGCCTCGGCCCAGCTCCACAACCTGGTCTCCGAGAAGGAGCTGCTGCTGCGGGAGATCCACCACCGGGTAAAGAACAACCTGCAGATTATCACCAGCCTCCTCCGGATCCAGGCGCGGAGCCTGGGCGACCCCCGTATCCGGGAGGCGCTCCTCGATAGCCAGAACCGGATTGCGGTCATGGCCCTCGTGCACGAGCAGCTGTATCACTCCGCAAACCTGGGGACGATCGGCGTCGGCGACTATTTTCGCAACCTGAGCAGCAGCGTCTTTCGCGCATACGCCGATAGCGCGGGGGCGGTGAGGCTGGATTGTGGCGATATGGCCTCGCTGACCATCGACCCCGACCTCGCGATTCCACTCGGCCTGATCGTCACCGAGCTCCTGGTGAATAGCCTCAAGCACGCTTTCCCCGACGGGCGGACGGGAGTGGTTCAGATCCTCGCCTCCGTCGATGGCGATACTCTGATCGTCTGCGTTATCGACGACGGTGTCGGCTTCGTCACCCCCGAGGGACCGTCTCCAAGCCTTGGACTGGAGCTGGTCGCCAGTCTCGTGAGGCAGATCCGTGCGGAGTTTCGCTTTACGCATTCGCGCGGGACACGGGCCGAGCTGCGTGTACCGCTCGGGCAGAACGTGGGCTCGGCCAGGCGCCAGCCGTGACTGATGAGCCAATGAGGGCCCTATGCACCTGACAATCCTCGCCTCCGACCTCGACGGCACGCTCGCCGAGGATGGCCAGATCTCGCCCGCGACCTGGGAGGCCCTGCGTGCGGCAAAGGCGGCGCACCTGACGCTGGTACTGGTGACGGGCCGCACCCTGGCGAGCTTCACGCCGGATGGGCCTTTCGCCGATCTGTTCGACGCCATCGTCGCCGAGGATGGTGCGGTGGTCTACTTCCCCCGCCAGGATGTGGTGGTGCTGCCGTTCGGGCAGCTCCCGCCGGACCTGCTGGAGCGCATCGACGCGATGCATCTGCCGATTGAGCGCGGCATGGCCCTGATCGCCACCTCTGTGCCGCACGACGAGCCGATCCTGGCAGCGCTGCGCGCCTGCGGCGGCGGGGCGACGGTCGAGTACAACCGTGGGTCGGTGATGGTGCTGCCGATCGGCGCCACGAAGGGCACCGGACTCGCCTACGCTCTGCGCGAGCTACGGCTCTCGGAGCGGAATGTCGTGGCCTGCGGCGACGCCGAGAACGACCGCAGCCTGCTCGCACTGGCCGAGCTTGCGGTCGCCGTCGACAACGCGACCCCAGAGCTCAAAGCTCTCGCCGACCTGGTACTCCCCCAACCCGCCGGCGCCGGGATGCGCGGCCTCATCAGCGACCTGATCGCCGGTCAGATTAGCCCGCGCAGGGTGCGCCCCGAGCGCCAGCTCAAGCTTGGCTGGCACACCAACCGAGCGCCGGTCCTGATCGACCCCTGGCAGCTCATCGACCGCACCTGGGGGATCGCCGGCGACAGCTCCAGCGGGAAGTCGTGGCTCGGCGGCCTGATCGCCGAGGAGATCATGCTCCAGGGCTACCAGACGGTGATCATCGACCCCGAGGGCGATTATCGCAGCCTGGCCGGCCTGCCGCACACCATGCTGGTAGGCGCGCCTGAGACGCAGCTCCAGCGGGTCGGCGATATCATCACGCTCTGCGAGTACACGCGCTCCAACCTGATCATCGACCTCTCGTGGATGTCGGTCGCGGCGCGCAATCCCTTCACCGAGCGCCTGCTGCGCGCGCTGCTCGATCTTCGCATGCGCTGCGGGCGGCCGCACTGGTTGCTGATCGACGAGATCCAGCAGAGCTATGCAGCGTGGGCCAGGCCGTTCACCGGCACGGTTGAGGAGCTGATGATCGGCGGCGGCGTAACGGTGGTGACCTATCGTCCGAGCCAGGTGGCGCGGGCGATCCTCCAGGCGGTGCAGGTTTGGGCGCTCACGCGCACCAGCTATGAAGAGGATCTGGCGCTCTTCGACGTGCTGCTAGAGGCCGATCCCTGCTGGGCGAGCAATCGCGCGCAGATGCCGACCCTCGGGCGTGGCCACGCGCGCCTGAGCCTGCCACAGAACGCGCTGGGCGCCGGCGTGCTCAACGATATTGTTTTCCGGGCAGGGACGCGTCGGGTGCCGCATATCCGCCACCTCCATAAATACCTGGCTGTGCAGCTGCCTCGAGAGAAGTGGTTTGTCTTTCGCGACTCGTCGGGGAAGCGGCACGGCACGGCCGCCAACCTGTCGGAGTTTCGCACTGCGATCGACCAGGTGCCTATCGCCTCCATTACCTACCACCTGGAGCGTGGCGACTTCGTCCACTGGCTGACCGAAGCGCTGCACGACACCGAGCTTAGCCGTCAGATTATGAAAATCGCGAACCGTCGCCTGAGCGACGACGACATGTGCGCGGAGCTACGGGGGATGGTAGCCGCTCGCTACGAGGACCTCAAGGCGATGCTCTAAGCTCTGCTTCGCCGCAAGCGGCACGATGGTTTCGCTGCAGTGCCTTGGCCGGCGGGTTGGCCGCCTTCGAGACCTTCCTCTAGGATGCATCTTTGCCGTTCTACTCGTTTACGACTATTTACTCACCCCCGCCCACATTGCCGTCAGTTTGGGCGAAAATGAGGTATCTAGGAACCAGTATGGCCGGCGAGGCGTGCACGGGTGCGTGCGGTGTCATGGTGCTCCAGGAGGAGCTGCGCCTCGTAGTAGACCAGTGCCTGGGCAAGGAATGGCTGTGCCGCCGCCGTTTCGCCCTCGGCGATCAGTAACTCCGCCAGGCAGTCGCACGCCCAGGCGGTGTCCAGGTTGTGCGGTCCGCTCGTCGCCGTGAGGATCTGAACTGCCCGCACAAGGAGGGCGCGCCCGTCGCGGGAGGCGCCAAGTGCCCTGAGCGTCACGCCGAGGTTCTTCAGCGTCTCGGCGGTGTGTGGGTGCTCCTCGCCGAGCACCGCCTGGCGTATCCCCTGCGCCCGCTCATGAAGCCCTCGAGCCGTGGTGTAGTCGCCCGTAGCGAAGCACGCCTCGCCGAGGTTGTTGAGCGTCTGCGCGATCATCGGGCTCTCGGGGGGGAGCACTTGCTCGCGAATAGCGAGGGCCAACCTGAGGTACCGCTGGCCTCTGCGCGGCCGACCGCACTTGTAGAGCAGGAAGCCAAGGTGGCTGAGGGTGTGAGCGGTCATGGCGTTCCGGAGCCCGAGCGCTCTGCGCCGGGTGCGCAGCGCCTTGCGGAGGTAGGCAAGGCCATCGGTGCAGCTGCCCCGCAGGCCGAGCGCGTAACCGAGCTGCATGTAGCCCCGCGCGGTGTCCAGGTGCTGCTCCCCAAGCGACTGCTCCCAGATGGCGACGGCCTGCGCGTGGCGAGTGCAGGCCGCAACAAAATCCCCGCGCTGCTGGAGATGCAGCGCCAGCGCGTGCAGGCTCGCGGCCACATCCGCGTGCAGGCTCGCGGCCACCTCCGCGTGCGCGTCCGCGAGCTTGCGCTGGCGCAGCGTGAGCGAGAGCTCCAGGTAGGTGCGCGCCTCGTCCCAGGCGATCAGCAGCGTAAGGTGCCAGCCTAGCCACTCGCAGAGCTCTGGCGCGCGAGCGCTCTGCTGCTGCAGCGCCCGCTCCGTGACGGAACGCAGGTGGACCTGCAGTGCCACAAGCTCGGCCCGCATGCGCGTATCGCTGAGGCGCTGTGCCTCGGCGATCAGGGCGGCCTCGATGTGCTCCTGCGCCGCAACCGCGGTACCTTGCGTCCGGACAAACGTGACCAGCAGACGGTGCATGCGCACCGTGTCGTTGTTCTCCTCGCTCAGCAGCCCCAGATCTACCACCCGGCGGATCGCATCCTCGAACATAAGGATCGCAACGCTGTCGTCGGCGATCGACAGCGCCACATGCAGCAGTGAACGAGGAACGGGTTCGCCGGGCGCCAGATGCGCCACCAGCGCCAGCAGCTGCAGCGCCAGCGCGTCAGTGGTATCGCCTGGCACGAGCTGGTCATAGCTCAATGCGAAGGTGTGATTAATGTCCTGCACGTGGTGGGTGGGCGACAGCTCACCGCACCGAAGCGACGGGTGCGACAGATCTCCCGCCTGCCGCAGGTTCGCCAGGTAGGTCGCGGGCGTCACGCCCGCGCGGTAGCGCGCGAGGTAGCTGCCGGCCAGGTGCAGCGTGAGTGGAAGGTCGCCGAGGGTATCGGCGATGGAGTCCAGCGGCTGGTCATCGGCGTCCAGATCCGGGCGGTGCCGCCGTAGCAGCGCGATGCTCTCTTTTCGGCGCAGCACCTCGAGCGGCAGCGGGTGGATGTCGAGGGCGGATGGCCAGCGCACCCTGCGGCTGGTGATGAGCACACGGCAGCCGCCCGTAACGGGGCGCCACGCCTCAAGCAGCGCCTCATCCTCACAATTGTCGAAGATGAGCAGGCGGTCCACCGGCTCCTGCCAGGCCGCCTGCACGAGCCGCACCTGTGTTCCTAGCGGCAGGGCGCTGAAGTCCGGTCGAAGGCCCATGCGCCCGAGCTCCCCACACCCCGCCACCGCGCTCGGCACCGCGTCCGGATTGGCGAAGCTAAGCCAGAACACACCTCCAGGGAAGCGCGCGCCGAAGCGGTGGGCGAACTCGACCGCCAGCTGCGTCTTGCCGATGCCGCCCATGCCCGTGATAGCGACGGTCGACGGCACGGCGAACTGCTCCGCGAGCAAGCGCAGGGCCTTGTCGCGTCCCTCGAAGTGCGGGTTCGCTCGCAGCGGGAGCCAGGACCCTGAGGGAAGGTAGGTAGGGGCAGACATCCGGCCGGGTAGCCCCGGCGCTCTGGCGGCGTTCGCCTGGAAGAACGCAGACAGCTCGTACGGCTCGGGAAACGTCTCCGAGCCACCGGTGCTCCAGAAGGCGCGGGCCGCCTCATAGCTGGTGATCGCGCCCTGCTCCACGAGCAGCTGCGTCAGCGCCAGTAGCTTGGCCGGCGTAGGCACCCCATTGCGCTCCCAGCGGTAGATGGCATTCACGTGTACGCCGAGCGCACGCGCCAGGCCGGCCTGCGTGAGTGGCGGTCGACACCGGTCGCGGTAATAGGCGATGCGGTTTTGGGAGGGCGTCATAGGTGTAGTCTCCTCTTCGCCGAGTACGTGACGGGCTTGCTGATCGCCGAGCACAAGACGGTGAGGGCATTGCACGTGAGTTTGCCGACGCGCCAGACCAATCCTGAATCAATCGCTTCCTCACCGAGTCGCCGTGGGAGCCGGAGCGGCTGAACGCCCAGCGGCTCGAATGGCTCCAGCGTGATCCGGCCACCTGGTATCGCCAGGACGCGTCATCCCGCTTGACAACACCCTGGTTGATCACGATGACAAGCTGATCAAGAACGCTGGCTGGTTCTGGGACCACGCTGAGGCGCGGCATCTGATTGGCCACGACGGTCTGTTCATCACCTACGTGAACTCGTCGGGCAAGCACTATCCGCTCGACTTCCGGCGCTTCCGCAAGCGTGAGCAGTGCGATGACGCCCATCCCTTCCAGAACCATACCGACCTGGCGAAGGAGTTGATTGATAGGGTCGTTGCCGAAGGCATTCCGGGTGATTTTATCTTTGACAGCCACTTCGCCAATGGGTCGATCATGAACTATATCCTGGAACGTGTCAATAGCTGAGAGACAGTTTCGGGTCGGCAGTTCTGGTACGAACTGCTCGGCATGCCCGTAGTCGCCAGGGGCTGAGGCTTGCCGCTCGGGGGTACAAGTCAACAAAGTCAGCGACCCACGCCCGTGCATCGGCCAGACCGGCGAACCGCTCCGGATAGGTCGGCCCATACTTCGTCGTCTTGAAGTGCGCCTCAGAATAAGAGATTGTCAATGGCGCGGCGCTCCGCCGAGCTCAGGACAGATCGGTCAGTCGGTCGCGTTGGGCCAGCCACGGGTGCTTCTTGCACCCTGTCTGAAACGGATCTTCTCGGGTTGATCTGTCTCACCGCATAGAAACACGCAGGGACTTATCACCGGGACGGGAAGCAGCATCTGGGCATGGGCGACTGTCAACTGCGTGACGGATTGGGCCAGACAAGGCACATGCACCTCGTCATGTTGATGTACACCGCCTTGATGCGCCAGGTGAAGCACGACCGCGCCCTCGGCTGG
>JBDLTZ010000204.1:0-6868 GCA_039805565.1 Chloroflexota bacterium | reverse complement strand
GCCGGTCGCCGCCAGAACGGACGCACCCGAATGCTGGACTCTGCGTCCGTTTTTGCGCCGCGCGCCCGGATGTGGCAGAGTCTGATCGCTTCGCACGCTTCGGCAATCCCAGGCCCCGAGTGTCCCGGCTGTGTGCCAGCCCCAACAAAGGAACAGTACGTGAAGATATCCGGCAGCTACACGATCGACGCCCCACGCGATCAGGTGTGGGCCGCGCTGAACGACATCGAGGTGCTCGCGCGGGTGGTCCCCGGCTGCGAGCGGCTTGAGCAGACCGGCGAGAACGAGTTCGAGGGCCAGGTCAAGATCGGCATCCAGTCCATCCGCGGCACCTACAGCGGCAAGATCCGTCTGCAGGACATCCAGCCGCCGACGCACTACAAGCTGGTGGCGAGCGGCAAGAGCGCCAACGGCGTGGTGGACGGCGCCGGCACGGTGGACCTCGAGGAGCAGGGCGAGAAGACACTGCTGCGCTACGGCGGCGAGGCGCAGATCGGCGGCGTGCTCGCGAGCGTCGGGCAGCGCTTGATCGAGGGCGCCTCGAAGCAGCTGATCAACCAGTCGCTCAAGGCGCTCGCCGAGCAGGTGGCCCTGCGCGCCCAGCCCGCGGCGGCCCCGGCCGCCCCCGAGCCCGCCGCCCCTGAGCCCGCACCCGCAGCCGAGCCACACCCGGCCGCCGGCGTGATGGCCGAGGCCGCCGCCGCCGCCCCCACCGGAGGCCCCGCGGCCGTCGCCGTCAACGGCACGCGCGAGACCGCCCCCACCGCCGCCGACTTCGAGCGGCGCACCGTCGTCGTCCCGCCCGAGGAGCAGCTCAAGCCCGAGTCGGTGTTTTTCGGCGTGGTGCAGGATTTTGTCGCGGAGCGGCCGTGGGCGCCCTGGGTGCTCGTGGCGTTCCTGCTAGGGTATATTCTCGGCCTTTCCCGCAGCAAGTAGCCTTCCAGAGTCTCAACGAGGAGGTACCGTGAGCAACATCACCGTCACCGTCAACGGCCGCGCCCACACGAGCGACGTCGAGCCGCGCACGCTGCTGGTCCACTACCTGCGCGAGCACCTCAACCTTACCGGCACGCATATCGGCTGCGACACCAGCCAGTGCGGCGCCTGCGTGGTGCTGGTGGACGGCGTGAGCATCAAGTCGTGCACGATGCTGGCGGTCCAGGCCGACGGCGCGCAGGTGACCACGATCGAGGGCCTGGCGAACAACGGCCAGCTCCACCCGCTGCAGGAGGGCTTCTGGGAGTGCCACGGGCTCCAGTGCGGCTTCTGCACCCCCGGCATGATTATGGCGGCCTACGACCTACTCCAGCAGAACTCCAGCCCGACCGACGACGAGGTACGGCACGGCCTGGAGGGCAACCTGTGCCGCTGCACCGGCTACCACAACATCGTCCGCGCCGTCCAGTACGCCGCCGCGAAGATGCGCGGCGAAGAGGTCTCGCACCTCTCGGCGGGCGGCCAGATGTCCGAGATCGCGAGCAGCGGCAACTAGCACGCGTGCCCCTGTCCCTGACCCCGGTTACTACGGCAGTATCGGCACTAGGAAGGAACAGGCCATAATGACCGCAACACCCACCAAAGTTGTCGGCCAGGCGCTCAAGCGGCGGGAGGACCCCAAGCTCATCACCGGGCGTGGCAACTTCCTCGACGACATCAAGCTGGCCGGAATGACGCACGCCGCCGTGCTCCGCAGCCCCTACGCGCACGCGAAGATCACCAGCATCGACACCTCGCGCGCCAAGGCGCACCCCGGTGTCGTCGCGGTCTTCACCGGCGAGGACATGCTGGACATCAACCCGCTGCCCTGCGCGTGGGCGGCCGGCAGGGTCCAGAACAACCTCAACACCCCGCGCGCGCTCGCTGTGGGCGAGGTCCACTTCGCCGGCGACGCAGTGGCGCTGGTGGTGGCCGAGGACCGCTACATCGCGCGGGACGCCCTGGACCTGATCGACGTCGAGTACGAGCCGCTCTCGGTGGTGGTGGACGCGAAGAAGGCCACCGAGCCGGGGGCGCCGCAGCTGCACGAGAACGCGCCGAACAACATCGTGATGGAGTGGGATTGCGGAGACAAGGCAAAGGCTGACGCGGCGTTCGCGGCGGCCGAGGTGGTGGTGCGCGAGGAGATCATCAACCAGCGCCTCATCCCGACGCCGATGGAGACCCGCGGCGCGCTGGCGCGCTACGAGCCCGCCACCGGCGAGTTTACCGTCTGGATGACCTCGCAGGCGCCGC
Source organism: Chloroflexota bacterium (assembly GCA_039805565.1). Classification (GTDB taxonomy): domain Bacteria; phylum Chloroflexota; class Chloroflexia; order Chloroflexales; family Roseiflexaceae; genus CALJIC01. The sequence continues at coordinate 4,636 of JBDLTZ010000204.1, read as the reverse complement.
ACGTCATGCGCCTGCTGCTGACAGCCTTCGTGTTCGGCATCCCCGAGCCGAAGCTGCGCTGCATCGCGCCGAACGTCGGCGGTGGGTTCGGCCAGAAGATCTTCTGCTACAACGACATGGCTTTCACCATGTGGGCAGCGCGTAAGGTCGGCCGCCCGGTCAAGTTCGTCGAGGACCGCTCGGAGAACTACAAGTACTCGACCCACGGCCGGGACCACATCTCCGAGGCCGAGGTCGCCGGCACGCGCGACGGGACGATCACCGGCCTGCGTGTGAACACCTACGCCAACCTCGGCGCCTACCTCTCGACGATCGCGCCGGGTATCCCTACCACGCTCTACGGCCGCATCGTCACCGGGGTCTACAAGATCCCGGCGGCCTACTGCCACGTCTACGGCGTCTACACCAACACCGCGATGGTGGACGCCTACCGCGGCGCCGGCCGGCCCGAGGCCTCCTACCTGATCGAGCGCATGGTGGACCGCTTCGCCGCCGAGATCGGCATGGACCCGGCCGAGGTGCGGCGCAAGAACTTTATCCAGCCCGAGGACTTCCCGTACGACAATGGCCTCGGCCTGCTGCCGTACGACAGCGGCAACTACGAGCCGGCGCTCGACAAGGCGCTGGCGATGACGGGCTACGCGGATCTGCGTGCCCAGCAGGCCGAGGCTCGCGCCCGCGGCAAGTACCTCGGCGTCGGCCTCAGCTCGTACGTCGAGATCTGCGGCGTGGCGCCCAGCAAGTGGATCGGCCTGCCGGGCGAGGGCTGGGGCGCCGGCCTGTGGGAGAGCGCCAACGTGCGCGTGCACCTCACCGGCAAGGTGGTGGTGACCACCGGCTCGCTGCCGCACGGCCAGGGCATCGAGACTACCTTCGCGCAGATTGTGGCCGACGAGCTCGGCGTCCCGTACGATGATGTGATCGTCGAGCACTCGGACACTGCCGGCACGCCCTTCGGCTACGGCACCTACGGCAGCCGCTCGCTGGCCGTGGGCGGCACGGCGCTCTACAAGAGCGTGGGCAAGATCAAGGAGAAGGCTAAGCGGCTGGCGGCCCACATGCTGGAGGCCAACCCGGACGACATCGTCTTCGAGGACGGTAAGGCCTTCGTGAAGGGCTCGCCGGACCAGGCCAAGGCGTTCGGCGAGATCGCGCTCCAGGCCTCGGTGGCCTACGATCTGCCTGAGGGTATGGAGCCGTTCCTGGACGAGACCTCCTACTACGACCCGCCGAACTGCACCTTCCCCTTCGGCACGCACGTGGCGGTGGTCGAGGTGGACGCCGACACCGGCCACGTTGACCTGAAGCGCTACGTGGCGGTGGACGACTGCGGCAACATCATCAACCCGCTGGTGGTGAACGGCCAGATCCACGGCGGCATCGCGCAGGGCATCGCCCAGGCGCTCTACGAGCGCGCGGTGTACGATGAGAACGGCCAGCTGATAAGCGGCACGATGATGGACTACGCGGTGCCGGGGGCGCAGATGCTGCCGCCCTTCGAGACTGCGCACACTGTCACGCCCTCGCCGGTGAACCCGATGGGCGTGAAGGGCGCGGGTGAGGCCGGCACGATCGCCAGCGCCCAGGCGGTGATGAACGCCGTGATCGACGCGCTGGCGCCGTTCGGGGTCAAGCACATGCAGATGCCTGCCACGGCCGAGAACGTCTGGCGGACGATGCATGGCAAGTAGAGGCGGCCCTTAACGGGGTGGTTCGGAGGGGCACGGCCCCTCCGAGAAATGTTTTGTATTCTCTCGGGGGCCGCAGGCCCCCGTAGCCCCCGCCGAGGGAGGGAAGAAGCATGATCCCAGCCGAGTTTCAGTACCACGCCCCGTCCACGGTCGCCGAGGTGATCAGCCTGCTCCAGCAGAACGACGAGGCTAAGATCCTCGCCGGCGGCCACTCGCTCCTGCCGGCCCTGAAGCTGCGCCTGTCGCAGCCGGCGGCGCTGATCGACATCAGCAAGATCGCTGAGCTGAAGGGCGTGTCGGTCAACGGCAGCGTCAGCCTCGGCGCGGCCGCCACCTACCACGAGGTGGCGAGCAGCGAGGCGGTGCGCGCGGCCTGCCCGGTGCTGTCCGAGTGCGTGGCGCAGATCGGTGACATCCAGGTGCGCAACCGCGGCACGGTGGGCGGCGCGCTGGCCCACGCGGACCCGGCCGCGGACCTGCCGGCGGTGGCGCTGGCGCTGGGGGCGACGCTGAGCGTTCAGGGCCCCGGCGGCGCGCGCGAGATCGCGGCCGACGATATGTTCGTGGAGATGCTGACCACGGCGCTGGAGCCGAGCGAGGTGGTGACGCGCGTGACGTTCCCGGCGCTCGGCAAGGGCGAGGGCGCGGCCTACACCAAGCTGCGCCACCCGGCGTCGCGCTACGCGATCGTGGGCGTGGCCGCCTACGTGAAGCTGGGCGCGGGCGGTGCGGTGGAGTCCTGCCGCGTGGCCGTGACGGGCGCCGGCCCGAAGGCCGTCCGCCAGTCGGCTACCGAGGCGGCCCTCACGGGCACGAGCGGCGATGATGCGGCGGTGGCGGCGGCGGCCGCGGCGGCCGGGGAGGACATGGACTACCTGGGCGACATCCACGCCTCCGAGGAGTACCGCCGCGCGATGGTCAAGGTCTACACCAAGCGCGCGCTCGCCGACGCGATCGCCCGCGCCCGCGGGTAGGGGGCGCCCCGCCGGCCCGCGAGGGACCACAGGTCACGAGACGCAAGGGCGCAGCAGCAAGGGCTCCACCCACCGCATCGTCGGTGGGTGGAGCCCTTGCTGCTGCGCCCCGAGAGGGGCAGGAGGTCAAGCTGCGGGGTGCGCCTCTACCGGAACACCGCTACCAGCACCGCCACGAACAGCCCGGTCCCCAGCAGCCCGTACTCTACCATCACGCGCCGGTTCAGCGTACCCTCGAGGTAGCTCTGGAGCAGCCCGGTGGTCACGTAGAACACCACCAGCAGCAGCGCCCCGCCCAGCAGGAACGGCGCGGCCCAGTAGTTGAGCGCCCAGGTCGCCTCAGCCAGAGTGAGCCCCACCATCGCCGCCAGCAGCAGCCCCCCGCGCGGCGGACTCCACTGGAGCAGCGCGTAGGCCAGCAGCGTCCCGGTGGCCCCGATCAGCGCCGCCGAGTAGAGCGTGCGGAGGCGGGCGTAGTACACTGCGCTGAAGACGCCGAAGGCCAGCAGCAGCGTGATCGCCTGCAGGCCGAGACGCGCCGCGTGCCGTGGCTCGGGCCGCCGGTCCAGCGCGTAGTGCTGCCCTACCAGCGAGGCCAGCAGCAGCGCGCCCGCCGCCGCCAGCGCGATGATGAAGGCCGTCATCTCCAGCGTGGCGCTGAACAGCCGGAAGAAGGCGAACGAGGCCACGATCGCGAACGACGGCAGGATCCAGAATCCCGGCGCTAGCTCGAGCGCCAGCGGGCCGAGCCGGATGGTGGGCAGCTCGCGCGTCTGCATCTGCGGGTGCGCCCGGATGAACACGTCTGCCCCCGTGGCAGTGATCACCACCAGCGAAGCGATCAGCAGCCACGAGACCGTGATCGTCGGCAGGTCGCCGCCGAAGCGGGCGCGCAGGATGTTGGGGTTGATGTCGATCAGGAAGACCACCGCCAGCCCGAGCAGCACCAGCAGCACGAGCGAGACGATGCGGTCGTAGCGGGGCGTTGGGGACGCGCCAACCATATGTCGTGCACCTCAGGGCGCCCGGGGTTATGCGGGGCGGGCGCGGCCCAGAATTGTAGCCTCCTTCACCGGCGGTGTCAATCTGGTTGACCCTCGGTACGCCGAATGCTACAATACCTGCCTAGAACACCCCGGGAGGATCTCGTGCCGGTCGGGACGCTATGCTGATCACAACGCAGGCCCCTCAAGCGCCGCCGATCGCCATCGACATCCGGTCCGCGCGCATGGATGACATCTACCCCATCCTCCGCCTCCACCGCGACGCGTTCTCTGACAAGTTCGGCGCGGCGTTCGGCGCCGATGGCACCGCGCGCGGCGTCGAGGCCATGGCCGAGGCCTGGCGCCGCCAGGGGATTACCGCACTCCGCGGCATGACCGTAGCCGTCGCCGACGGGCAGATCATCGGGACGATCTCGCTCCGCACGGCGGAGATGGGCAGCGATACGAGCGGCGCGGCGGAGATCGCTTTCCATCAGGTGCTTGGCGCCTGGGGCGCCATCCGCTCGATCTTCGCGCTCTCCCTGCTGGACCACCAGATCGAGCGCGGCGAGGGGTACATCACCGATGTGGCGGTGCTGCCCCTGTACCGCCGCCGCGGCGTGGCACACGCCCTGCTGGCTCGTGCTGAGGAGGACGCCCGGCTGCGCAACAAGCGCTTCCTCGGGCTCTACGTGAGCGCCGCCAACCAGGCCGCGCGCCGCCTCTACGCAAGCACCGGGTTCGTTGAGCACCGGGTCCGGCGCTCGATGCTGGCGGCCTGGGTGCTGCGCCAGCACAAGTGGGTCTACATGCGCAAGAACCTGGCGCCTGCCCCACCAGCCTAGCGGAGCTCGGGGGACCCGCGGCCCCGAGAACAGAGACGCTTCCCCCTGGGAGGCGCTGGAGGGGCCAGCGCCCCCGAGGGGACAAACGAGGAGCAGACAATGACGTCTGATCACGACAACCCCTTCCACATCGCCCAGCAGCA
>JBDLTZ010000203.1:0-3852 GCA_039805565.1 Chloroflexota bacterium | reverse complement strand
GCGCGCGCTCTTCAGGCGCGTTGTCGATCTGGTCGTAGGCCACGTACTGCGCCGCGCCCTGCATCGCCAGGACCTTGGTGATCGCCGCCGTCAGCGTCGTCTTTCCGTGGTCCACGTGCCCAATCGTCCCCACGTTGATGTGCGGCTTGTTTCGCTCAAACTTCTGCTTCGCCATACCGATGTCGCTCCTTAATTAACCGCGCCGCTTCTCGACAATTTCCTTCGCGAGATGCTCGGGCAGCGGCTGGTAGTATGCAAACTCCATCGACGACGTTGCGCGACCCTGAGTAGCGGAGCGCAAGTCGGTCGTATAGCCAAACATCGAGGCCAGCGGCACAAACGCTCGGACTACTTGGGCGTTACCGCGAGCATCCATACCCTGAACCTGACCACGGCGCGAGTTGAGATCGCCGAGAACCGTGCCAAGGAAGTCCTCAGGGGTAACGACTTCGACCTTCATCACAGGCTCAAGCAGGACTGGGCGGCCCTTGCGTACGCCATCCTTAAGACCCATCGAAGCGGCAATTTTGAATGCCATTTCGGAGGAGTCCACCTCGTGGTACGAGCCATCGTACAGCACGGCACGAAGGTCTACAACAGGATAGCCTGCGACAACGCCGGTCTGCATTGCCTCTTTGATACCTGCCTCGATCGGCCCGACGTACTCACGGGGCACAGTACCGCCAACAACCTCGTTGACAAACTCAAAGCCCGAACCTGGCGCAAGAGGCTCGAGGCGCAGCTTAACGTGGCCGTACTGCCCCTTACCACCGGTCTGACGGACGAACTTGCTGTCGATATCAGCAGCCTGTGTAATCGCCTCGCGGTAGGCAACCTGGGGCTTACCCTGATTAGCCTCGACCTTGTACTCACGACGCATGCGGTCGATAAGAACCTCGAGGTGCAGCTCACCCATACCAGCGATAATCGTCTGGCCCGTCTCCTGATCAGTGTAGACGCGGAAGGTGGGGTCCTCATCGCTGAGCTTATTGAGGGCGACAGCCATCTTATCCTGATCGGCCTTCGTCTTCGGCTCGATGGCAAGCTGGATCACCGGCTCCGGGAAGCGGATGCTTTCCAGAACAATCGGGTTCTCTGTGTCGCAGATTGTATCGCCGGTAAAGCTCTGCTTCGGGCCCACCATCGCGGCGATATCGCCAGCGTAGACCGCGTCGATATCCTCACGGTGATTGGCGTGCATCTGCAAGATGCGGCCGAGGCGCTCGCGCTGCCCCCGAGTGCTATTGAGCACATAGGAGCCCTTTTCGATCTTACCCGAGTAAGCGCGGAAGTAGGCCAGCTTTCCGACGAACGGGTCAGCGACGATCTTGAAGACCAGACCCGTAAACGGTGCAGTGTCACTCACATCACGAGTAATGATCTCTGCGCCTTCGTCCTCAATATCCTGGCCGGGGCGGGTGCCCTTGATAGCGGGGCGGTCGAGCGGCGAGGGGAGATAATCGACCACGGCATCGAGCATACGCTGCACGCCCTTGTTACGGAGAGCAGCACCACACAGAACCGGAACCAGCTTACCCTCGATCGTAGCTTTCCGCAGGGCACTCATCAGTTCTTCGGTCCCGAGCTCCTCACCCTCCAGGTAGAGCAGCATCAGCTCGTCATCGGTCTCTGCGATCGCCTCGATCATCTGCTGGCGCCAGTACTCGGAGCGCTCAGCGACCTCGGCGGGGATCTCATCGAGCTCCTCGCGCTTGCCCTGATCGTCGACGTAGATCACTGCTTTGTTGGTGATCAGGTCGACAAGGCCACGGAAGCGGTCCTCGGCACCAATCGGGTACTGAATAGGCAGAGGGCGCGCACCGAGCCGATCCTTGATCATCTGCAAGGTGCGCTCGAAGTTGGCACCGATGCGATCCATCTTGTTGATGAAGCAGATGCGCGGGACGCGGTACTTATCGGCCTGACGCCACACCGTCTCAGACTGGGGCTCGACGCCGGCGACAGCATCGAACACCACCACGCCACCATCGAGCACGCGCAGCGAGCGCTCCACCTCGACGGTAAAGTCGACGTGACCGGGGGTGTCGATGATATTCACACGGTGATTCTTCCACTCGGCAGTAGTCGCCGCCGCGGTGATAGTAATACCGCGCTCGCGCTCCTGCTCCATGAAATCCATCACTGCCGTGCCTTCGTGCACCTCACCCAGCTTATAGGTACGGCCAGTATAGAACAGGATGCGCTCGGTCGTTGTCGTCTTACCCGCATCAATATGGGCAATAATGCCGATGTTGCGGATACGCTCTAACGGTATTTCGCGAGCCATAATATTCCGCTGCTCCTCTCCCAATCTCTTCGTCTCAAACCGTTCTGGCGTACCGACCGAGCGCCCTTGCTACGTTCGCGTGGTGACACACTGCGCCGATATATTAGAACCGGCCGTAGTGCGAGAACGCACGGTTGGCCTCAGCCATACGCTGCACATCCTCTTTGCGCTTGATGGTATTGCCGGTGTTATTAAAGGCGTCCATCAACTCCGAGGCCAAACGCTCACGCATGGGCTTACCACTGCGGCTCCGCGCGGACAGAAGGAGCCAGCGCATCGCCAGGGACTGGCGGCGGTCGCTCTTCACCTCAACAGGAACCTGGTAGGTAGCACCACCAACGCGGCGGGGCTTAACCTCGATCACCGGACCGGCGTTACGGATAGCCACCTCGAGAACCTCGAGCTGGGGGCGCTTGAGCCGGTCAGCGGCAATGTCCAGCGCATCATAGACGATTTTCTCAGCGGTGCTCTTCTTGCCGCGCTCCATCACTTTGTTGATGAACTGCGACACAAGCACGCTGCTGTAGCGCGCGTCGGGCGGAGGAATTCGCTTCTCAATAGTACCGCGTCGGGGCATTGGTCACCTCAAATTGTTCGCAGAGACTGCGCTATTTACACCCGCGCAGAGACTGCGCTACTACTTCTTCTTCGCCGGAGCAGCGTTCTTCTTCGTGCCGTACTTCGAGCGACCCTGCTTGCGGTTCGCAACGCCCTGTGCGTCGAGCGTACCGCGCACGATGTGGTAGCGCACACCAGGAAGATCTTTGACGCGACCACCGCGGATCAGCACTACCGAGTGCTCCTGCAGATTGTGGCCCTCGCCAGGGATGTACGCCGTCACTTCCATGCCGTTCGAAAGCCGCACACGCGCAATCTTTCGCAGCGCCGAGTTCGGCTTCTTCGGGGTCATGGTCTTCACTTGGGTGCAGACCCCGCGCTTAAAGGGCGAGCCCTTGCCGCGCGTCAGCTTCCCCTTCAGCACGTTGTAGTTGAAACGCAGCGCCGGCGCTTTGACCTTTGCCATAACAGGCTTGCGCGGCTTCCGTACCAGCTGGTTAATTGTCGGCATGCTGTCTCTTCCTTACCTTCGAGACTTAATCCCACAAGGCGTGGGCACTTCCGTACCTAAACCTATTTGACAACAAAAAAATCACTACCCATACTCTGGTCGTGACAATGGCCACGCCTTAGATGTGGGCTACGATGCACGTAAGAACAGAACACTGTGTTATTCCACACAGCGATGAAGGAGTATACCACAGCACCTAGCGACTGTCAAACCTTGCGAAGGGCTTCTAGGTGAGTGGTACGCGGAGCTCGACGGTTGTACCCTCCCCTTCAACCGAGCGAATACGGCACTCGCCACCTATTAAACGAGCGCGCTCACGCATATTGAGCAGGCCAAGAGAACCGCGGGTGTTGTAGCTCGACTCAACGGCAGCGAGGTTGAAGCCACGGCCGCGGTCACGCACGCTAGCGACGACCTGTCCGTCCTCCTGATAGAGGTAAATGACCACCTCAGGGGAGCGTGCGTGCTTGCGGGCGTTGTTGACAGCTTCTTGCAC
>JBDLTZ010000202.1:0-3391 GCA_039805565.1 Chloroflexota bacterium | reverse complement strand
GCCGCCGAGGCGCGCGTCACGCTCGATGAGGGTGTAGCGCACCGCCGTACCCGCGGCGGCAGCGGCACGGCGCAGATAGTAGGCGGTGCTCAGGCCGGTTATTCCCCCGCCGATGATGACGACATGCGGGGCCACCGGCGAGGTGGCGGTAGGGGGCACTGGCGGCTGGGTCATTGCGGTGTCCCGAGGGTTCTAGAGGTGGCTAAATCTACCAAAGCTGTCATGAAGCCGGGTGTAACTATAGTTGAAAGGCCAGATTGTGTCAAGATGCACAAAAGTCGCACACCGCTTGTGCATGCTCTATACACCCTATCAAGATGCATTCCGCTCGCGCACCAGCACCTACTATTGCATGAGAGATTTGGAAGAATTATGCATGCACAGCCCCCTCGTCCAGACGAACGAGAGGGCCGGAAGTTTTCGTGGCTCCGGCGGCTCCGCCCTACCTGCGCGGCACCCAGAGTGATCCGCCCGCAGCTCACCCGCCAGGACACCCACCGGCCGGAATAGCGGCAGCGGCATCCGCATCGCGGCGCTGCCGCTCGTGCGCGACACCAGCTCGCTCGTCCCCTCGAGCATCGCCATGATCGACTCGCTGCCGGCCGCGGCTTTGCCCATCACCACGATGTACGTCGGTAGCGCAGCCCCCCGCCAGGGAGCGCGGCCGCAGCGCATCCACCAGCGCCGCGCTGAGCCGCACCACCAGCGGCTCCCCGGCAGCGGCCTCGCGCCGCTCCACTATGACATCTCGCATCGGTTCGCCTCCTGTCGTGCCGGCCATTCTAGCCCGGTGTCTCAGGAGATGCCCCCCCGCCTCTGGACCGATCCTGCCGCCGGGTGCGCTATACTTCACCGTCATGAAGCAACTGCACGTGCTGCTGGCACAGCTCCCGGTGCCCAACAACCCAGCCACCAATGCTCCGCTCGCCGCGGGCTACCTCAAGTCCTACGCGCTCCACGCCGAGTCCGCCGCCACCGCCGCCGTGCGTGATAGGCTCCAGATCGACATCCTGCCGCGCGCCCTGGCGGACCACGCAGGCGACGCGGCTCTTGTCGAAGCGATCGTCGCCCGCCGCCCCGACGTCCTCGGCCTCTCGCTCTACACCTGGAACAGCGAGCGCAGCCTCGAGCTCGCCCGCTGCGCCAAGCAGCGCCTCCCCGAGCTCATCGTGGTCGGCGGCGGCCCCGAGGTCCAGGCCGACAACGCGTGGGTGCTGCGCCACCCCGGGCTCGACATCGGCGTGGTCGGCGAGGGCGAGCAGACCTTCGCGGAGCTGCTGCGGCTGCTGGTCGAGACCCCGACGACCGACGACCGACGACCGACGACCGACGACCAGAACGAACGGTGCTCGTCCTTCGTCCCTGGCGTGGCGCACATCCCCGGCCTCGCGTACCGCGACCAGCACGGCGAGGTGGTCCTCACCGCAGCGCGCGCCGCGCTCCCCGAGCTCTCCGTCGTCCCGTCGCCCTACCTGCTCGGCTACCTCGAGATCGCCCCAGGCGCCCTGCACATGGTCGAGGTCTCGCGCTGGTGCCCCTACGCGTGCAGCTTCTGCCTCTACGGCCGCAACATGGGCACCAAGCTCGGCGGGCGTATCTTCGGCCTCGAGCGCATCCTGGCCGAGATCCGCTGGGGCCTCGAGCGCGGCGCCACCCGCGTCCACTTCATCGAGGCCAACCTGAACCTCGTGCCTGTCTTTCAGCCGCTTATGCGCGCCCTCGCCGAGCTCAACGCCGATGGCCGGCTCGCGCTGTACGCCGAGCTGCGCGGCGAGCACCTCACCGAGGAGGCCGTGGCCTCCCTGGTGCGCGCCGGTCTGCGCGTGGCCGAGGTGGGACTCCAGACCGCCAACCCTGTCGCCCTGCGCGCGGCGCACCGCCGCACCGACCTCCAGAAGTGGGCCGCCGGCACGCGCCGCCTCTACGCCCACGGCGTCGAGGTGCTGCTCGACGTGATCCTCGGCCTCCCCGAGGACGACGCGGGCGGCGTGGCGCAGACCCTCGCATTCATCCAGGGCGAGCGCCTCGGCCCCTACGACGCCTTCACCCTCCAGGTGCTTCCCGGCGTGGCGGTGCGCGCACAGGCCGCCCGGCACAGCATCGTCTACCAGGACCGCCCACCCTACTACGTGCTCGCCACCGACCGCTTCTCCTTCGCGGAGCTGCGGCGGCTCCGGCGCAAGCTCAAGATCGGCGCCGGCCTCGACCCCGATGCGGTGGACGGCTGCCCCGAGCCGCACCTCGACGCGCTGTCCAGAAGCGCCGAGGCCCGAGCGCTGAGTGGCGAGCGACCCGGGAGCAGCGGCGAAGAGGCAAACCTGATCACACACGTCCGGCTCGATAGCCACGCTGACCGTGATGCTGCACTGCTCGCCGCGCACGTCGACATCGTGGCGCCGTGGGAGCTGGTTCAGCGCTCAACGTTTATCCTCCAACGCTACGCCGAGGCGAATCCCTCCACACTCGTCGACCTTTACGTCCTGTGCGAGGACCCGCCGCCCCCACGCGAGCTCCAGCAGCTCCGCGACTCGCTCCCGTTCCAGCCCGGCTACCTGGACCGTGTCGCCGTCTACCGCCGCGCCCAGCCCGAGCCTCCCTACGAGCGCGTCAGCCCGCGGGTGTTTCTGGTGCTGCCCTGGACCGCGCAGGCCGACCCGGCGGACTACGTGGGGGTGGCCGAGATCATCTGGGAGTACGAGCTCGCCGAGGGGGAGGAGCCCCCATTTGGAGCGTGGGAGGCGGCCGGCGGCGCCGGGGTATACGTGGGTGGCGTCTCGCCGAAGCAAGTCGCCGCGTGGCGCCCCCGGACCCACATGCGGTTGTGGCACCCGTAGAGGCGACCCTCCGTGGTCGCCCTACTCCTCAATAGTCAGCCGCCGCGTCGTCACCGCGCGCCACAGCAGGAAGCCGAGCAGTCCCACCGGCCCCGCCATCAGTGTGCCCAGCAGCGCCGGCACCCGCACCGCAGCCGGCGCCTCCAGCCTGCGGCACTCGCGGTAGATCCAGGCCCCCGCGAACAGGTCCAGCGCCAGCGCGTGCGTCCAGGCCGCGGCCGCGCCCTCTGGTGTCGACATCCCCGCCCGCACCCCATCCAGCGTCATCAGGTTCACCTGTGCCCCATCGCGGCGACCGCGCAGCACTGCCGCGGCCAGCGCCCCCACGTAGTGCGCACAGATCACCGCCAGCACCACGCTCGAGCGGCTCGCGCGCTCCGTCAGTGGGTGCCGCGGCGCCAGCATCATCGCCAGCCACACCGGCATCGGCAGCGTGTTGATGTAGCGAAAAAACGTCTCCACGTATCCTCCTCTATCGCTTCCCATTGGGCAGAATCGATTATAGCACCGCAACGCTGGCATCACTCTTGTATATATGAGTAGATAGCGCCACGGGG
>JBDLTZ010000201.1:0-5250 GCA_039805565.1 Chloroflexota bacterium | reverse complement strand
GGAGCCCTTCCTCTACCGCATCAGGAAGCTGAATGCACGAGCCGACCAAACCTGTTTCCGATCACTATACAATACCGAAGCCCGGTTCGTGCACTTCCCCCATTCCACCGCCGCCTTGGGGCAGCGGCGCCCAGCGGAGGTCTCTATGGCAGCTATCACCATCACCGACGGCGAGTCCACCTGGTCGGCCACCCTCCCGCCTCGTATCCTGGCCGAGCTGCGCCGTCTGGCCACGGCGACCAGCGCGGACCTCGACAGCGCTGGTGCCGTCACGCCTGCGCACATTGCCGCCACGCTCCTTGACGTCGCCGTGGCGCACATGCAGGCGAACGACCAGGGTGATCAGATCACCCCATCAGCGTGAGGCGCGGCGCGGCGCGGCGCGCGATCATCGGCGTCGCGCCGTGGCTCCAGCGCGGGGGCGACGACGCGGCGCAAGAGGACCTGGAGCGCCTCATCGATGAGGCTGCGAGCTGCGCAGCCTCATCGTTGAGGCGCGGGAGGCCGGCCGTAATTGACCACGTGCCAGTACGCCGTCCCCGACACCTGCATCCAGACCACCACGCCCCCGTGGTCCTTGGGGATCACGGCGCGCACCGCAGCCACCCCCTCGGTGGCCCACGTGTGGCGCATCCCCACCCACTCCACCAGCCGCGTCGCCTCCGGCGGGAACCCGCGCCGGGGGATCGTGGTCGGGTCGGCACAGCGCCACACGCCGACGACCACGCGATCGACCAGATCGGGCATGAACGAGGACATAGGCGGCGCGATCTTGCTGGTGCACCAGGCGAGCACGTTATCCGTGTTGTAGGACGCGTCGAACCACAGGCTGTGACGCCCGACCCCCTGCCGCTGCGCGCGCATCATCCGCTCGACCAGGCCGTAGCTGTACCACGCGCAGTACAGCGTGTGGAGCCGCGCGACCCAGCCGGTGAGCTCCCAGCGGGTGCCGATGAACAGCATCAGCTTGGTGAACGGGATCAGCAGTTTGCGCAGCATCGTTGTGTCCTTCGTTCCTGGGCCTGTGGCGGCGGGTACTCGCGGGCTCTGACGGCTATCAGAAGATCCTATCATACTCGTAGGGCGTCGCCTCATCCCGCGTCTCCCGGCTCGCCGGGCGTACCTCGAGCCAGTCGCGTGAGCGGCCACATCGGACGCATCTCCGCCTCCGCCTGCACCCATCTGGACACCTCATGGTACGCCCTGCGTGCTACGATGGCCGCGTTCGCTCGTAGCCACTCCTCCCGGAGGCGCCTCGCCCATGTCTCGCTCCCGCTCCGGCTCCAACGACGACCAGGCGCTCGGCGTCCTCGCGCTTCTGGTCATCGCCGGCATTCACCGCATCATGACCACCACCTCGCCGCATGCGCTGCTCATCCTCGGCGTCGCGCTGGCCTCCGCCCTCATCCTCGGCCTCCGCCTTGTCCTGCGCTCCCGCGCCCGCCAGCGCGCGGAGCGCCTGCTGCTCGCCGACGCCGCGGCGCTCTCGCCGGACGACTTCGAGCGCCGCGTCCAGCTCCTGCTCCAGCACCTCGGCTGGGTGGACGTCCGCCACGAGGGCGGCAGCGGCGACGGCGGCGTGGACCTCCGCGGCGCCTGGGAGGGACGGCGCACGATCGTGCAGTGCAAGCGCTACGCCGGCATCGTCAGCCCCACCCACATCCGCGACCTGGCCGGGGCGCGCGCGCACGAGGGCGCCGACCACGCCTTGCTCGTCATGACCGGGCGCGTGAGCGGCAGGACCCGCGCCTGGACCGCAGACAAGCCGATCACGATCTGGGACGGGGCGGAGCTCGCGGCGCAGATGCGTGCGGCGGAGGTGGCCCGGCGCGACCCGGCGCGGCAGCGGAGCGAGCGGCAGCGCGGCCGGTGGCTGCTCGCTGGCCTAGTCACCGCCAACGTACTCGCGCTCGTCGTCGGGCTCGCGTGGCTGCCCGCGGCGCCGCTGGTCACTGCGACCGAGGCGCCGACGCCGAAGCTGCGTCAGACGCCGACGGTCGCCCCTGGTGGCATGGCGATAGTGGCGCCACTGCCGACGGAGCCGCCCACCGTCACACCAGCCATCCCCACGGCGACCGTAGCTAACGGTGGCAATGTGCGCCAAGCGCCGTCTCTAAAGGGGGGCGTGCTCGACCAGGTCCATGCCCGCGAGAGCGTCCCGCTGTACGAGCAGAGCGCCGACGGCCAGTGGTACCGCATCACCACCGCCCGCGCCGTGACGGGCTGGGTACATCGCTCGCTGCTCACGGTCGATCCGGCGACAGCCGCGCAGGTGCCGGTCGAGCAGCCGTGAGGTGCTCGTGGAGACACCTCCCCGACATCGAAGCCCGCCCGATCTTCCGGGCCACCTAGCCGAAGGAACCCGCCATGACCCGCACCCGCATCTTCAGCGCCCTGATCGCGCTGTCCGTTCTGAGCCTGGCCTTCCTGCTCCTGCCGGTCGTTCCTGTGTCGGCGAGCGAGACGGAGCTGCCGGAGCCCTGGCAGGCGTCCGACGCAGCCCCCGGCGCTACCACATCGATCTCCGGCACCGCTGAGCTGCCCTCGGCCAGCGTCCAGTGGGCGACGCCGGCTGAGGCCGCCTACGCCTTCGTCGCAAACCTGCCGATGGTCTCGGGCAGTGGCACGTCCGCGGCCACCCCTGCTCCGACACCCACCCCTGCTCCGACGCCGCCCACCGGCCCCTGCGCGGTGCATAACCGCGCCTTCGAGGAGGAGATGCTGCGCCTCGTGAACATCGAGCGCGTGAAGGTGGGGGTACACCCGCTGCGCGAGAATGCGGCCTTGACCTGCGCCGCCCGCTGGTTTGCGTATGACATCGCGGTGCACGGTCTGTTCGACCATACCGGCACGGATGGCTCCACCTCACATGCTCGGATGAGCCGGGAGGGCTACACCGGCACGCCCTGGACTGAAGTTGCGACGGTGGGTTGGTATACTCCGGCGGAGGCTATAAACGCTTGGAGGAATAGTCCAGGACATTGGGCCGCTCTGCTTGACCCGAACGTGGACGAGGCCGGGCTTGGGTACGCCTACTACGCTACGAGCCAATTTCCTAATGGCTGGATCATCGACCTGGGGAAGAGCCACTAGCACTCCGCCCTGCCGAAACACGACGCCCTCCGTGAAAGCCACGGAGGGCATTATCTCTCGTCCCCGGCCTTGTCGAGTAGTGAGATCCTCAACCATCGCCGAAAGCAGGAAGCGCCGCGCTCACCCTCATGCCGGCTTGTCCTTCGCCGACTGACGGAGCGCGTCGAGGCGGTGCGCCGTCGCGAGATCCTGCTCCAGGTCCTCGACCGTGTAGTGGCGCTCCAGACCTCGCGATCCGAGTAGGTGCTGCGCGTCTGTGTAATGGATGCCGAGGAACTCGGCCACCGTGCCGGTGTTAAGTTCCCACGCGGCGTACCGCGCGATGATTGCCTCCACGAACCCAGGGTCAAGCGCGGAGAGATCCGGCTCCGGGAGTGGCAAACTCGCTTCCCCATGCGTTCACCGTCGCCACTTCATCGCACACTCCCCTCCCGTGTGATCGCATCACGCACCGTCACCCGACTGCGCGGACTCTGGAACGCAAGCACGATATCGTCGGGGTCGATACCAGCAGCGATAAGGGCGGGCACCACGGACTCCTCGGTGCCGTCGTGCTCGATCTGCACGATGCCGTCGCGCCTGACGCTGATGTGCACGATGACATCGCGCGCGCGGTAGGTGCTGCTCCAGCCGACGTACATGATCAGATAATGCCCGGTGGTGTCATCGCAGATTGCAGCGCTCTCGATCCCGGGGACTGGGTGCGGGTGCTCACGCACATCGTGCTGCAGGACCGCGCGCACGAACTCACTGTGCCGCTCTGCCTTTCCCATTGCCCTCCTCGCGTCCGTTCAGGCAGATCCTTAGCCGATCCTGCTACCCGGTAGCAGCTCCGTAGCCCTCTCGGCCACCATTATCGTGTGCCACCACCAGCCGTGGGTGCCGTCTAGAACAGATTTCTTGGTGTGAGTATAGCATCGGCGGCAGGCCACCGAGTCGAGGAGAATCGCGTACACGCCATCTGTGCGCCGCGGGACCACTTGCATAGGACTGCCGGGGTTTCCCCAGCGGCGTTCGCGTTCGTTTTCGCTTGCCTCCGCTGCTTAGCCAGCCGGCTGATAGGTGTGGACATCGACCTGTGCTCCAGCAGCGACAAGACCTTCGCAGGTCGCCAGAACGCATGTGGTGGCGGCGGTGGGAAACAGCGTCAGCGGGTCGGGGAGGGCTGCGGCAGCATCGTTGTCCTCCCCACACAGGCGAGCAGGTGTGCAGTTTGAGGATGGCACGATTTCAGGTCCACGGCGAGCGTCGAGACGGCACTCCAGGCGTCACGGCCAATGCGCGGCAGCCAGGCGGAAGCACGCGGAAGCGGGGCGGCTTGGGTTGGCGGAGAGCCAGGCCAAAGTTATGGCATGACCGGGTTGCGCGAGCTGTGCCCGACCCGTGCTACGCTGCTACGCGCCCGTCCTGCCGGGCGCGGTTGCCGCCCGCACATCGCTGCCCTCCGCGAGCCGCGCGCGGAACATGAAGCTCGCCAGCACCCCGCTCACCAGCAGCACCAGCCAGTCGATCGCGATGAGCGCCACTTCGAGGCGGTCTTCCCGCTCCAGCCCGTAGGTGCCCAGGATTGCGATGAGCGCCAGGGCCGCCATAGTGAACCCGCCCCCAAACACCCAGCGCAGCGCTTTCCCCACGCGCCCTGCTCCCACGAACACGGGCACCACGCAGAGGAAGGACAGGCTCATCAGCAGATAGCCGAACTCCTCAAGCGCGATGAACACGCCGCGCGGGTTGTACTGCGTGAGCAGGGTAATGCCCTCCGTCTCGCCGTGGAGCAGGCTGGCCGGCACGACAGTGAGCTGGATGAAGTAGGTGCCGGCCAGGATGCCAGCACTCATCAGCGCGAAGGAAACGCCGATCTGGCTGAAGATCGCCCGCTCGGGGGCGGCGGACGCGTGGATGGACACCATGAAGACCACGAAGACCAGGCACAGGACGATCGCCGGCGGCATCCAGAGGTAGTCGCGCGGGAACTCCGCGAGGCTGTCCAAGTAGGGGTAGGCGAGGCAGCCCTCAGCACAACCAGCGCCCGAGTTCGGCAGGGCCGTGATGGCAAAGCCGAACGTGACGGCGGTTGTGGCAGTAGTGAGCAGCCCCGCGTACCAGCCGATGCGGGCTGCGACATGACCGCGGGCCGCATCGGCGCTCGCAGTAGTG
>JBDLTZ010000200.1:0-41549 GCA_039805565.1 Chloroflexota bacterium | reverse complement strand
GGGTAAGACGCTAGAGCCTGCCCGCGCGCGACACCCAGTTGCGGCCGCGGCGCTTGGCGTCATAAAGTGCCTCGTCGGCGGCCTGCGTGAGGGCAACAGGGCTCCAGTAGCCCGGCGGCGTCGCTATGCCGCAGCTCAGCGTGGCGCGGGTGGAGAGCACGGGCAGCAGCCAGGGCGGGGGAGGCCTCGGCCAAACGGACGATGGCGGCGTCGGCTGTGCCCTCGGGGAACATCATGTCGGCGATGATCACCGCCGGCTGGATGAGTCGCAGCGCGGCCTGGAGCTCGGCAAGCCGCTCGATGTGCACCGCCTGGTAGCCGTAGTAGCTGAGCTGGAGGGTCAGGTTGCGCGCCAGGTCCAGGTCGTCCTCGAGTCGCAGGATGGTGGACGCGTTCTCGCGGTAGCAGGCGCGCGTTGCGACATCTCCACCGTCGGTTAGGTGGGGGCTTCGCTCTCGGGTGGGCGGGGGGACTACCATTGCTCTGACTGATTTGGTGCAGGGCATGAGTCTAGGCGCAGAACGAGCAGGAGGGGCAATTGGACGTCCTCTCGCCGCGTGCGCGGCTGATCGTCGCGCTAGGCGTGGCCGCCGGGCTATGGGGCGTGGGGCTTGCGGCGTGGCTCGTCAGCGGCTCAGTCGCGCCGCTGGTGTTCTTCGGCTACCTGGGCGCGGTGGTGGCGCCAGGGGTGGCCTACTACCTGGGGCTGCCGCTCGCAAAGCGCATCAACGGCCGGCGGCCGCTCGTGGTCGTGATCGGGGCAGGTATGCTCGCCGCCGCGCTGGCCCGCGCCATGGCCCAGCAGTCGATCGTAGCCGTGGAGGGTCTGTTCTTCGAGCTCCTGAGCGGCGTGATGGGCGCGGCCGTGCTCCACTTCGTCCTCGCGAAGCTGGCCGGGCCGCTGGTCTTCGGGCGGGTCTACTGCGGCTGGGCCTGCTGGACAGGCGCCGTGCTCGACCTGCTTCCATTCCGCCACAGCGACGGCAGGCGCGGCGGGCTCTGGCCCTGGCTGCGCTACCTGCACCTGGCGGCCGTCCTCGCCCTCGTGCTGGCGCTCTGGCTCGGGTACCGCTACCTGCCCGGGCCCGGCGCTGCGGTGGCCTGGTTCCTCGTCGGGGTCGCCCTGTACTACATCTTGGGCGTGGCACTGGCCTTCGCCCTGCGCGACAACCGCGCCTTCTGCAAGTACCTCTGCCCGGCCGGAGTCCTGGCACTGCCCGCGGCGCACCTCTCGCTGCTCAAGGTGCGCGGGGACCCGCAGCGCTGCAACGCGCTCGGGGAGTGCGTCGCCGCCTGCCCCATGGACATCCGCATCACCGACTATACCCACCACGGCGTGCGGGTGCTCTCGAGCGAGTGCATCCTCTGCCAGGCCTGCATCAACGTCTGCCCCGACGGCAGCCTCGCGCTGAGCTTCGGCGTGGACCCGCCGGGGCGCCTGGAGCTGCTCCGCGCGCACGGTGACGCCGAGCCGGTGACGGTGATCCCGCGCGCGCTGCGGAAGCTGCGGCGCCGGAGGCGCGCCGAGCGGGAGGACTAGGCGTCCAGCAGCCCCAGCGCCTCGGTGAGCTCGGCCAGCGCGATCTGCTCGGCGGTGTGCATCGCCTCGGCCCCGATCCCCAGGAAGCCGCCGTCCACCTCTGCGGCGGCCACCTCGCGCGCCAGCTCGATCACCCAGCGCCGGTAGGCCGCGCCGCCCACCACCGAGCCGGCCGCTGCCCCGGCTGCCGCGACCGCTGCCAGCATGGCGGAGCGGTCACCTGGGCGTAGAGCGAGGTCAGTCTCACTGGGCGCCTCGCCGAGCACCGCGGCCGCTACCGCGCCCACCAGGTCCTGCTCGTGGTCACGGCTCAGCCCCGCGCGCATCTCACGCGCGAGGGCCAGCAGCTCGCGCACCTCCTGCACCTTCCCGCCCACAGCTGTGGCCACGTAGGCGCCCGCCGCCCAGGGGGCGGCGCGCAGCACCTGCCACTGCGCCGGCGTCATCTGGTCTCGCACCGACATGATCGTTATCTCCATCGAACGGCTTCGTCGCGCGACGAAGCCGCCCGGGTGTCACCCTGCGGTTTCGGGCGCATCCGCGTCGAGCAGAGCCAGCACGCGGTCGCGGTAGGTCGTGTCGCGCCCGGCCATCTCGGGCGATAGGACGGTACCCTCGGTCCAGAAATGGCGCTTCCCGCGGCCGCACGTCTGACCCGCCGCCGTATGCATGTCGATCGCGTAGTCGGGGATTGAGGGCCGCAGCGCGCCGCGCGCCACGCCGTCGATCACCCAGTTGACCATCTCATCGCTCGAGCGATCTTTGGGGCAGCCGCAGAGGTAGCGGACGGCGTGGACGGCGAACAGCTTGCGCTCGCCGAGCGCCCGGTCGAACGTCTGGAGCGTCTGGTGCATGGCGTGGAGCAGGGCCGGCGCCTGCGGCTCGCCGAACCCGATATCCTCCACGGCGATCACCAGCAGCCGCTGCCAGAGGTAGTCCTCGAGCGCCGGGCTCGTGCAGACCATCTCGTAGGCCAGCAGGACGGCGTTCTCAGTGTTGCCGCGCCGGATCTCCTTCTGCAAGGCAGAGATCACCTGGTCGGCGGCGAGGCCGTGGATCGTGCGGACGTCGACCCAGCGGTCGCGCTGTGATGGTGCCATATCGTCCTCATATCATTGGGCGCGGGCGCTGGCCCGGGGCCATCCGCCGGGCCGTGCGGCGCGGAGCCATGATACGGGATGTGGCAACGAGCGATGACGGCAAGGCCCCCGGGAGTGTCATCTCGATCTACGAACGTAGAGAAGCCCCAAACGTCTATATGACGTCTGGGGCTTCCTGATGCTGGAGCCGGTGGACGGACTTGAACCGACGACCTGCTGTTTACAAGACAGCTGCTCTACCAGCTGAGCTACACCGGCACATCACTGATATTTTAGCACGCACCGGCCGAGGACGTCAATTGGTTGCGCTAAGCGGTGCTGCCGGGTATACTGCACGTGCTTTATTTCACAGGCTCAAGCAGGTGGCGTATGTCATCGAACGGCTCCAGCTGGGAGGGCACAGCCCTCGCCTTCTTCATTATCTTCACCGTGCTGATGGGCGTCTCGTACACGCTCGGAGTCACGTACCGCATCGCCATACCCTGGCTGGCGATCCTCGTCGTGTCAGCCGTAGTGGCGGTGGCGCTCCGCTACCGGCGTCGGCCGCGCGGGTAGAACCCCGCGCTGCCGAGAGAACCCTCAGAATAGCACAGGGGCGTGAGGCGACTGCCGCCTTCACGCCCCTGTACCTCCCAGATCTCGTGCGAGCTAATCCTCGCTGCGCTGCAGGATGACGTCGAGCAGGCCGAGCAGCACATCCTTCACGCTCTCGCGGTCGTTTGCGGCGCACGGGAGCACCTTGATGTGCGGCGGGAGGCGCAGCGCGAGCCGCAGCTCCTCCGGCGACCACGCATTCGGCTTGTCCTGCTTGTTCGCGGCGACGACGTACGGCGTGTCGCGGTAGGAGATGAAGAAGTCGATGATGCGATTGGTCTCACGGAAGGTCTCCGGTCGCGTGCTGTCCACCAGGATCACGAGGCCGAGCATCCCCTCCGAGAGGATCTCCCACATGAAGTCGAACCGCTTCTGACCCGGCGTGCCGAACAGGTGCAGCACCAGATCCTCGCCGATCGCGATGCGACCGAAGTCCATCGCCACCGTCGTCTCTTTCTTGATCAGCTTGGTGTCGTCGGTCGCCCGACGCTCGGTCGAGACGACCTCGATCTCGCTGATCGTCTTGATGAACTCGGTCTTACCCGCGTTCACCGCGCCGCTGATGACCATCTTTACCGTCTGCACACCGGCCCTCCGCTGCGGTGTTGTGTCCTTCGGGTCGGACGTATCGGTTCAACCTACGTTATCGACACAGAGCCAGAGGCGCTGTTACATGCCGCGGATGCGGTTGATGATGCGTGACACGAGGCTCTTTTTAACTCGTGGCGCTTCAGAGACACCTCTGCCGGCCACGGCCGGCATCGGCATCGGCTTCCGGATGACGTCTACGAGTCCCGCAGTCAGGAAGCCGTATACGATACGGCACACGTCGAAGTCGCTCTGGTTCGTCTTCTGTGCGATCTCGGCCAGAGTGTCCTTGCCATTGATCCGTGCGAACACGCGCCACTCCTCCGGCGCCAGGTTGATGCCCTTGGCTTTCTCGCCCGGCTGCTCGACGAACTTGACCACCATATCGGTGCTGGGGATGCGGTCTTTGATGCGCCCCCACTCATCGATCCGCCGCACACCCTCCATGATCAGGTGTTCGACAGGGAGAGGCACGGGCATAATTGGGGCCACGGGCTCAGGCCGCTGGCCCTGTTCGAAGCGGAACTCCCCCTCAGGCCAGCCGAACAGTCCGTAGACCGACTCCTCGATGTGCTGCTGCAGCACCCGCTGCATGTCCTCCCGCGTGAGGAGGTTGAGCTGCAGGATCACGTACGATACGCTCGCGCCGCCATCGTTCCGGTGGGCCAGT
Organism: Chloroflexota bacterium; assembly: GCA_039805565.1. Taxonomy (GTDB): domain Bacteria; phylum Chloroflexota; class Chloroflexia; order Chloroflexales; family Roseiflexaceae; genus CALJIC01. The sequence continues at coordinate 37,057 of JBDLTZ010000200.1, read as the reverse complement.
ACCGCCTGCTGCGCCTGCTGCGGCGTGAGCTTGCCCTTCCGCTGGAGCAGCTCCGTCACAGGCGCGTTGTCATCGCGGCGCGTGGCGGTGATCAGCTTGCCCTTCTCGAAATACAGCGACGCCGAGTCGTCGAGGCGCTCCAGGTGCAAGCACCCCGTCTTGTAGCCCCGGTCAACAAGGTACAGGAAGTCGGAGAGTCCAAAATCTCGAATGTTACCGACCAGAGCCATCGAAATCCTCCGCTCACAGTTGTGAGTGGCTCAAGCAAGAGCGACGCTGGCGGGCTCGGGCGCGTGAACACCGGCGACCAGGTCTGAATCATAGCGATCAATCGCCACTCCGTCAGCTGCCAGAACTGGCAGCAGCGCGGCGATCGCCACGGCGACCATCGAGTCATCAGGCTCACGCGTGGTGAGCTGCTGCAGCGCCAGCGAGGGCGAGACAAGTGCGCGGACCCAGCGACGGTGGTAGTTGGCGGCTGAGAGTCGCAGGAGCTCGTAGGCAATCGCGGCGATCAGCGGCACCAGCACGACGCGCGACAGCAGCCGGCCCCAGAGCGGGAGGTGGCCAAAGAGCGCGAAGATCGGGATGCTCAATACCACCACGACGAGCAGGAAGCTGGTTCCGCAGCGCGGGTGGATCAGCGTGAACGACCGCACGGAGCTCACCGTGAGGGGTGCGCCAGCCTCGTACGCGTTGATCGCCTTGTGCTCTGCGCCGTGGTAGCTGAACACGCGCTGGATATCGGGCATGCGGCCAATCAGCGCCAGGTAGCCGATGAAGATGCCGAGCTGGATGAACCCCTCGGCGGCGTCGCGCATGAGGTTGGTGGCCCCGAGCAGAGTGAGGAGGCTGGCGAGCAGCAGCGGCAGCGCGAAGAACAGGCCGAAGGCGAAGGCGAGCGAGATCACCAGCGTAATCGTGAGCGCGGCCCGCGAGGGCGGCTCCTCGTCCTCGCCGGCAGCCACGCTGGCCGAAAAGTTGAGGGCGCGCACGCCCAGGCTTAGCGTATCCCACAGCATCAGCACGCCGCGCAGAAATGGTGCGTTTTCCCAGTGGTGGCGGCGCACCACGTCTAGCGGCTCGTGCTTGAACACGATTGCGCCGGAGGGGCCGCGGACGGCGATGGTAGCCTGGCGAAGGCCACGCATCATCACGCCCTCGAGTACTGCCTGTCCACCGTAGGGGAAACGCTTGACACTCATGCACTCTACCTGAACGTGCGATGCCGCTGCGTAGGAGTAGATCGCGCGGCCTAGCAACGGGATTTGTCCGTCGCCGCTCATGATACCACGGAGCAATATCTACGACAATAGGGATCAGGTCCCAGACGCGGGGGGGCCTATCGGGATAAAACACGTGGCGTCCGCCACTCGAGGGCGCACGCCACAGAGAGGAGGAGTGGGGAGATGATGCGACGCGCGCTTCGGCGGAGCGCTACGATTTGCTGCCTCGGTTGGCCAAGTACGAGGCTGCGGCGCGCACCCCTGCCATCAGACCAGCCACTCGCACGAACGGTGAGACGACCTGCTCGGCGACGTAGTTGGTGGTGGTGCTGACGGTGGAGGCGGTGTCCTGCACGCTGCCGGCAATCGTGCGACCGTTATCGAGCAACTGGTCGACCTTGGCGGTGAGGGTGTCGATCTTCGGGACAACGGTGTTCTGCGCGAGGTTGTTGATGGCGCGCACGGCGTAGATGATCGCGAGCAGGAGCCCGGCCGTCAGTAGAGCGCTGATCACCTGGAAGAACGAGGCGATGACAACAGCGACGTCACGGGTGGCGACGCGGAAGTCAGGGTAGATGTAGAGCAGCGCGACGAACGCGATCGAGAGCACCAGAATGATAGCGATGCCAATGCCGATCCATCTGCCCACGGCGACGCTCCTTCACAGACAGGGGGGAGTAGCGCAAACCTCGTCTACAGCTTCCGTATGCGCGGGACGCGATTATAGCACACACGTAACCTCGGCACAACCGGCCCGAACGCGCTCATACTCGCAGCCGCGAGGCGACGATCAGCAGGAGCCACGCCGCGAGCACGCACTCGAGCACGGGGACGCCTGCGGGCGAGACAAAGCCGAGCGGCAGCCGCAGCTGGAGGGCGTACGCGACGACGCACCCCGAGCCAGCGGCCAGCCAGAAGATCAGGAGCTTGAGCCAGCTCCTGCCCCACAGCAGATGAGCCAGCCCGGCGCTCGCGGTGGCGATCAGAAAGAGCAGCAGCGGTGCAGGAGGCATAGTCGAGTACTGAGTCTTGAGTCTTGAGTCTTGAGTGTTCAGTAGTCGTGCGCACGGCTCACGACTTGTTCGGCTCGGGGCTAATACGCCCGCCCCCGAGGACGGCATCGCCGTCGTAGAAGACAATTGCCTGACCGGGCGTGACGGCACGCTGCGGCGCGACGAACTCGACGCTAGCGCGGCCCTCACCGGTGACGGTGAGGCGCGCGGGAGCCGGGTCAGCGTGGGCACGGATCTGGGCATGGCACTCCACCGGCTCCTGGGGTGGTGTGCCACTCACAAAGCTGATCTTGACGGCCGTGAGCGTGCGCCGCTCGAGCGCCTCGCGCGGGCCAACAACCAGCGCATTGCGGGCCACGTCCAGATGCGTGACGTACAGCGGAGCGCCACCCGCTAGCCCAAGGCCGCGCCGCTGGCCGATGGTGTACAGAGGCAGCCCCTCATGCCGGCCGACCTCGCGACCCTGCTGGTCCACGATCGGCCCAGGCACCAGACATCCAGGCTGCTCCTCACGCAGCAGATTGCGGTAGTCGCCCCCGGGAACGAAGCAGATATCCTGACTATCGGGCCGGTCAGCGCTGGCGAGCCCACGCTCGGCCGCCAGGGCGCGCACCTCAGCCTTGCTGTACTCACCTATAGGGAACACGAGCCGCGCCAGGTCCTCCTGCCCGAGCATGTAGAGCATGTAGGACTGGTCCTTGTCGCGGTCAACCGATCGCAGAAGGCTGAACGCTGAAGGCTGAGCGCTGAAGCTGTTCAACGCGGCTCCTCCTTGAGCGTTTGCACGGACGCGGGCGTAGTGCCCGGTGGCCACGTAATCGTAGCCGAGCTGACGTGCGCGGGCGAGGAGCGCGCCGAACTTGATGGCGCGGTTACACTCCATGCAGGGATTCGGCGTAAGCCCGTGGGCGTACTCACTCAGGAAGTACTCGATCACGTGCTTGCGGAACTCGCGCTGGTAGTTGAAGACATAGTAGGGGATACCGAGCTGCGCGCAGACGCGACGCGCGCTGGCGGTCATCTCCTGGGAGCAGCACAGGCTCTCGGCGAGGCGGTCGTCATCGTCCTCCCAGAGGTGCATCGTGACACCGGTGACATCGTGGCCCTGCTCGTGGAGCAGCGCCGCGGCGAGCGAGCTGTCGACCCCACCGCTCATTGCGACTAGTATCTTTGCCATACCTACATTATACCGCGTCGGGCACCTGATCCGCCGCCACAGTCGTCTCAAGGATGCGCGCGGCGCCGGCGGCCAGCAGGGCGCGCCGCACGAGTTCCTGGGTGCCTTCTTCCACCAGGGCGATCATGACGCCGCCCCACCCCGCGCCGGAGAGCTTGGCGCCCAGCGCGCCGGCGCCGCGCGCGACACCCACAAGCCGGTCGAGCTCGGGCGAGGAGACGCCGATCTCCTGCAGCAGGGTGTGGTTTCGGTCCAGCAGCGGGCCCAGCGCAGCTCTGTCCCCGGCGGCGAGCGCGTCGCGGGCCTGGTGCGCCAGCGCGCCCACGGAGTCAAACAGCGCCTCGTAGCGCGCCACGTCTGCCTCGCGGCGGCGGCGGACTTCGGCCACCGGGAGCTTCGTCTGGCTGCGGAGGCCGGTGTCGCCCACGAGCAGCGCCAAGGGAGCGGCGATAGCGATCGGCTCTATCGTTGGACGACCAACGGCTGACCACTGACTGCTGACAACCGATGACTGATAGCCGGTGTGCGCCTGCTCGTCCGATCCAGATGCTGTCGGTGGCAGGTAGTCGGTAGGTCGTGGCCGGACAAACCAGACCGGCCGCTCGAAGGCTACGACGGTGTTATCGATGCCGCTCGGGGTGCCGTGGTAGCCGCGCTCGCTCTCGTACACGATGGCGGAGACGGCCTCAGGCGGGAGTGCGCGCTCGAAGTGGGTCGCGAGCGCGCGCACCAGCGCGGTTGCGATGGCAGCGCCGCTACCCATGCCGCTGGCGATCGGGATATCAGAGGACAGCGTGATGCGGATGTCCGCGCCCGGTACGTGGATATCGGCGAGGAGGCGCTCCACGAGCTGTGAGATCGGGTCGTCCGGGGCTTCGCCGAGCGTCCAGGAGCGCCCGAGGTCCGGCGCGCAGAAGCACACGCCGCTGCCGGGCGGTGCGTCGTCGACCTCGGCGTAGGCGCGCACCCCGCTGAGCGGCAGGGCGACAGCGGGGCGGCCATAGACCACGGCGTGCTCGCCGCAGAGGATGATCTTGCCGGGGGCGGAGGAGGTTGTCATTCCCACTCGATCGTGGCCGGTGGCTTGGACGAGATATCGTAGACGACGCGGTTGACGCCGGGGACCTCGTTGACGATGCGGCTGCTGACGCGGGCCAGCAGGTCCTCGGGCAGGCGCGCCCAGTCGGCCGTCATGTAGTCCTCGGTGGTCACGGCGCGCAGGGCCAGCACATCGGCGTAGGTGCGGCCATCCCCCATCACGCCGACGCTCTGGATGGGCAGGAGCACCGCGAACGCCTGCTGGGTGGCGCGGTAGAGTCCGGCGGCACGCAGCTCGCCGATGAAGATCGCGTCGGCGGCGCGCAGCGTCTCGAGCCGCTCCCACGTGACCGGGCCAATGATGCGCACGGCCAGGCCGGGGCCGGGGAACGGATGGCGCCATACCCAGTCCTCGGGCAGGCCAAGCTCCAAGCCGGCGGCGCGGGCCTCGTCCTTGAAGAGGTAGCGCAGCGGCTCAACGAGCTTGAGCTGCATATCGGCCGGGAGCCCGCCGACGTTATGGTGGGTCTTAATCGTCACACCCTTCTGGCGGTCGTGCGACTTACTCTCGATGACGTCGGGGTACAATGTGCCCTGGGCAAGGAACTGCGCATCGCCGATCGCGCGGGCCTCGCGCTCGAAGATCCGCACGAACTTCTCACCGATGATCTTGCGCTTCTGCTCGGGGTCGGACACGCCGGCGAGGGCGGCCAGGAACTCCTCGGCGGCGTCCACGGCCACGAGCGGGACGTGCAGGTGCTCGCGGAAGGTGCTGACCACCTGCTCGGCCTCGCCCCTGCGGAGCAGGCCATTGTCCACGAAGACGCAGGTGAGCTGGTCGCCCACGGCCTGGTGGATGATCAGCGCGGCCACGGCCGAGTCCACGCCGCCGGAGAGCCCGCAGATCACCTTGCCGTCGCCCACCTGGGCGCGCACGCGCGCGACAGCGTCGGACACAAAGCTGCTGGCGGTCCAGTCGCCCGTGGCGCCGCAGACCGTGTAGAGGAAGTTGCGCAGCAGGTCGCGGCCGAAGCGCGTGTGGACGACCTCGGGGTGGAACTGGATGCCGTACCAGCGGCGGGCCGGATCGCCGGCGGCGGCGAAGGGCGCGCCGGGGCTGTGGGCCAGGGGCTCGAAGCCAGGCGGCAGGGCGGCGATGTGGTCGCCGTGGCTCATCCAGACCGGCTGCTCGGCGGGGAGGCCACCGAAGAGCGCGCCGGGAACATCGACCTGGAGCGTGGCGGGGCCAAACTCGCGGTGGCGGACCCCCTCGACGCGGCCGCCGAGCGCGTGGGCCTGGAGCTGCATGCCGTAGCAGATGCCGAGCACGGGCAGGCCGGAGGTTGGGAGCCAGGCGGGGAGCTGCGGCGCGTCGGGCTCGTAGACGCTGGCCGGGCCGCCCGAGAGGATCACACCGCGCGGGCTGAGGCGCCGCACCGCCTCCTCGGGGGCGTCATGGGGGATGAGCTCGCTGTAGACGCCCAGCTCACGGATGCGCCGCACGATAAGCTGCGCGGTCTGGGAGCCGAAGTCGAGGACGGGGACAGAATCATGCATAGCTGCCACGAGCCTTTTCTCAGTGCTTTAGCCGGGTCGGCTTTCATACGCCGCGCACGCGCAAGGTGAAACGTGCAAAGTGAGCGCAGGGACGAGTGACTTTGCACTCTTCTGGGTGGGGATTATAGCACGCACAGGAGGGCGGACATGGAGATCTACTTTCTGCGGCACGGTGTGGCAGAGGAGCGCGCGCCAGACGGGACGGACGCCTCGCGGCGACTGACGAATGAGGGACGGGAGAAGCTGGAGGCATCGAAGGCCGGGCTGCGGCGGATGCGGGTCGAGGTGGACCTGCTGCTGACGAGCCCACTGGTGCGCGCGCGGCAGACCGCCGAGGTGGCAGGGCGCCACCTGGGGGTGACGCCACAGGTGGCTGAGGCGCTGGCGCCGGGGTGCGACGCGCCACGGCTGCTTGCGCTGCTGGCGGAGCACCCGCGGGTGGAGCGCGTGATGGTGGTAGGCCACGAGCCGGATTTCAGCGGGATGGTGGCCGAGCTGACCGGCGGGCGGGTGGAGATGAAGAAGGGCGCTCTGGCGCGGGTGGACCTGGCCTCAGCGGTAACGGGGCGAGGCACGCTGGTGTGGCTGCTGCCGCCGCGCGCGCTCCGCTGAGTAATCGCCCGGCCGACTGGCGTGGCTCAGGGCATCACACTCCTGCCCACAACCGACAGTCCGAGCGCAGCGTGCCCCAGTTGTCGGCCGCCGCGGGCAGGTGCTGGCGATCATTGTGTTCAGCAACGGGTGGCTCAACCGCAGCGCGCGCTGCTATAATGCGTCGCCCGCGTGTTTTGTCGAAGGAACCCCATGACCGCCACCACCGCTCAGCCGATCGGCTACGTGGCGCTGCTGCGCCGCAACGTCGCCTTCCGCCGCCTCTGGTACGGCCAGATCGTCAGCCAGCTGGGCGACTGGTTCGCCTCGATCGCGCTCTACACGCTGCTACTGCGCCTGACGGGCTCGGGGCAGGCGGTGGGGCTGCTGCTGGTGGCCGAGCTGCTGCCCTCGGCGCTGGTGGGGCCGTGGGCCGGCGTGCTGGTGGACCGGCTGCCGCGCAAGGCGGTGATGATAGCGGCCGATGTGGGGCGGGCGCTGCTGGTGCTGCTGTTCCTGCTGGCGCGGGACGTGGGCGACATCTGGATCATCTACGCCGCCGCGGCGCTGAAGGTGGTGCTGTCGTCGTTCTTCGAGCCGGCGCGCTCGGCGATGATCCCTTCGGTGACGACGCGCGAGGAGCTGGTGGCGGCCAACGCGATCAGTGGCGCGACCTGGAGCGCGATGCTTGCGATCGGGGCGGCGCTGGGCGGGCTGGTGACGGGGACGCTCGGCACGGACGCGGCGATCGTGATCGACGCGGCGTCGTACCTGCTCTCGGCGGTGTTCATCTGGCGCATCCCGCTGCGGGAGACCCACATGGAGGTGCAGCGCGAGGCCACCGGCGCGCAGGACCTGGCCGAGGGGCTTCGCTACCTGGCGGGTGAGCGGGATGTACGGATCTATGCGCTGACGAAGGCGCTCTGGAGCATGGGCGGCGGTATCCTGGTGCTGCTGACGCTGTTCGGGCGGCAGGTCTTCCCAGTGGGGGCGGACGGCGCGCTGAGCATCGGGATGCTTTACGCGGCGCGCGGCCTGGGCGCAGCGATCGGGCCTATTCTGGCGCAGCGGCTCGGCGGCTCCAGTCAACCCTTCCTGCGGCGCATGCTCGGGCCGGCGGTGCTGCTGACCGGCCTGGGGTACGTGCTGGCGAGCCAGGCACCGTCGCTGGAGCTGGCCGCGCTGGCGGTGCTACTGGCACACATGGGCGGTAGCACGCAGTGGGTGTTCAGCACGGTGCTGCTGCAGATGAGCGTGCCGAACCGGCTGCTGGGGCGCGTGTTCGCCGTGGAGCTGGCGGCGCTGACACTGACCACCGCCGCGTCGAGCTACGTCACAGGGCTGGCTTCAGACGCAGGGTGGGAGCCGCGGGTGCTGGCGATGGCGCTGTCGCTGGTGTTCGTGCCGACCGGCCTGCTCCTGCTGGCCGCGCTATGGCGGCCCGGCCAGAGAGCCGAAGGCTAAAGGGGGAGGCCGGGCGGGAAGAGCGGCCGCGCTCGTCTCACGGAGCGATAGCGCCGGCTCGGGACTACGCTGGTGTGACGCGCGACAAGAGCGACTTCGCCCACACCGGTATCGCGGTGCTTCCGGAAGCCATTGTAGCTCTTGAGCCACGGAGGGTACGCAGGATCGAATGCCTCATACTGCGTGCCCTCCGCGCCCTCTGCGGCTCACCTGCTGCCGGCTGCCGTCCGGTTGTGATGCCGCCGCGTCATGACGTCGGCCCAGAGCGCGCCAGGAGTCCCTGCGCGAGAGATCGCTCCAGTGGCCAGCGCTCGGGTGTGCTGCGGTAGATCACGACGACCGTGGCGCCGCTCTGGGCGCGGACGATGCGGGTGGCGCCCGCCACCGGTATACCGTCCGGCGTTGTCCCCAAGAACTCGCGGTAGACACTGCCGTCGGGCCAGGCGATCGGGGCCTCATCTTTGCCGCCGGGCGCGACGAAGGCGGGGAACATGCCGGCCACTGTTTGCGCCGCGAGCTCCTCGGGGGCGAGCGAGGCGAAGGGCGCCGCGGAGATCGCACGCAGCCCATCGGGGGCCACGGCGGTGCGCTCCTCGAACTCGGTGGCGGCGGGCTGCCAGCCGTGCGGCAGAGCGAGGCGGTACCCCTCGGCGGGGACAATGCTCTGGACCGGCGGGAGCCAGGCGATCGGCGAGGCAAAGTCCACGCCCGAGACGAGCAGCTCTGCGGGATCAGCGCCAGGGCGCCAGCGCCAGATATCGCCGGGGCGCTCCGCGCCGGTGGGATCGAGCGGCTCCTGCTCGGAGATGCCGGGCTGCCAGGACGGCGGGAGCTGCACCGCGAGCTCGGAGCCGTCGGGCGACCAAGCGGCCTGCTGCGCGCGGCTGAGGGGCGCGTCGCCCACCGGCGTGCCGAGCATGGTCATGGTCCCGGAAGGGAGCGCCACCTCGTGGGAGCCCTCGAGGCGGATGATACGCGCCGACCAGGAGTCGTACCCGCCGAAGCCGCGCGGGTCGCCAAAGTTGTGCTCGGTGACCACGAGAGTGCGGCCGTCGGGGGCGAAGCGTGCCGGGAGCAGCCAGCCGGCGCCATCGAGCAGCGGCTGACCCTTGCCCTCGAAGGAGCCGCCGATCTCACTGATGTTGATGTCTACCTCGACCTGGTTGCCGATAAAGCGGTGGTAGACCACGCGGGCGCCGTCGGGCGACCAGGCAGGGGCGTACACCAGGCGGCCGGCGGCCGGGGCGCCCACTTCAGCGCCCCGGGCTCTGGCGAAGTCCCAGCCGTTCTGACCCTGACGGTTGATCAGGCGCACGCTGTTGACCGTGAGTGCGGACGCCTCGACGAAGCCGGGCTCCGGGGCGGTGGGCGGGGCCGCGTAGGCGATGCGGCGGCCGTCCGGGGAGAAGCTCGGGTCACAGCCGAGGGCGAGGGTCGTCTGAGTGGATGTCGGAAGATCGAACTTACGCACCTCGGCCACAGCGCACCACTCGGCCCAGATGGGCCACTGGCGCGTGTAGGTATCGCTGCTGTCGGCGGCGGCGTATACCAGCGAGAGCCCGTCGGGCGCCCAGGAGGGCGTCGCCTCGATGCGATCGTTGCCGTCCTGCGTGAGCTGGCGTAGCCCCGCGCCGTCGCGATCCACTAGCCAGAGGTCGTACGCACGCCCGACCTCACGCACCAGCGCGATCCGTGCGCCGTCTGGCGTGGCAGCGAAGTCCAGCACGTCCTCGGCGATGCGCCGCTCGCTGCGCCCGACAGTGTCGTACGCCACAAGGTTGCCCTCGCGCAGGAAGAGGATCTCGCTGAGTCCCCAGGGTATGGGCGCTGGGCCAGGGGCCTGCGTTGGCGCGGGGGAGCTCGGCAGTTGCGTCGCTACAGGGGCGGGAGTGGCTGTCGGGGCCGCTGCGGGCTGAGTGGGTGCGGCAGCGGGCTGGGCGGGCACGGCAGTAGGCTCGGCCGGGGCCACCGTGGGCTGGGCGGTCGCCTGAGCCGTCGGCGGAGCCTGGGTGGCTGTAGGCGACCCCGGCGCGAAGCTTGATGGAGCGCCGCCGCATGCGGCGAGGAGGGCCGCAGCCAGTGTCAGAAGCGCTGCGAGACGCCCGGATATGTTGGTGCGCGCGTGCATTGGTTGGTCTCCAGGGTAGGGTTTGTACGGTATTGTAGCACGCGCGGTCAGCTGAGGGCCGCCCGGCGCATCACGGCGTTGTGATGCCTGGGTGACAGCGCGGAGGTTGTGTTTGCGCACCACCGATACGATGGTACATCGTACTAACTTCCCCACGGTAATTTAGTGGTTAGGGGGGTACGCTACGATCGCTCCATGGTGTGGAGGCTCATCGCGCAGAGCGTGTTCGGGTGCGTGGAGTTTGAGACCGATGACGAATGTTCCGCCAGACTCGAGACAAGCGCAGGAGCAGATAGAGCGCGGCCTGGCCGCACTGAAGCAGGGCGACCGCGCAACAGCGCGCACCCTTCTCGGACAGGTTGTACGTCTGGCGCCGAGCGACGAGCGCGCGTGGCTGGGCCTGGCAGCGACGTTTACCGAGCCGGATCGGCGGCGCTACTGCATCGAGCGCTGCCTGACGCTGAATCCCAACAACATCACGGCGCGCCGCGCGCTCGACGCGATTACGGAGGAGGAGCGGCGGGAGCGTACGCAGCCTTCTCTCGAACCCGGCTCCTCGTCTCCGCCCACCCCAACAGCACCGACCACAGTGCCGCTGACGCGTATCGCGCCAGTGGAGGCTCCACCTGCCTGGAGTGCGCCGGAGAAGACCACAGCTCCGGCCGTAGCATCGCCTGCCCCGGAGGTACCGGCGCCTGCCATAACACCGCTCGCCGCACGGCTAGCCGCGGCGGAGGCGAAGCGGGTGTCACAACAAGAGCCAACGACCGGCTCTGAGGGCGGCGGGCGGGCGTCGCAGATTGGTCTTGGGCTGGGGACGGATGTCGGTGTGAAGCGCGACTCAGGTGCAGGCCGGGACACGCCGATACTCACGCCGCTCAATGTGGCGCCGGGGGATGGCCAGGCAACGAAGCACGGGTCACGCGGCGGCCGGGCCTCCCAGACGCGCGTGCGGCGGCAGAGCGAGCCGCCGCTGCTGCTGCAGCCGGTGCAACTCTCGGAGGCGGTGCCGGCGCTGACCGCGCCGACGACAGAGGAGGTGGCGCAGGTGGCGCTGCAGCAGCTGCTGAGCCAGGGGGAGGGAGGGACAGCGGGGGAGCGCACGTCGAGCGCGGCGACAATCGCGCAGCGCTACTTCAGGAGCTCACGGCCGAGCCGCCCGGCACGCACGCCGGACCAAGCGCTGCGGGCGCTCGGAATGCACGACCAGGTGAGCCGGCGGGTGCGCCTCGTGAGGCTGGTGGGCGCGCTTGCCGTGGTGAGCATACTGGCGGTGCTGCTGTTCGGCGCGCTGCTGCGCATGTAGTGCTGGGTTTTGAGGCTTGAGGCTTGAGGCTTGAGTGACCAGTGCCGAAGGCGTTTTCGGCGAAGCCACGTGTGCTGCACGCCAAAGGCGTTCTCGGCGCAGCAGAGTGTGCTGAGGCTTGAGGTTTGAGTCTTGAGTCTTGAGGCCGCGTGCCACTCGGCGCAGCCGAGTAGCGATCACACTTCTACGCGGCGACAGGACCCTTTGACAGGCGGCTCATCTGAGCCGCCTGTCCGCGTCTACGACCCTAGCGCCTCACCCAGCGGTCGTGGTCCGCGTAGCTGCGCGTGACACGGATGCCGAGCGCGCGGAGGTAGCGCTTACCCCCAGTGACAAGCCAGTCCGCAATAGTGTGAGCAGCGCTGCCGGTGATGAAGCCGAGCAGGAAGATGCGGACCTGCTCCGGGTGCTCGCGCATGGTGCCGAGGATGGCGTTGGTGAGGCGCTCGTGGTAGCCCGGCACAGCCACGCCGATCTGGCCGAGGAGCCATGCCCCGCCGATGAGCACCGCCATGATCACCGAGTAGAAGTACAGCAGGCGCAGGATAGGCGAGAAGACCAGACTGTGGCTCCAGAAGCGGCGGTGCGGGATGAGCCACATGTACGGCCGCCAGATCCAGTAGAACATCCCCCAGCGGTCATCGATCGACGAGTCCAGGTCGAGGTCCGGTGAGAACATCATCCCGGAGAGCAGGTGCGCGCCGACGAGCAGGGCGACTGAGCCAGCGGCCCCGGCGGGGTCTGCGGCGGCGTAGACAGTGTAGGCGGGTGGCACGAGGGCCACGCCGGTGACAATGGTGATGATATCGTGGGTACGCGCTCCGGGCACGGGAACCTCGCGAGTGCTTACGAGTCTTGAGTCTTGAGTCTTGAGTCTTGAGGCCAGCGCAGCGCTTGTGAGTGCGAGTTCAGCAGGAACGGTATCGTCCGGCGGGGGAGCTGGGGTGCAGCCCCGAGGAACCTTCACCCCTCCTTCGTCGCCCGGCAGGCACAATCGACCCCCTGCGAGGATAGCACATCCATGCGGATGGCGCAAGCATGGATGTGCTAGTGTGCTACAATCAGGCATCGACTCGAGAGCAACGCCGGGAGGGTATCAGATGCAGCAGGCCGATACGGATCGCGCGGCGGAGCTGCTGGCGCAGGCCGAGGGGCGCGGGCTGGCATTCGTGCGGGCTGCGTTTCGCCCAGATGACCTGGCCGAGACACTTGCGGCCCTCGCGAACGCACAGGGCGGCACAGTGCTGGTGGGGGTAGCGGGAAAAGCGCGGAAGGTCGAAGGGGTGGCCGACCTAGACGCAGGGCTGGCGGCGGTGCTGGATGCCGCGCTGGCGTGCACGCCGTCGCTGGTGCTGCCTCTGCCGCAGGTGCTGGAGCACGAAGGGCGCCGGCTGCTGCTGGTGACGGTGCCGCCAGGGCTGCCGCACGTCTACAGCGTACGGGGAAAATATCTGCGGCGCGAGGGGGCGGAGGACCGGCCGATCCCACCGGACGCCCTGCGGCGGCTGCTGCTGGAGCGCGGCGAAACGAGCTGGGAGCGGCTCGTGCCTGAGGGCGTCACACTGGATGACCTGGACCACACCAAAGTGGCGGCGTACGTGCGGCGGGTGGGGCCGGCGGCCGAGGCAGACGCGCTGGGGTTCCTGTTCCGGCGGGGGGCACTGGCGAGGAACACTCAAGCACCAACGCTGAACGCGGAAGCGCATGCCGAGGTAGTCCCCGAAGGCGGTGACCGAAGGATCGCCAGCACCAATGCACAGCCAGACCGTTTTGCGTTCAACGTTCAGCGCTCGGCGTTTGTCCCGACGAACGCCGGCCTCTTGCTGTTCGGGCGGGACGTAGACCGCTGGTTCCCGCAGTGCGAGATCACGATGGTGCGCTACCGGGGTCGCGAGATGAGCGACGAGTTTATCCGCGAGGACGTACGCGACACGCTGCCCGAGGCGGTGCGGCGGGCAGAGATCTGGCTGAGCGAGCACATGCGCCGCGGCAGCCGCATGGTCGGCCTGGAGCGCAAGGACTGGGCGCAGTTCCCGGCCCCGGCGGTGCGCGAGGCGCTGGTGAACGCCGTGGCGCACCGCGACTACACCGTGCGCGGCGAGGGCATCCGCATCGCGCTGTTCGGCGACCGGATGGAGTGCTACTCACCTGGACGGCTGCCGGGGCACGTGACACTGCAGAACCTAGTGGAGGAGCGCTTCAGCCGCAATGAGACGCTGGTGCAGGTGCTGGCGGACTACGGCCTGATCGAGCGGCTGGGGTACGGGATCGACCGCATGCTGCGGCAGATGGCCGAAGCGGGCCTGCCGCCGCCAGAGTTCCGCGAGACGGCAGCGGGTTTCCTGGTGACGCTGCGCGGCCAGCAGGGGGATGACAGGCTGGACGCCGGCGGGGTGGACACGGCCGAGTGGCGGCGCATGGGACTGAACGAGCGGCAGGTCATCGCGATGTCGCACCTGGCCGAGCAGCGGCGGATCACCAACCGCGACCTCCAGGACCTGGCGCCGGATGTATCGGCCGAGACGATCCGGCGCGACCTGGCGGACCTGGTGGAGCGCGGTCTGCTGATGCGGATCGGCGACAAGCGCGGGGCGTACTATATCCTGAGATGAGCCTGCGGTGGTATGATGGAGGCGCGGCGTGAGCGCTCTCTGCTCCCCCACGTGGGCCGTACGAGATCCGGGCGCACCTGGCACGGCATCCCTTTGCGTCAGCAGAAGAAAGAGGCACCGATGGAGACACGGCGGCTCGGGCACACCGACATGGACATCACCCCGATCGGGCTGGGCGCGTGGGCGATCGGCGGGAACGGCTGGCTGAACGGGTGGGGCGCGCAGGACGACGCCGACTCGATCGCCACGATCCACCGGGCCATCGAGCGCGGCATCAACTGGATCGATACCGCGGCGGTGTACGGCCTGGGGCACTCCGAGGAGGTCGTGGGGCAGGCGGTGAAGGGCATGCGCGAGCGGCCGTACATCTTCACCAAGTGCTCGCGGGTGTGGGAAGACCCGATGACTCTGGGGAGCAACCTGAAGGCCGACTCGCTGCGGCGCGAGTGCGAGGACAGCCTGCGACGTCTGGGCGTGGAGACGATCGACCTCTACCAGATCCACTGGCCGCGCCCCGACGAGGACATCGAGGAAGGCTGGAGCACGCTCGCGGCGCTGCAGAGGGAGGGGAAGGTGCGCTGGATCGGCGTCTCGAACTTCAGCGCCGACCAGATGCGGCGGGCCCAGGCGATCGCGCCGATCGCCTCGCTCCAGCCGCCGTACTCGATGCTGAGCCGCGAGGTCGAGGAGGACGTGCTGCCGTACTGCAAGGAGCAGGGGATCGGCGTGATCGTCTACTCGCCGATGAAGAGCGGCCTGCTGAGCGGCAAGATGACGCGCGAGCGAGCGCTGGGGCTGCCGGAGGACGACTGGCGGCGGCGCAACCCGGAGTTTCAGGAGCCGCGGCTGAGCCGCAACCTTGAGCTAGTGGAGCGGCTGCGGGCGATCGGGGCGCGCTACGGCGCCTCGCCGGGGGACGTGGCGATCGCCTGGACGCTGAGCCACCCGGCGGTGACGGGGGCGATCGTGGGGATGCGGCGGCCGGAACAGGTGGACGAGCTAGCGGGCGCAGGGCGGCTGCGGCTGAGCGAGACGGACCTGGCGGAGATCGGGGCGAGTCTTGAGTCGTGAGAGCTGCGTGGCGAGAACCGTTGGCTCACAGCTCACGGCTCACGACGGCACGGGGCGTGCAACAGGCTGGCGCAGAGGGGCGCACGCATCCGTGCGCCCCGCGCTGCGTAGCTTGATGTACAGTCTTACGGGAGGAGCACACGCGTGGAGATGAGAGCGAAGCGGGAGACGGGCGGGCTGGCGCGGAAGGCTGCGGGCGCGGGGCTGCTGGCGGCGCTCGGCGGGATCGGATACAGCACGCTGTTCGTGCCGCACAGCCTGCCGCTGCCCCCTGCCGTGTCGGGCGGCGAGCGTCGCGAGACCGAGGGGCAGGCCGGGCGACTGAGCTACTACGTGGCCGGCTCAGGGGCCCCCATGCTGCTGATCCACAGCATCAACGCCGCCGGCTCGGCCTACGAGGTCAAGACGATCTTCGAGCACTACGCCGCGTCGCGCCGCGTGTACGCCGTAGACCTGCCGGGGTTCGGCTTCTCGGATCGCTCGGACCGCGAGTATCGCATGCGGCTCTACGTGGCCGCCGTGCACGATATGCTCGACGTGATCGCCGAGGACTCGGGGATGGAGCCGGTGGACGCGCTGGCGCTGTCGCTCTCTTCGGAGTTCCTGGCGCGGGCGGCGCTGGCGCGCCCAGAGCGCTTCCGCTCGCTTGCGCTGGTGACGCCCACCGGCTTCGGGCAGGGGTCGAGCGCGCTGCACGGGCCGCCCGGCTCGACGCGCGAGATCCGGGGGATGAAGGCGATCGTCTCCTTCCCGCTGTGGGGGCGCCCGCTCTTCGATGCGCTTTCGAGCAAGGCCAGCATCCGGTACTTCCTGGAGAAGACCTGGGGCTCGAAGGAGATCGACGAGGGGATGCTGGAGTACGACTACCTGACGACGCACCAGCCGGGGGCGCAGCACGCGCCGTACGCCTTCATCTCGGGCAAGCTGTTCAGCAGCGATATCCGCAGCGTCTACGAGGAGCTGACGGTGCCGGTGTGGATGCCGCACGGCACGCGCGGCGACTTCGGCGACTTCAGCGAGGCTGACGCGGTGGCCGGGAAGCCGAACTGGACGGTGCAGGCCTTCAACACAGGAGCCCTACCGCACTTCGAGGCGCCGCGCGAGTTCTTGGACGCCTACGAGCTCTTCATGATGTCGCTGCCGCGGGCGCGTGCGGTGGTAGGGGCGTAGGCGGCGACGTTCGGTGCCAGACTTGTCCGGTGTGTCCAGGCGTCCGGTGGCCTTGCCCGGATCCTTTTCTGACACCGGACAGGTCTTCTTCTCATCTCCCGCCCCCTCTTTCATCTCCCCCTCGAGCGTTGCCCTTCCTCCACGATGCCCGGACTGAAGGCTGATTGACTCGCCAATCAACGACTGGTATACTGAGCGCACTTGATTGACCAGTCAATGAGCGGAACGACTCCAATGACAGACGGGCAGCAGCCAGAGGTCGCCGACCGGCGCCAGCAGATCATGCAGGCCGCGCTGGAGGTGTTCAGCACCAAGGGCTTCCAGAAGGCCACGAACAAGGACATCGCAGAGGCGGCGGGCGGCATCTCGCCCGGGCTGATCTACCACTACTTCAAGGACAAGCAGGACCTCTTCTTCTCCATCCTTCAGGAGCGTGCGCCGATCGTGAGCCTGGCGGCGCACCCGGAGCGACTGATGGAGCTGCCGCCACGCGAGGGGCTGACGCTGATCGGGCGGAGCTACCTGAGCGTCATCGCGGCGCCGGGCAACCTGGCGGTCTTCCGCATCCTGCTGAGCGAGGCCATCCGCTTCCCACAGATATCGGAGATGCTCTACAAGGCCGCGATCGTGCGGGTGTTCGGCCTGGTGGTGCGCTACTTGGAGTATCAAATGGAGCTGGGTCGCATGCGCCGCGTGGACCCGATGATTGCCACGCGCAGCTTCATCGGCATGTTTATCGCGCAGATCATGGTGCGCGAGGTCTTCCGGCAGCCGGAGGCGCTGGCGACGTCAGACGAGACCGTGGTAACGACGGCGGTCGACATCTTCCTGCACGGTATAGAAGAGCGATAAGACGCACAGACGGCGCCAGACCATGGGTCGTGTGAACTATTGATTGACTCATCAGTCAGAACGAGGTACGTCCTATGTTCGGACGCATCGGGCCGGTGATCCGCAAGGAGTTCATCCACATCTTCCGCGACCCGCGCACACTGGCGGTGATGTTCGTAGCGCCGCTGATGCAGCTCATCCTGCTGGGCTACGCCGCCACCACCGATGTCCGCAACGTGCCGCTGGCCGTGTTCGACCAGGACCGCTCGCCGCAGAGCCGCCAGCTCGTCGAGGCGTTCGTGCAGTCGGGCCAGTTCGCCGTGGCGCGCTACGTGGGCAGCGAGCGCGAGATAGCCGAGCAGGTCGACGGCGGGGCGGCCCGCGCCGCAGTGATCATCCCGCCGACCTACGGGCAGGATGTACTGGCGGGGCGCGGGGCGCAGGTGGTGTTCGTGCTGGACGGCTCGGACCCGACGGTGGCCTCGTCGTCGCTAGCGGCGGCGCGGCTGATCGGACAGGCCACGGCCACCGAGGTGCAGCAGCAGGCGCTGGAGCGGCGGGGGCAGGCGAGCGCGATTGTGCCGCCGGTGGAGGTACGGACGCGGGTCTGGTACAACCCGGACATGGCGAGCGCGGTGTTCATGATCCCCGGGCTGATCGGCATGGTGCTGCAGTTGCAGGCCACGCTGCTGACGGCGTCGGCGATCGTGCGCGAGCGGGAGCGCGGGACGATCGAGCAGCTGATCGTCACGCCAATCCGCCCGATCGAGCTGATCATTGGGAAGATCCTGCCGTACGCCCTGGTGGCGCTGCTGATTATGGCGGAGGTGCTACTGATCGGCACCTTCTGGTTCGGCGTGCCGATCAAGGGGAGCGTGCTGCTGCTGCTGGCGATCTCGTGCCTGTTCCTGATCTCCACGCTCGGCATCGGGCTGCTGATCTCCACGGTGGCGAACACGCAGCAGGAGGCCTTCCTGCTGACCTTTCTGACGATGCTGCCCTCGATCTTCCTCTCGGGCTTCATCTACCCGGTGGCGGCGATGCCGGCCTTCCTCCAGTTGGTGAGCGGCGTGATCCCGCTGACCTACTTCCTGGTAGTGGTGCGCGGCATCGTGATTAAGGGGGTGGATCTGCCGGCGCTGATGCCGCAGATCGTGTCGCTGACAGTGTTCGGCGCGGCGCTGATCGCGCTGGCGTCGCTGCGGTTCCGCAAGAGCTTGGACTAGAGCGAAACGCTTAAGCCCGAGGGCGTCAGGACACTGTGAACAATCATCAGACACGATCGACGTTTGTGCACTCCGCTATAGGGATTTTGGATTGAGAGCTCCACACTTGTAGAGCCACAATGGAGGACGAGGATGCACCAGCGAGCTCGGGTTGTGCTGCCGGTTCTGCTGATAGCGACCTTGATCGGCGGCGGGTACTGGTGGTGGAATCAGCGCGCAGTGGCCGAAGCATCAGCGCTGCTGAGCGGCTCGGGGACGATCGAGGCCGAGGACGTGCTGATCACCGCCGAGGTTGCGGGTCGCGTGCAGGTGATGCCGGCCGAGGAGGGGCAGAACGTGCAGGCCGCAGAGGTGCTGGCGCAGCTCGACACAGCACTGCAGGAGGCGCAGCTGGAGCAGGCGCAGGCGGCAGTGGCGGTGGCCGAGGCGAACCTGGCGCTGCTGAAGGCCGGCTCGCGCGCCGAGGAGGTGGCGGCGGCCGAGGCGCAGGTGGCGCAGGCGCGGGCCGCGCGCGACGGGGCAGAGCGGGCCTACGAGAACGCGATGGCGATCCTGAGCAACCCGCAGGAGCTCGCGGTGCAGGTGGCGCAGGCCCAGGCCGCGCGCGACTCGGCGGCGCGGGCGCTGGAGAAGCTGCGTGCCGGGAGCCGGCCCGAGGACCTGGAGTCAGCCCGCGCCGCGCAGGCGCAGGCTCAGGCAGGGCTGCAGGCCACGCGCGACCGGTTCTCGCTGGCAAAGACTCAGGCCGAGGCGGCGGTGGACCAGAGCGCCCAGGCGCTCACGCAGGCCCAGGCGCGCTACGCCCAGGCGAGCTACAACTGGCAGTACGTGCAGGACACCGGTAAGGACCCGGTGAGCCCGACGGTCTACAACCCGACGACGGGCCAGCCGCAGCGCGAGAACACGGCCAGCGACGGGCTGCGGGAGCACTACTACGCTCAGTTCGTCCAGACTGAGGCGGCGCTGCGCCAGGCAGAGGAGGCGGTGCAGCTGGCGGTGACGCAGGCCGAGGCGGCGCGCCAGGCCGAGGTGACGGGCGTGCAGACGGCCGAGCAGCAGCTACGGGCCGCCGCCGCCCAGCTGGCGAAAGCCGAGTCTGGGGCGACGCGGGAGGACCTGGCCCAGGCGCAGACAGCGCTCGCGGCCGCGCAGCGCACGCTCGACGCGGTGCAGGCGATCCGCGAGAGCCCGCAGCAGCTCAAGGCGGCGGCGGATAACGCGCAGGCGCAGCTGGCGTCGCTCGAGGCGCAGCTGGCCCAGGCTGAGGCGCGGCTGGAGCTGGTGCGGGAGGGGGCGCGCGGCGAACAGGTGCAGGCCGCCGAGGCGCAGCTGGCCCAGGCGCGGGCCGCGGCGCACCAGGTGGAGGTGCAGATCGCCAAGGCCACGCTCACCAGCCCGGTGGACGGCGTGGTGCTGAGCCGGCCGGTGCACGTCGGCGAGTTTGTGGCGCCCGGCGCGCCGCTGATGACGGTGGGGGCGCTCGACACAGTGCGGCTGACGATCTACGTGGGCGAGACCGACATCGGGCGGGTGCGCCAGGGGCAGCAGGTGGACGTGACGGTTGACAGCTTCCCGGGGCGCACCTTCGCCGGCCGCGTGACCTTCATCGCGCAGGAAGCGGAGTTCACTCCGCGCAACGTGCAGACCAAGGACGAGCGCGCGACGACGGTCTTCGCGGTGCGGGTGGAGCTGCCGAACCCGGATCGGGCGCTCAAGCCGGGCATGCCGGCCGACGCGGTGATCCGCGAGGGGTAGCGATGAACGAGACCTACGCCATCGAGACGGTGGACCTGGCGCGCTCCTTCGGCGGCGTGCGGGCGGTAGACGGCGTGAGCCTGCGGGTGCCGCGCGGGACGATCTACGGGCTGGTGGGGCCGGACGGCGCGGGCAAGACGACGACGCTCCGCATGTTGACCGGGGCGCTGACGCCGCAGCGCGGCACGGCGGCGGTGGCAGGGGTGGACGTGACGCGCGACGCCGAGCGTGCGCGACGGATGATCGGCTATGTGGCGCAGCGCTTCGGGCTGTACGGCGACCTGACCGTGCGCGAGAACATGCAGTTCTTCGCCGATGTCTACGGTGTGCCGCGGGCTAAGCAGCCGGCGCTGATGGAGCGCCTGCTGGCCTTCAGCCGGCTCGCGCCGTTCCAGGGCCGGCGCGCCGAGGCGCTCTCGGGCGGGATGAAGCAGAAGCTGGCGCTGGCCTGCGCACTCATCCACAGCCCGGCGGTGCTCTTCCTGGACGAGCCGACCACCGGCGTGGACCCAGTCTCGCGGCGCGAGTTCTGGGATATTCTGCGCGAGGCGGTGGTGCGCCAGGGCATGACGGTGCTAGTCTCAACACCGTACATGGACGAGGCCGACCGCTGCCACTACGTCGGGTTCATGCGCGAGGGGCGGCTGCTGGCAAGCGGGACACCGCGCGAGCTCCAGCGGCTGGTGGACGGGGTGGTGCTGGAGGTGCAGGCGACGCCGCGCGATGCGGCCGACCGAGCGCTGCGCCGTACGCCGGGAGTGCGCGATGTGCAGGTGTTCGGCGACCGGCTGCACGTGGTGGCGGATGCGAGCTCGGACGAGGGAGCTCTGGGTCACGCGCTGGCGAACGGCGGCGCGGCGCTCCACTCGCTGCGCCGGGTGGCGCCGACGATGGAGGACGTGTTCATGTACCTGAGCGCCGGGGCGCGAAACCCGGCGGCGGGCTGAGCGATGTTTCTGAGCCCCGTTCAGGGGGAGGAGGCCGCAATGAGGCGCTGCATACTTGTCCCGCTAGACGGCTCGAGGCAGGCCGAGGTCGCGCTGCCGCACGCCGCAGCAATGGCGCGGGCGTCAGGGGATACACTACTACTGCTGCGGGTCGTGACACCCGGCGAGACCAGCCAGTCGCTGTTCTGGCGGACCACAATGCCGGTAGAGCTGCGCGACTCGTGGGAGGAGGCGACGCTCGAGCGGGCGGATGTGTACCTACGGGACACCGCCGAGCGGCTGCGCGCGGACGGCATCGAGGCGGAGACCGAGGTCTGCCCCGCTGAGGACGCGGCCGAGGCGATCGTGGGGCGGGCTGACCGCGACGTGCGTGTGGGGCTGGTGGCGATGGCGACCCACGGCCACGGAGCGGCGCGCGCGTGGATACTGGGGAGTGTGGCGGCGAAGGTGCTGCAGGCGGTGGCGACGCCGCTGCTGCTGGTGCGGGCCAGTGACGAGGAGGGCACGCCGGCCAGGGCGCCGTACCGACGGCTGCTTGTGCCGCTGGACGGCTCGGCGTTCGCCGAGCTGGCGCTGGCTGAGGCGCGGCTGCTCGCGTCAGCCACAGGCGCTGAGCTGACGCTGGTGGCGGTGGCCGCCGACCATGAGGCGGAACGGGCGCACGCCGCCGCGTACCTCGAGGGGGTAGCAGCGCGGCTGCGGGGCGCGGGGCTCGCGGCGCGGGCGCAGGTGAGCATCGGCGAACCAGCCGAGCGTATTCTCGCAGCGTGCGCCGAGGAGCGCGCCGACCTGATCGTAATGGCAACGCACGGGCGCGGCGGCTGGCGGCGGCTGTGGCTTGGCAGCGTGGCGAGCAAGGTGGTGGAGCGAGCGGGCGCCCCGGTGCTGCTGGTGCGGCCGGGCGGCGAGCTGGCGGAGGGTGAAGGAGCTATCTGATGACTGAGCGCTACACCGTCGAGACCGAGCACCTGACCCGACGCTTCGGGCAGTTCGTCGCTGTGGATGATGTGTCGCTCCAGGTGCGGGCCGGCGAGGTCTTCGGCTTCCTTGGGCCGAACGGCTCGGGCAAGACCACCACCATCCGCATGCTGTGCGGCCTGCTGGCGCCAAGCTCCGGCGTGGGACGGGTGCTGGGGCTGGATGTGGGGCGGCAGGCCGAGCAGATCCGCGCCCAGATCGGCTACATGTCGCAGAAGTTCAGCCTGTACAGCGACCTGACCGTGCGCGAGAATATGGAGTTCTACGCCTCGGTGTACGGCACGCCGCGCCGCGAGCAGGCCGCGCGGATCAGCGAGCTGGTGGCGATGGCCGGGCTCACCGGGCGTGAGCGCGAGCTGACGAGCAACCTCTCGGGCGGGTGGCGCCAGCGGCTGGCGCTAGGATGCGCGATCGTACACCGGCCGCGGGTGCTGTTCCTGGACGAGCCGACCAGCGGCGTAGACCCCGAGGCGCGGCGGGCGTTCTGGGAGCTGATCTACGAGCTGGCGTCCAGCGGCGTGACGGTGTTCGTGACCACGCACTTCATGGATGAGGCCGAGCACTGCCACCGGATCGGGCTGATGTACGGCGGGCGGCTGGTGGCGCTCGACACACCGGAGGCGCTGAAGCGCACGGCGCTGACGGGGGATGTGCTGGAGATCGAGGGCACGCCGCAGGACCTGGCGCGCGATGTGGCGGAGCGGCTACCCGGCGTACGCGAGGTGGCGCCGCACGGGGCGCGGCTGCACGCAATCGTGGACAGCGCCGCGCGGCGCGCGGCGGAGGTGGTACGAGCGCTCGGCGCGGCCGGGGTGAGCGACGCGCGCGCCGAGCGGATCGACCCCTCGCTCGAGGACGTGTTCGTGGCGCTGCTCAGCGGCTCCCCTCCGCGATCTCCTCAAGCAGCTCCTTGAGCTGGCGGTCGCTCAGCACCGTGGCGCCGAGGTCGTGCGGGTGCGGGGCGACCCCCTCCAGGTGGAGAAAGTCCAGGATGTGGTCGCGGTGCCGCTCGAGCAGCTCGGGCGTCAGCACCTCGGCGAGGGTCACTTTAAGGGTCATTACTTTCTCGGCCTCGCATCTCCCATAGTTACACCTCCCGGTCCAGCTTGAGCTTCACGATGCGCTTCCAGCCGGCGGCGAGCTCAGGCACCTCGAGCAGCTCGCGCGCAAAGTCGTCGTCGAACGAGGTGAGGGCGTGCGCGGCGAGGCGGTGGATGCTGAGCGTGGCGTGCGGCCGCTCCAGCAGCGCCAGCTCGTCGCCGGCCTGAACCGTGCCGGGCTCAAGGACCCGCAGGTACCAGCCGGTGCGGAGGCTCTCCGTGGTGCGGCTGAGGAATTTGGGCAGCCGTACCTTGCGCTCCTGCTTGCTGCACGGGTAGCGCGGCGCGGTGACCTGGACCCGCGCGCTCCCCACGGCGAAGATATCACCGACGCAGCAGCCGGCCTCGTCGGCGCCGGCGATCGTCCAGTTCTCGCCAACAGCGCCCGGTCCAAGCATCGCCTCGGGCGAGTTCAGGCCATAGACCTCGTTCCAGTGGGCGTAGTGCGCCAGCGGGTGGCAGCAGACGGCCTGGTCGGGCGAGCCGTGGTTCTTCGTGTCGCCCACCTGGTCGCCGGCCAGGCCACGCGGCCCGAGGGCCACTGGCCCGGCCACGGGCTGGCGGAAGATGGCCGAGCGCCAGATGCCCTTCTCGTCCGTCGCGGTCTGGGGCTGGCCGACGAGCAGCGTGTGGATGCTAATCATAATGATTCCTTACTCCCCCACCACCGTGGTGGGCTCGGAGGGCGAGAGGCCGTCCGGGTCGTTCGCCACGCCGCCGGGCGGGAGCGGCACCGGCCCGCCCAGCAGCGGGTCGCCGGTGTCGCGCATCCAGCGCTCGAGGCGGGCGCGCATATCGGACAGGATCGGGAAGAGCTTGGGGTCTGCGGCCACGTTGCGCGTCTCCTGCGGGTCGAACACCCGGTCGTAGAGCGCCTCGTCGTCCACAGGGCGGCTGGCGAGGCCGTGGCGGAGCAGGACATCCTTGCTCGGGCTATCGTCAATGTTCGGCAGCACCGGGCGACCGCGGCCGTCGAAGCGGCGGATATAGGTGTAGCGGCGGGTGCGGACGGCGCGCTGCGGCTCGTAGGCGGCGTGGTAGGTCACCTCGGCGAAGATCGCGTCGTTGACCTCCTGGGCCTCGCCGCGCAGCAGCGGCAGGAGCGAGCGGCCCTGGAGCCAGGGCGGCGGCGCGATCTCCAGCAGGTCGCAGAGGGTCGGGAAAAGGTCGACCTGCGACACGAGCCCATCGAGCACCTGGCCACCTGTGAAGCCGCCCGGGCCGCGCACGATCAGCGACACGCCGGTGCCGCGCTCGGTGAGCGTGCACTTGTGGCCGGGGAAAGCGATGCCGTGGTCGGTGGTCGAGATAACCAGTGTGTTCTCGGCCAGCCCAGCGCGCTCGAGGGCGTCAAGCACCACGCCCACGCCCCAGTCCAGCTGACGGACGGAGGCGAAGTGGGCCGCCATATCGGCGCGCGTCTGGGGCGTGTCGGGCAGGCCGGCGGCAGGCGCGGTGTAGTGCGGCCCGGGGCCGGGGTCGGGGTACTCGCGGTGGACCTCGAAGAAGCCGACGTCGAGCAGGAACGGCTGCTGCGCCTGCTGGAGGAAGGCCGCGGCGGCGGGGGCCACATGCTCAGCGCGGTCGCTCGTCGTGTCCACGTGGTCGTACCCGATCGCGGCGGGGTCGGGCGCGATGTGCTGCACGCCGAAGAGCGCGGCGGTGTAGCCGAGGGGCCGCAGCGTATGGAGCAGGTGCTGGCCGTAGTCGTGCAGGGCGAAGCCGCGATGGGCCAGGCCGAGCATGCCGGCCGTGTGAGGCGCCTGGCCGGTGAGGAGCGCGGCGCGGCTGGGCGAGCAGGTGGGCGCAGCGCAGAACGCCTGGCGGAAGAGGACGCCCTCGTCAGCCAGACGCTGCAGGTTGGGCGTGGACACCGGGTGGCCGTAGGGTTGGATGACGCGGCCGGTGTCGTGCGAGTGGAGGTACAGGATATTCGGGCGCATCGGCAGACCTTTTCGATTGCAGATGGCGGATGGCACAGGATACCACGTTCTGGGCGCGGCGCGGGGGTTGACAGTAACCGGAGAGCATCCTATAGTTTTGCTACTCCTGAGCAACTTTACGCCAAATTAATACAGGCCTTAACCTGGCTTTACGAAGGGGGCATATGCTGTCGCTATCAGCAGCATGCTGTCCAGCGTACTCCCCTTCACCCACGCCCCGGCGCCGGGCCTGACCGCGCCCGTGGACCGGGCGTGGCGGCCACACGCGCCACCAAGCGACAGATGGAACGAGCGTAGAGCGTTACAGAGGGGTGACCTATGACTCAGATCCAACCAACCAATGGCGTTCCGATCAGCGCCGACTCCATCATCTTCCCGCCCGAGGCGGCCGCCCTGCGCGCCAACCTGGCCGACTACCAGAGCACCTACCGGCGCTCGGTGGAGGACCCCGTTCGCTACTGGGGCGAGGTGGCGGCGGGCCTGCACTGGTTCACGCCGTGGGAGCAGGTGCTCGACACCAGCCGCGCGCCGTTCTACAAGTGGTTCGCGGGCGGCAGGACCAACCTGGCCTACAATGCGCTGGACCGGCACGTGCAGACGTGGCGCAAGAACAAGCTGGCGCTTATCTGGGAGGGCGAGACCGGCGAGGTGCGGACCTTCACCTACTGGCAGCTCTGGCGCGAGGTGAACAAGTTCGCCAACGTGCTCAAGTCGCTGGGCGTGCGCAAGGGGGACCGGGTGGCGGTGTACACCGGCCGCTGCCCCGAGCAGGCGATCGCCATGCTGGCCTGCGCCCGGATCGGCGCGGTGCATACCGTGGTGTACGGCGGGCTCTCCACCGAGGCGCTGCGCAGCCGGGTGGACGACGCGCAGGCCCGGGTGCTGGTGGTGGCCGACGGCAGCCTGCTGAACGGCAAGACCGTGCAGCTCAAGAAGATCGCCGACGAGGCCGTGGAGCACGCGCCGAGCATCGAGACCTGCGTGGTGATCCAGCGCACCGGCCAGGCCGTGCACATGCGGAGCGGGCGGGACTACTGGTGGCACGAGCTGATGGCGCTGCCGATCGCCGGCGCGCAGTGCGAGGCCGAGCCGCTGGACGCCGAGGACCCCTTCTTCATCATCTACACCTCGGGCAGCACCGGCAGGCCGAAGGGCGTGGTGCACACCGTGGGCGGCTACATGGTGGACGTCTACAGCACGCTCGGGCAGGTGCTCGACTTCAAGGAGGAGGACACGCTCTTCTGCACCTCGGACGCCGGCTGGATCGTGGGCCACTCGATCGTGCTCTACGGCCCGCTGCTGCACGGCATCACCACTGTGATGTACGAGGGCGCGCCCAGCTACCCCTACCCCGACCGCTGGTGGAGCATCGTCGAGAAGCACGGCGTTACGCTGCTGTTCACCGCCCCCACCGGCGTGCGCGGCCTCATGCGCTTCGGCGACGCCTGGCCCAAGCGGCGCGACCTCTCCTCGCTGCGGCTGCTGGCCTGCGCCGGCGAGCCGCTCAACCCCGAGGCCTGGCGCTGGTTCTACGAGGTGATCGGGCAGGGGCGCTGCGCGATCATCGACAACTGGTGGCAGACCGAGACCTCGCGCCCGATGATCACCAACTTCTCCACCCTGCCCATGAAGCCTGGCTCGTGCGGCTTCCCCGCGCCGGGCGTGGCGCTCGACGTGGTGGACGAGAGCGGCCAGAGCGTGCCGCCGGGGGCCGAGGGCGCGCTGGTGATCACCGCACCGTGGCCGGCCATGCTGCGCACGATCTTCGGCGACGACCAGCGCTACCTGGAGCAGTACTGGAGCCGCTTCCCCGGCATGTACCTCACCGGCGACGCCGCCAAGCGCGACGAGGACGGCTACATGTGGATCATCGGGCGGACCGACGACGTGATCAAGGTCTCGGGCTACCGTCTGGGCACGGCCGAGGTCGAGAGCGCGCTGGTGAGCCACCCGGCAGTGGCCGAGGCGGCGGTGATCGGCCTGCCGCACCCGGTGCGCGGCAACGCCATCCACGCCTATGTGCTGCTCCGCACCGGCCACACCCCCACGCCGGCGCTGGCGGACGAGCTCAAGGCGCACGTCGGCAAGGTGATGGGGCCGATCGCCAAGCCGGAGAGCGTGAACTTCCCGGGCACTCTGCCGAAGACGCGCTCGGGCAAGATCATGCGTCGCGTGCTCAAGGCCCAGGCGCTCGGCGAGCCGCTCGGCGACCTGAGCACCATGGAAGGGTAGCGAACGAGTCAAATTGCTATACAATAGGGTCGCCGAAGATACCACGAGGAGGTTCACTGATGACCAGCGATGTGCAAGATGCCGCCCCGACGACGATCTCGACGGGGGAGGGGGTGTACTCACCCGCGCCCGAGATCGTTGAGAACTCCAACATGATGGCCTACGCCCGCGCGAAGGGTTTCTCGAGCTGGGACGACCTCTACAAGTGGACGGTCGAGAACCCAACGGAGTTCTGGGGCGAGATGGCGAACCGGCTCGAGTGGTACGAGCCCTACGATACTGTACTGGACGACTCGAACAAGCCGTTCTTCAAGTGGTACACCGGCGGCAAGTTCAACATCGTCCACAACGCGATCGACCGGCACCTCAAGACCTGGCGCCGCAACAAGCAGGCGCTGATCTGGGAGGGTGAGGACGGCAGCCACCGCACCTTCTCCTACCTGGGCATCAACCGCGAGGTCTCGAAGCTGGCCAACGTGCTGAAGAGCATGGGCGTCGAGAAGGGCGACATCGTCAGCATCTACATGCCGCGCGTGCCGGAGCTGATGTTCGCCATGCTGGCCTGCGCCAAGATCGGAGCGGCGCACTCGGTGATCTACGGCGGCTTCTCCACCGAGGCGCTGCGCGACCGCATCGCCGACGCGCAGAGCAAGGTGCTGATCACCGCCGACGGCGGCTTCATGCGCGGCAAGATCGTCGAGCTGAAGAAGATCGCCGACGAGGCGATGGACCACAGCCCCTCGGTCCAGACCTGCATCGTGCTCAAGCGCAGCGGCCACAGCGTCAACATGCAACCCGGGCGCGACTACTGGTGGCACGACCTGATGAACCTGCCGATCGCCAGCGCGAAGTGCGAGACGGTGCCGGTGGACGCCGAGCACCCGCTGTACATCCTCTACACCTCGGGCAGCACCGGCAAGCCGAAGGGCGTGGTGCACGTGCACGCCGGGTACGCGGTGGGCATCTCGGCCACCTTCCACCTGACCTTCGACATCAAGGAGGAGGACCGCTACTGGTGCGCCGCGGACCCGGGGTGGGTCACGGGGCACTCGTACATCGTCTACGCGCCGCTGATCGAGGGCGCCACCTCCTTCATGTATGAGGGCGCGCCGAACTACCCCTACCCGAACCGCTGGTGGAGCCTGGTGGAGAAGTACGGCATCAACATTCTCTACACCGCACCCACCGCCATCCGCGGCCTGATGCGCTTCGGCGACGCCTGGCCGAGCCGCCACGACCTCTCCTCGCTGCGGCTGCTCGGCTCGGTGGGCGAGCCGATCAACCCCGAGGCCTGGCGCTGGTACCATAACGTGATCGGCAAGGGGCGCTGCCCGATTATGGACACCTGGTGGCAGACCGAGACCGGCGCGTTCATGATCACGCCCAACCCCACCACGCCGCTGAAGCCCGGCTCGGGCACCAAGCCGTTCCTCGGCATCTCGATGGACGTGGTTGACGAGGACGGCAACCCGAAGGCCGCCAACGAGGACGGGCTGCTGGTGGCGCGCACCCCCTGGCCCTCGATGATGCGGACGATCCTGCACGACCCGGAGCGCTTCGTGAACTCCTACTGGAACAGCGCCCCGGCAGGGATGTACACCGCCGGCGACTCGGCCCGCAAGGACGAGGACGGCTACTTCTGGATCATCGGCCGCATCGACGACGTGATCAAGGTCTCGGGCTACCGCCTGGGCACGGCCGAGATCGAGAGCGCCCTGGTGAGCCACCCGGCGGTCTCCGAGGCCGCGGCCATCGGCCTGCCACACGAGGTGAAGGGGACAGCGATCCACTGCTTCGTGATCACCCGCGCGGGCATGGAGGGCACCGAGGCGCTGGCGGACGAGCTGAAGGCGCACGTGGGGCGCGAGATGGGGCCGATCGCCCGGCCGGAGAAGATCACCTTCGTGCCGTCGCTGCCGAAGACGCGCTCGGGCAAGATCATGCGGCGCGTGCTCAAGGCCCAGGCGCTCGGCCAGGACCCGGGCGACCTCTCGACTCTGGAAGGCTAGACAGAAGGGGTTCGGGGGACGTGCCCCCGAACCCCTTCTCTTCTCCGAAGAGGTCAAACCCCTCCACCCCCTAGCTCAGCACCTCAGCGCTTTGACCCGCTCCACCGCCACGCCCAGGACGCGCAGCGCCAGCTCCTGAAAGCCAATCACGCCGACGACGCGGTGAGCCAGCACCAGCAGCGCCAGGCCGAGCATGATGCGCCCCTCGAAGGCCAGCGTGCCGATCGTGCTCAGCATGAAGGTGGTCAGCAGGACGATCGCGCCCAGCGCCGCCGGCACCACCAGCACCCCGCTGAAGAACGAGAGCGCCACCGCCAGCTCGAGAAACGGCATCGAGTGCGAGATCAGCGGCGTGAGCCCGGCGTCCACCAGAAAGGCGCAGAAGTCGCGGAACGGCGCGAACGGCACCGGGATGTTGCCCTTGGCGATCTGCGCCACCACCGCGCCCATCGGGTCGGAGGTGAGCCATCCGGTCTCCAGCTTGCGCCAGCCGAACTGCAGGAAGATCCAGCCGATGTAGAGACGCAGCGCCAGCCAGGCCGGCGAGGCGTAGCGGTTGGTGAAGGGCCAGGCCACGGCAGCTCGCGCGCGACCCAGTGTGTCGGCAAAGGTCTGCGGTCGGGCGGCGGTCCGGCGGGGGGTGGTAATCATTGCTTTGCTCCTCTGTCGCGCTTTCGCATTTCTGGGGCTCAACCATTTCCTTGTCTGTGGCCACAGCATACCCGCGCGGCGTCGGCGCTTCGTTACGGCCGGCGTTACGCACAGCCCTACTACGGCGCAACCGCCCGGCTGAGCTGCACGGCGAAGGTGCTCAGCGCCGAGCAGCAGCGGCTTGCCGGCGGCGCGCGCGTCCTCCGCGTGGCGCCGGCAAGCCCGTGGCCCACTCGGGGCTCTTGTCCCACGGCTCGGGGTAGAGGTGCAGGCTCATCTTTTGGAGGTTCACGGCTAAAGAGCTGCGTCACCCCCTCTCCCTGCTGTGGGAGAGGGGGCCGGGGGGTGAGGAGCACACCTGGGGGGGAAGCTTACTTCGGCAGCTCGACCGTGTAGCCGAGGACGATCAGATTATGGCGATTGCCGTCGCGGTCGCGGGTGTGGTTGACAAGCCGGCCCTCCAGGCGGAAGCCGAGGCGGGTGAAGATCGCCTGCCCGGCGGCCTGCTCCTCAACCATGTCCACCATCACTTTGATCGCCCCGATCGTGCGGGCGGCGGCGACGATCTCGCGCGCGAGGAGGGTGCCGAGGCCGCTGCGGCGCCAGCCCTCGGCCACAAGCAGCTGGATGTCCGCCACGTGGCTGGACCAGCCCGGGAGCAGGCGGGCCGAGGCGTAGGCCGCCACCTCGCCCGCATCACTCACAGCCAACATCTGGCGCCAATGCTCGGCGTCGCGGGCGTTGATCAGGCGGGTCACGACGTCGGCGGCGCGCAGGTCGTTCTGGAGGTAGAGCCAGTCGTCCTGGGGGAGGGCGGCGCCGAACGCCATCAGGCCAGGGGCGTCGCCCCCGGCGAGAGGACGGATCGTCACGGTGCGTCCATCGCGCAGCGGCACGGTAGCGTCGTTCGCGGGCGTGGTCTTGAGCATAAGCGAGCTCCTGTTGGGGCGTGCCGGGGGCGCGCTTCCAGATGCGTCAGGTGCTATTATAGCACCGTGACGCACCCGCCAGATACAGGGAGGTTCTATGACGCGCAGTGACGGCCGCGCACCCGATGCGCTCCGGCCAGTCCGGATCGCCGTGGATACATTCGGCTACGCCGAGGGCTCGGCGCTGATCGAGGTGGGTGAGACGAAGGTGCTGTGCACCGCGAGCATCGAGCTGTCGCTGCCGCCCTGGCTGCGCGGGCAGGGGCGCGGCTGGGTCACGGCCGAGTACGCGCTGCTGCCGCGCTCGACGCAGGAGCGCACGCGCCGCGAGCGGAGCGGCGCGGGGGGGCGGACGCAGGAGATCCAGCGGCTGATCGGGAGGGCGCTGCGGGCGGCGGTGGACCTGCCGGCGCTGGGTGAGCGGGTGATCACGGTCGACTGTGATGTGCTCCAGGCTGACGGCGGGACGCGCACGGCCTCGATCACAGGCGGCTACGTGGCGCTGGCCCTGGCCATCCACCGGCTGGTGGCGCGCGGCGACCTGGAGCGCAGCCCCCTGCTGAGCCCGGTGGCGGCCGTAAGCGCCGGCTACGTGGGCGGCGTGGCGCTGCTAGACCTGGACTACAGCGAGGACAGCACGGCCGATCTAGACTGCAACGTGGTGCAGACCGGCGAGGGTGCGATCGTGGAGGTGCAGTGCACGGCGGAGGCCCGCGCGGTGAGCCGCGCCGAGTTCGACGCGCTGCTGGACCTGGCGGGCGCGGGGGTGCGCGAGCTGATCGCGGCGCAGCGCGCGGCGCTCGAGGACGCTGGGGTAGAGGCCGGGTAGGAGGCCGGTTGCCACCTCTCGACCGACCGCAAAAAGTCCAATATGCTATAATACGTCTCATATACACCCCTGTGCCTTGCACC
Source organism: Chloroflexota bacterium (assembly GCA_039805565.1). Taxonomy (GTDB): domain Bacteria; phylum Chloroflexota; class Chloroflexia; order Chloroflexales; family Roseiflexaceae; genus CALJIC01. The sequence goes on along the minus strand of JBDLTZ010000200.1, from coordinate 5,191 downwards.
ACATCCGCTCAGGAGGGGCGGCGATGCTCGGTGAATACCAGCGAGATGAAGCGCTGATCCACTTTCAGCGCGGGCTGGTGCTGGAGCGAGCCAACCGCATCGAAGAGGCCGTCGAGGAGTATCGGCGGGCGGTGGCCCATAACCCGCACCTCGCCGAAGCTCACAGTGCGCTTGGCCTCTATTACCGGCGCCAGGGACTGCTGGCCAAGGCCGCCGACGAGTTCCGCACTGTGGCCAACCTGGCGGACAACTTCCCCGCGCACTTCAGCCTGAGCGGGGTCCTGGCGGAGCTGGGGCGCTACGACGAGGCGCTCGCCGGCCTGCGCCGCTGCCTGGAGTTCGCGCCGGGCGACGCGACAGCCCACTACGAGATCGCCGTCATCCAGTTCCAGCGCGGGGACTACCGCGCCGCGCTCGCGCACCTCGAGCTGGCCGCGCCGTACTTCCAGGACGACTGGAAGGTCCACCACATGCTCGGCAGCTGCCACCTGCGCCTGTGCGCCTACGACGAGTCGCAGGCGGCGCTTGAGGCCGCGCTGCGGCTGGCGGGCCACAGCGCAGCGAAGCTGTACGTGGCCGACCGGCTGCGGGCGCTGGCCCGCCACCGTGAGGTGGGGCGGCCGCGCGGCCTGAAGGACCAACTCTACGCCGAGCGCGGCGTGGCGCTGCTGGGCTCCGCCCAGGACGACGGGCTCTCGGTCCACGAATGCCAGGACTACTACTTCACCTACCCTGATGTCGCGGCCACCGTCGGCCGGCTGCACGCTATGGCCGAGGGGTGCGGCTGGGGCATCGGGTGCGTGGTGGCCGCCGACCGGCTGGCGCAGCCGCTGGCTGAGGCGCTGGCCGACGCGCTCGGGGTGCCACAGCGACGGGCGGACGAGGTCCGGCGCGGCGAGCGGGCGCTGGTGATGCTGGCGGTGGGGCGTGAGGCGGAGCTGCTCCAGCTCATCGCGAAGCGCGTCCTGGGGCCGACGATCACGTTCTGCCTGGGCCTGAACTGGCTGCGCCACAGCGACGCCCTTCCTGACGTGAGCGGGATCGTGGCCCGGGCCGCGTGCGGCGTGCCGTGGGAGGCCGAACTGCGCCGGCTGCGGGCGTCAGGGGCGCCGGCGCTGGCCGTGGAAGACTGCCTGGCGCGCGCAGCGGCCGAGATCGCGGTGGCGCTGGCGGAGGCAGGTCCCGAGCCGAGCATCGCGGAGCAGGTGCGCTACTACCGCGAGCGGCGCGGGCTGCGGTTCATAGATCGTTCGATGATAGAGAGGCCAGCTCAATGAGCACAGAGGTCGCACGCCTCCCCCACTGGGATATGACGGTGGTCTACCCCGGCCTGGACTCGCCGGTCTTCGAGCAGGACTTCGCCGCGATTATGGCAGAGCTGGGCGCGGCCGTGGCGCTGTTCGACCGACTGGGGATCGATAAGCGCGAGCCCGCCCCGCTGGACGACGCGGCCGTGGCGGCGTTCGAGGAGGCCGCCGGCGCGCTCAACGCACTGTACGAGCGGGTGCTCACCCTGCGCGCCTACCTGTACTCGTTTGTGGCGACCGACTCGCGCGACAACCTGGCGCAGGCGAAGTTCAGCACCTTCCGCCAGGAGAGCGTCAAGCTCACCCTGCTCGGCACGCGCTTCACGGCATGGCTGGGCGGGCTAGACGTGGACGCGCTGGTGGAGCGCTCCGCGGTGGCCCGCGAGCACGCCTACATGCTGCGCCGGGCGCAGGAGGAGGCGGCGCACCTGATGAGCCCCGCCGAGGAGGCGCTGGCCGCCGAGATGGACGTGACCGGCGGGTCGGCGTGGTCGCGGCTCCACAGCAACCTCACCTCGCAGCTGCTGGTGCCGGTGGAGGTGGACGGCGAGCGCAGGGAGCTGCCGATGAGCCAGGTGCGTAACCTGGCGTACGAGCCCGACCGCGAGCTGCGCCGCAGGGCCTACGAGGCCGAGATCGCCGCCTGGGAGCGCAGCGCGCTGCCGCTGGCCGCGGCAATGAACAGCATCAAGGGCCAGGTCAACGACCTCGCGCGGCGGCGCGCCTGGGGCGCGCCGCTGGACTCGGCGCTGTTCGACAACAGCATCGACCGGGAGACGCTGGACGCGATGCTCGGCGCGGCGCGCGAGTTCTTCCCCGACTTCCGACGCTACCTGCGCGCCAAGGCGAGGCTGCTCGGGCTGGAGAAGCTGACCTGGTACGATCTGTTCGCGCCGGTGGGCGGAGGCGGGCGCTCGTGGGCCTACGGCGACGCCTCGGACTTCATCGTGGAGCAGTTCGGCCGCTTCTCGCCGCGCCTGAGCACGTTCGCCGCGCGGGCCTTCGACGAAAGCTGGATCGACGCCGAGCCGCGCGCGGGCAAGGTTGGCGGCGCCTTCTGCATGAAGCTGCGCCGTGACGAGTCGCGCATCCTGGCGAACTTCAAGCCGACGATCGAGAGCGTCCTGACGCTGGCGCACGAGCTCGGCCACGGCTACCACAACCTCAACCTCGCCCCGCGCTCGATCCTCAACCAGGACACGCCGATGACGCTGGCCGAGACGGCGAGCATCTTCTGCGAGACGGTCATCCGCAACGCCGCGATGGAGGGCGCCGGCCGCGAGGAGCAGCTGGAGATCCTCGAGGCGGCGGTGCAGGGCGCGTGCCAGGTGGTGGTGGACATCACCAGCCGCTTTATCTTCGAGAGCGCAGTGTTCGACGGCCGCCAGAAACGTGAGCTCTCGGTAGACGAGCTGAACGCACTGATGGTGGACGCGCAGAAGCAGACCTACGGCGACGGGCTCGATGAGTCGGTGCTGCACCCCTACATGTGGGCGGTGAAGGGCCACTACTACAGCACGGGCCGCTCGTTCTACAACTTCCCGTACATGTTCGGGCTGCTGTTCGGCCTGGGCCTGTACGCGATCTACAAGCGCAGCCCCGAGGGGTTTACCGAGGGGTACGACACACTGCTCTCCTCGACGGGCCTGGCCGACGCGGCGACGCTGGCGGCGGGTATGGGGATCGACATCCGCTCGATCGATTTCTGGCGCGCGAGCCTATCGATTATCCGCGAGGACATCGACCGGTTCGAGGCGCTGAGCTAGAACTCACACGTCCCACGGGAGTTCGGTGCGCGGGAACAGCGCCCGCGCCTCCTCGAGCATCAGGCTCCACTCCTCGCGCGTGTAGCGCCGCGAGAGGTGGAACAGCACCAGGCGGCCCACCCCGGCCCGCGCCGCGAGCTCCGCGGCGCGGGCCGCCGTCATATGGTGATTGCGGCGCGCCAGCTCCTCGTCGGCGGCGCAGTACTGGCTCTCGCACACCAGCGTCGCGCAGCCGCGCAGCGCCTCCACTACCTGCTCCATGTCCCCCTCGCTCAGCGCGAAGTCCGTCAGATAGGCGAGCGTGTCGCCCTGGGTCTCGCTGAGGAGTATGTCGCGCAGCCGGCCTACGTCATAGTGCTCGCCGTCCACCTCGACCGAGGGTGAGTCGCCGGGGCGCGGGTGCTTGACCTGCTGGAGCCAGGGGCCGGGGCGCATCCCAAGCGCGGCGAGGCGAGCGGGCGCCACGTTGACGCGCGGTGACTCGCGCAGCAGATAGCCGAGCGAGGGCGTGCCGTGCTCCAGGGGGATGGCGTGTACGCTGTAGTCGTGGTGGGCGATCACAGGCTGCCGAGGGAGCGGCGGCTCCTCGTGGAGCGTGGCAAAGGCTTCGGCCGCCTCGGCGCGCCAGCGACCCACCCGCTCCGCGCCAATGTCGTGGAGGTACCAGGTGGCCTCCAGATGCGCGGCAAGGTTCCACATATAGCCCTGGAAGCGGTGGTGGACGATGCGCGCGGTATGGGGCGGTCCCCAGACTGTGTTCGGCCGGTCCAGCCGGTTGAACGTGTGACGGAAAAAGTCGTCGAAGCCGGCGACGTGATCCATGTGCAGGTGGGAGAAGAGGAGGTGGTCCACCGCCTGGAGCTCGGCCACCGGGACGGCGTCCAGGCAGCCGGCCCCGCAGTCGAGCAGCAGGCGATGGATGGTCTGGCCGGTCTGCACTCGCACGAGCAGTGCGTTATCGTGGCCGGGGGCGCCGAGCATCTGGAATGCGATGGTCATGGCGCTATGATAGCACGCCGCGGGCGGAGAGGGTTTGTACTCCCGGAGAACGTCCCGCCTCTCCAGGCCAGGGTTGTGCCCTGAGCTCTAGTCCTTTTCGGTGGTGCTTTCGGCCCGGCTAGCGTCCCCGCGCGCGGACTCGCGGCGACGCTCGGGGGAGACGCCGTAGGCGGGGCCCTGGCCAGCGCCGCCGCCCGCGTCGCCCGGGGCGTGCAGCGCCGCATCGTCGGGCGCCAGCGCGAGGTCGCCCCCCATGCCCGGCTGCTGCTCCTGGTCGAGCCCGGCCACCTCATCGCCGCGCAGCCCGCCGAGCGAACCCCCGCTCAGGCCGCCGATATCGCTGGCCATGCCGTGGTCCGAGCCGCCGAGGTTGCTGCCGCGCCCGAACGGAACGGCAACGCCGCCGGCCGTGGTGCCCGCATCGCGCTCGTGGCCCACCGCACGGTTGGTGTCACTCACGACCGTGCCACCGTGTCCTCCGGCCACTCCTCCGGCGACGCCGCTGCCGCGGCCGCGGCCGGTGCTGGTATTCATGCCGGTGGTCCCGTGGTCGGCGGCGTCGGGCATCTTGCCCGCTCCGGCGCCAGGGTGCTGCACATTGTCCGGGGCGCCGGTGAAGGAGGTTGAGTTCTCGGCGCTGCCGACAGCCTGCTCGATGCCCGGCTCGTCCTGACGGCGCTTGCGCTTCGGTCGTACCCTGTCGCTCATGTGCGTCTCTCCTGCTCCGCAGGGCGACCCGGCGCCGCCCGTGATCCTGCTTGGCTGGTGCAAGGGGCGTGCCGCGGCGGTAGCGGTGACGAGCACCACGGTCGGGAAGGAACCGTGAAGATTCGCGCCGAAAAACCTGGCGGGCGCCGCAACCTTTCTCGCAATGTGACGTAGATCATAGTGCGCCCGGTAGATCGGCATTGGTACGGTATATGCGTAGGTCACGACCCAAGTTTGCGGCGGTGCGCCGTGACGAAGGTTAACATCTGATAAGAGCTGTGGAGGCCTACGCAGGGCTAATGCAAAGTCAGCGGCGGAAGAGCCAGCGGTCAACGGCGGCATCGAGTGAGCGCTGGAGAGCGGCCAAGTTCGTGACGCCGGCGCGGGCGGTGAGAGCGCAGACCAGGTTGT
>JBDLTZ010000199.1:0-38918 GCA_039805565.1 Chloroflexota bacterium | reverse complement strand
CGCAGAACGCAGAACGCAGAACGCAGAACGCAGAACGCAGAACGCAGAACGCAGAACGCAGAACGCAGAACGCAGAACGCAGAACGCAGAACGCAGAACGCAGAACGCAGAACGCAGAACGCAGGGCGAACGGGGTCTGGGGTGCCGCCCCAGCGACACAGGAGCAGGTGAATGCCCGAGATCGACAGCGCCAGCCAGTCCTACACGATCCGCAGGCTCTACCGCCTGCTCGCCCCCTACCGCCGCACCATCGCTGCCGGCATGGCGTGCCTCATCCTTTCGGTGGCGTGCGAGCTCTACCCGCCCCTGATCTGGCAGCGTGTGGTTGACGAGGGGCTCGTGCGCGGCGACTGGGCTTTCATTGGAGGGGAGATCGCCTTGCTCCTCGGCGTCCTCGCCGCCGGCCAGGCCCTCTCCGCGGTGCGCGGCGTCCTCCTCGAGCGCGCCGGCCAGCAGCTCACGCTCGACCTGCGCATGCAGGTGTACCGTAAGCTCCAGAGTCAGTCTGCCGCGTACTTCGCCGGCCGGCGCACCGGGGACCTGATCGCGCGCCTCACCGCCGACGTCGAGGCTGTCCAGGACGTCCTCGTGCGCGGCACGGACTCGGTGGTGGCCAACGCCCTGCGGCTGCTGGGCGTGGCCGGGATCTTCATCGTGCTCCAGCCGACGCTCGGCCTGCTCACGGTGGCGCCGATGGTGGTGGTGGGGCTGCTCCTGACGCGCTACAACGCCCGCGTCCGCCCGGTGTACCGCGCCGCCCGCGCGCACCTCGGCGAGCTCAGCGCGCGCCTGGCGGACAACATCGCCGGCGTGCGCGTGATCCAGTCCTTCGCACAGGAGCGCCGCGAGCTCGGCACCGTCGAGCAGCTCGGGCGGCAGCTCTACGACGAGCAGGTCCGGGCGGTGACGCTCCGCAACCGCGTCTTCCCGGTGATCCGCTGGGTGGCGAGCTTCGGCAACGCGATCATGCTTGGCGGCGGCGTGTTCTTCATCCTGCGCGGCGAGTTCACGATCGGCGGTCTGCTGGCCTACCGCGGCTACGGGCGCTACTTCTTCGGCCCGGTGGACGACCTGGTGAGCATCAACGACCTGGTGCAGCGCGCCGGGGCCGCCGGCCGCCGCCTGTTCGAGGTGCTTGACGCCCCGGACTCGATCGCCGACGCCCCCGGCGCGCGCCCGCTGCCCGCCCCTGCCCGCGGTGACATCCGCCTTGAGCGCGTGACCTTCGGCTACGACCCCGAGCGCCCGGTGCTGCGCGACGTGAGCCTCCACATCCGCGCCGGCGAGCGCGTGGCGATCCTCGGCCCCTCGGGCGCGGGCAAGTCCACCCTGCTCGCGCTCGTGGCCCGGCTCTACGACCCGCTCCAGGGCCGGGTGCTGGTGGACGGCCACGACCTGCGCGAGGTGACGCTGGGCTCGCTCCGCTCGCAGGCGGCGCAGGTGCAGCAGGAGACCTACCTCTTCAATGCCTCGGTGCTGGAGAACCTGCGCTACGGCCGGCCCGACGCCCCGCTCGAGGAGGTGGAGGCCGCCGCCCGTGCTGCCAACGCCCACACCTTCATCGACGGCCTGCCGCGCGGCTACGAGACGCTGGTGGGCGAGCGCGGCGTCAAGCTCTCCGGCGGCCAGAAGCAGCGCATCGCCGTGGCCCGCGCCCTGCTGGCCGACACCCCGCTGCTGCTGCTGGACGAGCCGACGAGCGCGGTGGAGCCCGAGTCCGAGGCGCTGATCATCGAGGGGCTCGAGCGGTTGATGGAGGGTCGCACGACGCTGGTGGTGTCGCACCGCCTTTCGCTGGCGCGCTCGTCGGACCGGGTAGTGGTGGTGGTGGACGGGCGGGTGGCGGAGGAGGGGCACCCGGACGAGCTGCTGGCCCGCCCGGACGGGCACTTCGCGGCGATGGTGCGCGCCGACTCGGCCTTCGCGTCGCCCGCGCCAGTCCCAGCCACCAGCCGCGCCGCGGCGTAGGCCGGGAGAGCATCTGCCCTTCTTCGCGGGAGGGCTAGGGAGGGCCATGCCCTCCCTGAGGAATACCGGTCTCCGGGAGGGTCAGGGAGGGCTCTGCCCTCCCTGAGGAATATCTACCGGCAACGAGCCTCAGCGAAGTTGCCGGAGAAACCCTAGTGGTGATAGTGCGGGTGCTCGTGGGCGTGGTCGGCCCAGTGCTGGTGGGTGTGAGTGTGCGGCTGGCCCGGCGGCGGCAGCTCCTCGGGCGGGTGTGTGTGCGCTCCCAGGTGCCGCGGGTGGTCGTGCCCGAACCAGTGGTCGGCGGGGACGTAGTTGGCCGTCATCAGGCTCTGGCCGTGGTGCCAGCGGCGCTTGAAGATGTCGTAGTTGCGCTTGCTTCTGGTGGCGCGCTCCTCCTCGCTGAGGGCGTACCACTCGCGGTGCGGGTGCTTCTCCAGCAGCCTCGCCACCTCGGGGAGGGCCGTCACGCGGTAGCCGGCGGTCTTGAAGAAGAAGCTGGTGTGGATGTCCAGCAGGCGGTAGAAGCGAAACTTCTGCTCCAGCCAGCCCACCTCCGGCAGCAGCGCGCGCCGGAACGCCATCAGGTAGCCCTCTACCGCGTCTACGTCCGGCCCCTCGCTCTCGCGGAACTCCTTCAGGTCGTCAGTCACCAGCCCGTACGGCCCGGTGAGACCCACGCGCGTATCTGCCAGCGCGGTCTCGAGCGGCGCCCAGATGTCGCCCCGCAGCTCGATCGAGGTGTCCAGCAGCACAGCGATCCGCCCGCGGCTCGCGCGGAGAGTGGCGTTGCGCCCGGCGGCAAACCCCATGTTGTGGTCCGCGAACAGCACCTGCAGCCCAACCGGCCGCCCCTCCGCGTCCAGCAGCCCCTGGCGCGCGAGCCTGCGCAGGTAGGCCACAGTGTCGTCGGTCGAGCCGTTGTCCACCACCACGACCTCGAGCCGCCGACCGTGGGTGTGGCGCAGGATGCTCTCGATGCAGCGCTCGAGGTCGGCCCGGCTGTCATGCGCCAGCAGGTTTACCGAGATGTCGTACAGGTCGGGCGCGCTGGCCGTGTCGGGCACGTCTGTGGGTCGCGAGATGCTGCCAAACTCCTCCTCGGGCGCGCGCGGGAGCACCAGCGTGTCAGAGCGGGTGTCGCGCAGCTGCCAGCCGGCGTCCAGTACCCTGGTCCGGAGCGCGTCGGCCAGCGCGTACTCCCCGCGCCGGCGCAGCGCCGCGCGCTCCCCCGCCAGCGCCAGTACTTCCTCGGGCACCCGCGCAGCCCCGGCCTCGCCGCGCCTCTCGGCTGGTGGCTCGAACAGGCCGAAGCCCAGCACCGCGTCGAGCGCGCGCGTCAGCGCCAGCCGCTCCTCGGGTGGGATCAGTGGCTCGCGGCCGCGCAGCACGTCCCACAGCACCGCCGTGGCGCGCGGGATGTTCAGGTCGTCCTCGAGCGCGGCCACGAAGCGCGCGTGCCAGACGGAGTCGTGAGCCTCCAGAGCCCAGTCGTATGTGTCGCGGGCGTTGGGTGAGTAGTGTGCAGTGAGCTGGGCTTCGGCCTGGAGCGCGGCGACGCGGGCGCGCATGCGGCCGAGGGCCGTCTGGGCGGCGCGCAGTGCGGAGAAGGTGAAGTTGAGGCGGCTGCGGTAGTGGACGGTGGCGAACAGCAGGCGCAGCGCCATCGGCTCGAAGCCGCGCGCCTCGACGTCGGCCAGGGTGTAGGCGTTGCCGGTGGACTTCGCCATCTTCTGCCCGTCCGCCAGGAGGTGCTGGGCGTGGACCCAGTGGCGCACGAACTGCAGCCCCGTGTGCCCCTCGCTCTGCGCGAGCTCCCCCTCGTGGTGCGGGAAGATATTGTCCACGCCGCCGGTGTGGATGTCGATCTGCGGCCCGAGGTGCTTGATCGCCATCGCGCTGCACTCGATGTGCCAGCCGGGGAAGCCGCGGCCCCAGGGGCTCTCCCACGTCATGGCCGGGTCGCGCCCGGGCTCGGCCGCCTTCCAGAGCGCGAAGTCCTCGGCGCTCCTCTTCAGCGGGTCGGCCGCGTCGCGCACCCCCTCGAGCAGCCCCGCCATCTGGTTGCCCGAGAGGCGGCCGTAGTCCGGGTAGCCGGCGATGTCGAAGTAGACGTTGCCGCCGCGCTCGTAGGCCAGCCCCTTCGCCAGCAGGTCGGCGGTGATCGCCACCATCTCGGCCACGTGGTCGGTGGCGCGCGGGAGGATGTGGGCCGGCAGGATGCGCATGCGTCGCTCGTCGTCGAGGAACGCCGCCGTGTAGAATGCCGCGATGTCGGCCGAGCTCTTGCCCTCGCGGCGAGCCTGGGCGATCAGCTTATCCTCGCCCTGGTCTAGCCGCTCGACCCGCATGTGGCCTACGTCGGTGATATTCTTGACGTGGCGGACCTCGTAGCCCAGCGCCGTGAGCGAGCGGCGCAGCCAGTCGGCCATCAGGAAGGTGCGGAGGTTGCCGATGTGGATGTAGCGGTAGACCGTCGGGCCGCAGCTGTACATCGTCGCCCGGCCCGGGGCGAGCGACATGAACGGCTCGACGCGCCGCGTGAGAGTGTTGTAGAGCCTGAGCATCGCAGGGCCCTTCTAGGCGTGAAGTGCATGAGGAGCGCAGAAAAGAAAGTGACCGCCGTGCATATTATAGGGCACGGCGGCCTGGGGCCGAGCTCTCTGGTTCTGCTGCCGGGGCTACGGCTCGTCGCTGCTGCTCGGCATCCGGTCCCGCGCCAGGTAGTAGGTCATGCTGTGCAGCACCGCGACGGGGTCGATGTAGCGCACCCACACCTCATCCGGTACCTGAAGCACGGTGGGCGCATAGTTGAGGATCGCGCGCACCCCGGCCACCACCAGGTTGTCGGCCACCTCCTGGGCGTGGCCCGCGGGCACCGCAATGATGGCCATGCGGATGCCCTGCTCGGCGACCACCTCCTTGATGCGCTCGAAGGGCTGGACCTGCATGCCATTGACGTCTGCGCCGACCTTGTCCTGGTTGCTGTCGAAGAGTGCGGCGATGCGTATGCCCTGCTGGCGGAAGCCTTCGTAGCGCGCGATGGCCTCGCCGAGGTGGCCGATCCCGATCAGTGCCACCGGCCACTCGTGGGTGAGCCCAAGAATGTCCTCGATCTGCCCCAGGAGCTTCTCGACATCGTAGCCGATACCCTGCTTGCCGAACTCGCCAAAATACGAGAGATCCTTTCGGATCTGTGCCGCCGTGACGTTGATTCGCTCGCCGAGCTCCTGCGACGAAACCGACGTTTTGCCCTCCTCAAGCAGGTAGCGGAGGCTCCGTGCGTAGAGGGGCAGTCGGCGGATGACTACATCGGGAGGGGGGTCCATGCGGTCCACAACGCGCCTCCGGGGAAGATCGCCTGGCCAATACGGGTAATAATTCACACTAATAATCGTGAAGTGTAGCACTATCGGGAGCGGCTTGTCAAGACTAACGACTGTGCGACCGCATTCTGGAGCGGTACAGATTGTCAAACAATGTGCATCGTGGCCATGGGAGCGATGCCGGCGAATCGTACCTGCGTGCGATGTTCTCGCGTGCTATAATCTGGCGCATTGCGTTGGGAGTCGCCTGCGGCACGCCTATCACCATCAGAAGAGGCGATGAGTATCAAACCGCCACAGTACCCCGGCGATATCTTCGAGGCGCCTGCGGCAGACGATGCCGACCAGCGCAGCCAGGTGCTCAGCAACCTGCTGCGCGTCTCGACATACCTGGTGTCGGTGCTGGACCCGGCCCAGCTGATCGGCGCCCTGGCGCAGCGTGTCGTCGAGGTGGTTCCAGCGGTGCAGGCAGGCCTGCTCTGGATCTTCGACCGCCAGCAGAACCTGCTGCGCGTTGAGTCCTACCACGGGTTGGACCTCGGCCCGGGCCTCGAGATGCTGCTCCGCCTGCGCCTGCGCCCCGGCGAGGGCCTCCCCGGCAACGTGCTCCAGCGCGGCGAGCCCCTGCTGATCGAAACCCGCGCCAACTACCGCGACCTAGCGGGCCGCGTCAGCCCGCGCAGCGCAGAGGACCTGGGGCTGTTCCTGGACCGCCTGCCGCGCGAGCTGGCCGCGGTGGTGCTGCCGCTGCGCATCGGCCCTGAGATCATCGGGGTGCTCGAGCTCATGAACCTCGGCTCCCGCCCCGCCCTACGCCGTGAGGACCTCCAGGTGCTCCAGACCTTCAGCAACCTGGCGGCCGGCGCGATCAAGAACGCACAGCTCCACGCCCAGATGCAGGCCCACCAGCGCCGCCTCGAGGCCTTCGGCGCCGTCGGCACAGTGGTGAGCACCGCCGCCGACCTCGATGAGCTGATGGGGAATGTGCTCGACGTGATCCTCGGGGTGGTTGAGGCGTCTACCGGGGCGATCCTGCTGCTCGACCCGGGCCGCGCCGAGCTGACCTTAGGCGCATCGCGCGGATTGCCGCCGGCCTACGCCACCTTCTGCGCCCGCCAGCCGGTGGCCGGTGCCCCTGGCGAGGAAGCCGTCCGCTACGGCCAGCCCGTTCGCCGCCCGCTGATCGCCGAGGCCGGCGAGGAGCTGCTGATTGACGCCGGCATTGCCGGCTGCGCTTACATCCCGCTGCTCGCCGGCGGCACAGTGGTGGGGCTCGTCAGCCTCTACGGCGGCGCCACGCTCCCCGAGCGTCTCGACGTCCAGGCGCTCATGATGATGAGCAACCTGATCGGCTTCGCAATCGCGAACGTCCGCCTCTACGACGATAGCCAGACCGAGCGCCGCAAGCTCGCCGCGGTGATCAACAGCATCGCCGAGGGGGTGGCCCTGTGCGACAGCGAGGGGCGTATGGTGCTGGCCAACCAGATGGCGATGGAGCTCCTCTCGCTCGACCGCCTGCCCTTCCAGCAGCCGCTCAGCGAGATGCCTGACTTCTACGCGATCCGCGATATGGAGGGTGTGGCGCTGCCCGTCGAGCGCCTGCCGTTCGCCCGCGCCCTCTCGGGCGAGGTGTTCCACGACTACCGGGTGCTCTCGCGTGGCGCAAGCGGCCAGGACACAGTCCTCAGCTTCACCGGCGCGCCGGTCTACGACGACGAGGGCGAGGTCGAGGGCGCGGTGGTGATCTTCCGCGACATCACCACCAGCCAGAAGCTCGAGCGCGCCAAGGACGACTTCCTGGCGGTGGCGGCTCACGAGCTTCGCAGCCCGCTCGCGGCCGTGCGCGGCTACGCCGACCTGCTGCTGCGGCGGAGCGCCAAGCGCGAGGAGGACCCCGCCGAGGTGCGCGGTCTGACGATCCTGGGCCAGCAGGTGACGCACATGCTGCGCCTGGTGGACAACCTGCTGGACGTCTCGCGGCTCGACGCCGACCAGCTTAACCTCGCGCGGCAGAAGGTCAACCTGGTGTCGCTGGCCCAGCAGGTGATTGAGCAGCAGCGCCCGGTGGCCGGTGAGCGGGAGCTGCTGCTGGACAGCGAGGAGCTCGAGCTCAATGTCGACTGCGACCAGCTCCGCATCCGCCAGGTGCTCACCAATCTGATCGGCAACGCGGTGCGCTACAGCCCCAACGGCACCACAGTGTCGGTACGGCTGCGCACCGAGCATACTGTTCTCCTCGCCCAGCGCTACCCCGGCTACCTGCGCGCCGCGGCCCAGGGGGAGCGGCCGGAGAGCGAACTGGTGGCGCTGGTGCAGGTGCAGGACCAGGGCGGTGGTATCGCCGAGGAGCAGGTCGGCCGCCTGTTCAAGCGCTACTCGCGCGGGATCCAGCGCGCTGGCGAGGGCCTCGGGCTCGGGCTGTACCTCAGCCGCGAGTTCGTCACGCGCCACGGGGGCGCGATCTGGGTCGAGAGCCGCGAGGGTCAGGGCAGCACGTTTATGTTTACGCTCCCGCTCGGCGAGGAGAGCGGAAATGGTGTGGAGTACTAGCAGTGCATTTCAAGCAGCACATCCTCAATCTGCCGCCGTACAAGTCGCCTAAGCTCATCCGACAGCAGCCGCAGGGCATGACCAAGCTGTCATCCAACGAGAACCCACTCGGCGCCTCGCCCCGCGCTGTGGCCGCAATCCAGCAGGCCGCGGCCGGCATCTTCCGCTACCCCGACGCCGGATCGCTGGCGCTGCGCCAGTCCCTCGCCCGTCGCTTCGCGCTCGAGCCCGAGATGGTGATGTGCACCAACGGCTCCGACGAGGCGGTCTTTCTCACCTGCCTCGCCTTCCTCGGCCAGGGCGACCAGGTGGTGATGGCCCACGGCTCGTTCATCAGCTACTTCCTCCGCACCCTGGAGATGGGCGGCGAGGCGGTGCGCGTCCCGCTGCGCGACTACCGCCACGACCTGGACGCGATGGCCGACGCGATCACCGACTGCACCCGCCTGGTGCTGGTCTGCAACCCGAACAACCCTACGGGCACCACGAGCACCGCCGATGAGATGCGCCGCCTGCTGGAGCGCGTGCCCGACGATGTGCTGGTGGTGGTGGACGAGGCCTACGTGGAGTTCGTGGACCGCCCCGACTACCCGGATATGCTCGCCGAGCTGCGCGCCGGCCGACGCAACCTGCTCGTGCTGCGGACCTTCGCCAAGATCTACGGCCTGGCTGGGCTGCGCCTAGGGTACGCCTTCGGGCACCCCGACGTGGTGGCGTACCTGGACCGCGCCCGCCCCACCTTCAATGTCAACGCGATCGCCCAGGCCGCCGGCCTCGCCGCGCTCGAGGATGAGGAGCACCTGGAGCGCAGCCGGGCCCACGCCGCCGCGTGCCGCGCCGTCTTCGAGCGCGAGCTCCGCGCCATGGGCCTGAGCCCAATTCCCAGCCAGACGAACTTTGTCGCGGTGCCGGTACACGACGACATGGCAGTGACCGAGGCGCTCATGGACCGCGGCTTCACGATCACGCCGCTCGGGGGCTGGGGCCTGCCGGGGCACATCCGCATCTCGTACGGCACCGACGAGGAGAACACGCGCTTCTTCGACGCGCTTCGGGCGGTGCTGAGTTGAGGGCTCCTGACAGAGAGGAATGACGACCATGACGACAACCTGCCCCGAGTGCGGTGCCGAGGTAGCGGCCGACCAGCGCTTCTGCTCGCAGTGCGGCGCCCGCCAGCCCGCGCCTACCGAGCGCGCCCAGCAGGCCCCGGAGGAGCGGGCCGCGCCCGCCACCGCGACGGTTGTTCTGCCGGCGCTGCCCGAGTCTCCCGTGACGCAGCGGCTGGAGCCTGCCCCGACGCAGCGGCTAGAGCCCCAGGTCCCTCAGCAGGAGGCATCATCTGGGGGCATGTTCGGACTGCCGGGGGCCGGGGCCGCTGAGCCGGCGGCGCCCGCAGCAGGGCCGTACGCGGTGCCGCCCGTCATGCCCGCGCCTGCCGCGGATGCGCGCCCGAGTGAGCCCGCCTGGGCGCCAGCGCCTACCGGCCCGTTCACCGTCCCGCCGACGCCGGCTGGCGCTACGCCGCCCGCACAGGGCAAGAGCCGCTGGGGACTGATCATCGGCATCCTTGTTGGGCTGGCGGTGCTCGCCTGCGTGGCGGTGGTGGCCGGCCTGGCCGCGCTCGCCTGGTTCACCAACTCGGTGGCGGAGCAGGCGCAGATCAACCCGATCATGTCCACCGCCGAGGCGCTCATCGCCACCGCCGAGCCCGGCGCGGGCGAGGGCGAGGGCGAGGGCGCGGGCGCGGTGCTGATCAACGACGCGTTCGACGGCTCGGGGGACAGCGGGCTCACCGAGGGGCCAGCCGACGGCGCTGAATTCACCTTCGACCAGGAGACCTACACGATCGCGGTGGACCGCGCCGACTGGCTGGTGTGGGACATCGCCGACGGAGTCTACGACGACGTGGCGATCGAGGTGGACGCCACCGTCGAGGGGGCCGCTGATGGTGGCTCGGTGATCCTGTTCCGCTACCAGGACCAGGACAACTTCTACGCATTCTACGTCTTCGGCGACGGCAGCTACCTGCTGCAGAAGTACGTTGGGAACGAGCCCATCGACCTGGTGGAGCTGTCGGACTCGGCGGCTATCAACGGCCTGGGGCAGAGCAACCGCCTGCGCGTCGAGATGCAGGGCGAGACCATCCGCCTCTATGTCAACGGCGAGTTGCTGGCCGAGACGACCGACACCAGCTTCAGCGGCGGCGAGCTTGCGTTTGGGGCCAGCACCCAGAGTGAGACCGGCCTGACGGTCCGCTTCGATAACCTGACGGTGAGCGGCGCGCCGTAGCGCTGGTGGCTCTGTGCGGCGCAGGTGCTCTATTGATACATATTGATGCGGGAGGGCTAACGCCGCGCCCTCCCCGAGGCTCACCCGAAAATCAACTCTTTTAAGGAGCGCTTCTATGAAAATAATTGTTGTCGGCACGGGCTTCGTGGGACTGACCCACGCGGCGGTGTGCTCCGAGTATGGCCACGAGGTCTACGCATACGATATCGACCGCAAGCGCATCGCCGCCTACCAGAGCGGCGACCAGGCCGCGATCGAGCACTACATCAACGAGCCCGGCCTCCCCTCGATCATCGCGGAGAACCTTGGGCGCTACCTGTTCTTCACCAACGATATCACCTCGATCATCGAGGGGACCGACGCGATCTTCCTCTGCCTGCCGACTCCGCCGAAGCCGGACGGCTCCTCCGACCTCAGCTTCTACTTCGACGCCGTCAACTACCTGGCCGAGCTCCTGGCTGCGCGGCAGGACACCCGCCGCGTGGTGCTGATCAACAAGAGCACCGTGCCGATCGGCACCGCCCGCAGCCTCGAGGCCGTGCTGCACAAGCACCAGGTGCCGAACGCCGGCGTGGCCTCGAACCCCGAGTTCCTGCCCGAGGGTGACGCGGTGGAGAAGTCGCGCCGGCCCGACCGCGTGGTGGTGGGCGCCGACACCGAGGAGGACTTCCGCATCATCCGGCGGATCTACTCGCAGTTCGTCAACCACGTGCGCATCCGCTACATCGAGACCACCCCCGAGACGGCTGAGTCGATCAAGTACGTGGCGAATACCCTGCTGCTGACCTACGTGTCGTTCTGGAACGGCGTGGGCGCGCGGCTTGGGGAGACCTTCCCAAACGTGCGGATGGAGGACCTGAAGCGCGGCGTGACCGCCGACGGCCGCATCAGCACCTGGGGCTCGTACGTGTCGAACGGCGCGGGCGGCTCCTGCTTCGGCAAGGATATCCAGTCGCTGATCTACCAGCTGCGCGTCGAGGGCCAGCCCACCGACCTGCTCCAGTCGGTGTATGGCATCAACGAGTACCAGAAGACCTACCTGATCGAGCGGGCATTGCGCGAGGTCGGCGCGAGCTTCAACCAGAAGACCGTGGCGCTGCTGGGGCTGGCGTTCAAGCAGCGGACCAACGACATGCGCGACTCCTCCTCGCTGAAGGTGGTGGAGGCGCTGCTGGCGCGCGGCGTGAAGGCGATCCGAGCCTACGACCCGATGGCGCTCGGGGAGGCGCGGCGCTTCTTTGACCCTGAGAAGAACCACCTGTTCGAGAAGATCAGCTACCACGAGTCGGTCAAGGAGGCCCTGACCGGCAGCGACATGCTGTTCATCTCGACGGACTGGGAGGAGTTCCGCGGGCTGTCGCGCACGATCGAGACCACGGTGCCGCCGCCGTACCTGGTGATGGACGGGCGCCGTATGATCCCCGACTTCGACGAGCTGGTGCAGCGCGGCTACGGCTACCTGGCTGTGGGCTCGCCGTACCTCCGGCCGGCGTAGGGGCGACACGGGGCGCGGGCAGAGGGGTCGATATTGTCATCGATTTGTAGCTTTTGCCCGCTAGCTCCCCGCTGGGGGGGCTGCTATAGTGTGGACAGGAGTACTATGTGCACAATGGCCACTCCCCCACATGACCTATACGACCAAAGACGATCCTGACGCCTTCACCTCTCCCGCCGAGCAGACGCTGATCGCTGCGCGCATCGACCCCCTCATCCGCATCACTCTGGCGATCGAGACCGCCGCCAACCTCGACGAGTTGCTGCTGCTGTCGCTCGAAACGATCACCGCGCTGCTGGGCGTTGAGCGCGGCGGGGTAGCGCTGCTGGACGACGGCGCCGCCCGGCTGGCGTGCGAGTACCCCCCGCAGGTCTCGCCACCCGGCCTGGCTCTGGCCGACCTGCCCTCGGTGGCGGAGGCGATCCGCGGCCGCCGCCCGCGCGCCGTGCGCTGCGGCGAGTGGGACACCTACCCGGCGGCGGTGGGCGACCTGCTGCGCTCGCGCGAGGTCCGCGCCGTGCTGATCCTGCCGCTGGTGGCGCAGGACCGTGACATCGGCGTGCTGGTGCTGGGCGCGGCGGACGGCGAGCGCGCCTTCAGTGCCGACGAGGTCGCGCTGGCGCGAGTGCTGGCCGGACAGATCGCCACCGCGATCACAGCCTTCCGTCTGAGCGAGGCCGCCCAGCGGCGGACCCAGGAGCTCGGCACCCTCAACGAGATCGCCGCCACGATCACCTCGACGCTGGACACGCGCGAGGTCTACCGCCTGGTGGTGCAGAAGCTCAACCAGTACTTCCGCGTCGAGGCCGGCTCCCTGCTGCTGAAGGATGAGCGCAGCGGCGACCTCGAGTTCGTGATGACGATCGAGGGCGGCGAGGAGAAGCTCGCCGGAGTGCGCGTGCCGGCCGGCCAGGGCGTGGTGGGGCACGTGGTGACCACCGGCCAGTGGGAGATCGTGGCCGACGTCGAGTCCGACCCGCGCTTCTACCGCAAAGTGAGCGAGGATGCCGGGTTCGCCACGCGCTCCATCCTGTGCGTGCCGATGGTGGCCAAGGGGCGGGTGATCGGGGCGGTGGAGCTGCTGAATAAGCTCGACGGGCCGTTCGTACCCGAGGACGCTGAGCGCCTGCTGCGGATGGCCTCCTTCATCGCCGTGGCGATTGAAAACGCCCACCTCTTCCAGCAGGTGGCCGACGGCCGCGACCGGCTCGAGGCGATCCAGAACTCCACCGCAGACGGCATCCTGATGGCCGACCCGCACGGTCTGGTGCGGATGGTCAACCCGATGGCCGCCCGCATCTGTGCGCGCTCCGAGGGGGAGGCGCTCGGGCAGCCGCTGAAGGAGCTGCTGGCCGAGCTGCACGCCCGCGCCCACGAGGTGGTGCAGCGGCCGTGGGCGGCCGCCGACGATGAGGAGGTCGAGCCGGCGGTGCAGGTGAGCGAGCTGGCGCTGGGCGGGGCGCGGCGCCGATTCGTGCGGATCCTACGGCTCCCCGTGCGCGACGAGCGGGGCGCCGTGTACGGCGAGCTGGCGGTGCTGCGCGACATCACTCAGGAGAAGGAGCTCGAGCAGCTGCGCGAGGACTACACCAACATGCTGGTGCACGACCTGCGCGCCCCGCTGACCTCGATCATGAACGGCGTGATGATGGTGCAGCGCGGACTGAGCGGCCCAGTGTCTGACCAGCAGCGCGAGCTGCTCAAGATCGCCTACCAGGGCAGCCAGACGATGCTCGAGCTGATCAACAACCTGCTCGATATCTCCAAGATGGAGCAGGGCCAGATGTCGCTCGACGTGAAGCCGCTCTCACCGTACGCCGTGGTCGACGCGGCTGTGGATCTGCTGCGCGCCTCGGCCACAAGCTCGCGGGTGGAGATCGAGCAGCAGCTCGAGGTGAACCTGCCGCTGATCGAGGCCGACGAGGATAAGATCGTCCGCGTGCTTCAGAACCTGCTCGACAACGCGATTAAGTTCTCCCGCCCGGGCCAGACGGTGACGGTCGGGGCACACTACCTCGGTGAAGGCAAGGCGCTCTCGGCGCGCTTCCCGCTGCGCCGCGCCCCCGACGCCGGCTCCTGGCTCGTGCTCTGGGTGCAGGACCGCGGCATCGGTATCCCGCCGACCTACTTCGAGCGTATCTTTGAAAAATTCGGTCAGGTGCGCGGCCGCAAGATGCGCGGCACGGGCCTGGGCCTCACCTTCTGCAAGCTCGCCGTCGAGGCCCACCGCGGGCGCGTGTGGGTCGAGAGCGAGGAGGGCCGCGGCAGCGTCTTTGCGCTGGCGTTGCCCCTCGAACGCCAGGAGCCTGCGCTCGCGTAGAGATGAACTATCTGTGAAGGATCAGAGGGAAATACTTTACAGTTTTGTCACTGTTGTCGAGGCTTGATGAGCGGGAGAGATTCAGCTATAATGTAGCTTATCGGGTGTCTGCACGATTCGTATGTGTAAAGTCGCCCGGCCGCGAAGGTAGACAACCGCATGGTCAGGCTGTACCAGGCGCTTCAGTCGCAGATCCGCTACAAAATCATCTTCCCCTACCTTGCGCTGACGCTCATGGTGATGATGGCCGGCGCAGCGATCGCCGTTGGCCTGGTGGCCGCCTCCTTCGAGGAGCGGCTGCAGAACCAGCTGGCGCAGGTGGGGCGCAATACCACGGACGCCCTGGTGCGCCGCGAGCGCAACCACCTCGACTTCCTCCGCCTGGTGGCCTTCGCACCCGCCAACCCGGACCAGAACGCCCCGGCGATGGCCGAGGTGTTCGCCGCAGGTGACCCCGACCTGGCGGCCAAGGCGCTTGACCCCTACTACAAGTTCGGCGTCGGCAACATCAACCTCGACTTCGACCGCATGATCGCCTTCGGCCGGGATGGCAAGACCCTGGTGGACTGGGCGCGCGTCAGCGAGAATGTGGATGAGCCGCCGCTCAGCGTCCAGGGCACCGACCTCTCCCAGGTAGACTTCGTGCGGCAGATCCTGGTGGGCGAGGGCGGCGCCACCGACAAGTTCTCCAACCTGATCTACTTCGCGCCCGACGTCCAGCCCTACTTCTACACCGCCGTGCCGGTGCGCCAGGGGGACGAGGTGGTGGGCGGCGTGCTGATCGCCATCAAGGGCGACCGCCTGCTGCGCTCGCTCGAGAAGAGCAGCCAGTCGGTTGTCACCACCCTCTACGACCTCGGCGGCCAGGCGATCAGCACCACGCTTGTGCCGCGCGCGGACCTGTCGACGCTCAACATGCAGCCGGCCGCGCTCCAGCCGCTGCTGAGCGGCCAGGCCCAGTCGCTCTTCACCGTTGACATCAACCAGCGCGACTACCAGCTGGCCTACAGCCCGCTGGTGATCGCCGAGACGCAGGTCGGCTACTTCTCGGTGGGCCTCTCGCGCGATTTCCAGCTCCAGTCGCTCTCGCTGAGCCGCAACACGATCGTCGCCATCGCGATGATCCTGGCGCTCGGCTCGGTGCTGATCGGCTACTGGGTTGCCCGCAGTATCACCCGGCCGCTCACGATCCTGGTGGAGACGGCCGAGGCAGTCACGGCGGGCGACCTGGCCGCGCGCTCGGCAGTGCGCTCGTCCGACGAGTTCGGCCGGCTGGCGCACGCCTTCAACCAGATGACCGAGCACCTGCTGCAGCTCTACCGCACCAGCCGCGAGCTCAGCTCGTCGATCGAGGTCGGCCCGGTGCTCGACGTCACCGCGCGGACCGTGCGATCGTTCGTGCCGGGCACGGAGGTTCTGGCGCTGCTCGACATGGACGACCGCGGCTCGCTGCGCTACCGTGCGCACACTGGCGCTGCGCCTGAGGTGGGGGCGCTCGAACACCTGCGCGTGGATCCGGGGGACTCGCTGCTGCTGGATCTGGCGCAGAGCCGCACGCCCCGCCGCCTGAGCCAGCGCGACGAACCACGGCTGGCATCCTACGGCCTGACCGACGTGGCGAGCCTGCAGAGCCTCCTCGTGACCCCGCTGGTAGTCCAGGACGCGCCGGCCGGGCTGCTGATCTTCGGCCACCGCGAGCCCGACGCGTTCAGCGGCGCCGACGAGGCCTCGCTCTCCGCCGTGGCCAACATGGCCGCCAGCGTGCTGTACAACGCCGTCCTGTTCGACCGTGTGCAGGATGAGGCCAGCCAGCGGCGCGCGATCCTCGAGTCGATCGCCGACGGCGTCGTGGTCTGCGACCGCCAGCGCAATATCGTACTGGTGAACCGCGCCGCCGAGCGCATGCTCGACATCCGTGACTGGGGACGCGTGCGCTACAACTTCGACCAGATGCCGCTCCAGCGCGTGGACCTGCGCCAGCAGCTGTTCGGCGACGACGCCGAGGACCTCGAGCACTACCAGCTCGGCGACCGCATGCTGCGTCTGAGCAGCGCCCCGGTGATCGCTGACCACGGCCAGGATCTCGGCGAGGTGATCGTGCTGCACGACATCTCCTCCGAGGCGGCCGTGGATCGCGCCAAGACCGGCTTTATCGAGACGATTTCCCACGAGCTGCGCTCGCCGCTCACGGTGATCCTGGGCTACACAGATCTGCTGCTGCGCGGCATGATCGGCGAGATCGCCTCGGAGCAGCGCGAGATCCTGGAGTCGGTGCGCAACCGCGCCGAGGTGATGAACGGCTGGCTCAAGAACGTCATCCTGGTCGCCAGCATCGAGGCCAACACGCTCAACACTGAGCTGGAGATGCAGGACATCCCGCTGGCCGTGGAGAATGCGCTCGCCCCAATGCGCAAGGCGTTCGCCGGCAAGGGGCTCGAGGTGCACCTCGAGCTGCCGCAGGACCTGCCCCCTGCGCTGGCCGACCGCGAGCAGCTGCAGATCATCCTTATGCAGCTGCTGGATAACGCCCGCCGCTACACCCAGAAGGGTGGCGTCACCGTGAGCGCGACGCACGAGGCGGGCGAGGTGCAGATCGATGTGACCGACACTGGCAATGGGATCCCGCCGGAGGAGTTCGAGCGACTGTTTACGCGCTTCCACCGGATCGAGGGCAACAACTCGCCGGAGCGCGGTAGCGGGCTAGGACTCGCGATCACCCGCCAGCTCGTAGAGCGCCAGGGCGGACGGGTGTGGGTCGATAGCCAGGTTGGGCGCGGCAGCACGTTCAGCTTTACCCTCACGGTAGCCAATGAACAATCTCCCGCCGTCGCCAGCCCAGACCACTCCGGCGCGGCGGCGTGAGCCGCTCCGCTGGCTTGCGGTCGCGGCGCTGCTGCTCGCCTTCGTCCTGATCTGCTGCGTTGCAGAGGTGACGATGCGCCTGCTGCAGCCGCGCAATGTGCCCTCGTCGCTGAACCTGCTGTCCCAGGACCGCGCAAACTACGCGCCTTGGGTGGCCACGCTCGGCATCGCGGCCATCCCGCCGCAGCTCCCCGCCGCCCAAGCCGCCGAGCGCGCCACGGCCACCTCGGTGGCTGGAACGGGGACTCCCACCCCGGCGCTCGTCGGGAGCGTGCCCACCTCCGTGGTCGAGGTGGTGCCCCCGGCAGCGAATTTCCCGACGCCGACGCCCGATGATGTGTTCATCCTGGTGCAGCCCACCTCTACCCCGCGCCCGGTCGGCATCATCCCGACGAGCGCGCCCGTCACGGTGCCGCCGCTGCCCACCAGTGTCCCTGATACAGTGCCGGCGCCGCCCACGGCCACCAGCACGCGTGAGGCGACGCCGACCAGGACCCGAGCGCCCGCCGGCGGAGCGCCCACCAGCACCGTGCCCGCGAGCACCGTCGAGCCGAGCCGCACCCTCGCGCCTGCTGATGAGCCGACTCTGACGCCCGCCCCCGCGACGCCGCGCCCGACTCTCATTGTGGCCACGGCGACGCGCACCGGTGTGCCGACCGATGTCCCGCCGACGAACACGCCGGTGCCGCCGACAAGCACCCCCACGCCCACGAGCACGCCGGTCGTCGCCGACCTTCTGATCTCGAAGACAGGGCCAGCGACAGCGCCGCTGAACGCTGATGTGACCTACAGCCTGACGGTGACGAACCTCGGTCCGGCGCCCGCATCGAGCGTGGTGCTGCGCGACACCCCCGCCGGCATGAGATGGGCATTTGTGTCGGCCAGCCCGGCGACGCTCTGCACAAGCACGGTGACCGAGATCACATGCGCCCTGGGCACGCTCGCTCCAGGGGAGTCCACGAACGTGGCGATCGTGGTGCGGCCCGGCACACTTGGGACGCTCAGCAACACCGCCACCGTGGATGGCGCCGAGGGTGACCCCGTGCCGGCAAACAACACCGCCGTGGCGAGCACGGTGATCGAGCCGGCCCCCGCCGCCGACGTGCGCGTCTCGAAGGCTCGCGTGGGCTCGGGCACCATCGGCGTGGGTGACAACGTGACCTACAGCGTCACCGTTACGAACGATGGCCCGGTGGCTGCCACCGGCGTCGTGCTGGTCGATACGCCTTCCGGGGTTGACTGGACGTTCATCTCGGCGACCTTCGGCGCCAGATCCTGTGCCAACCAGGGTGCGTCGATCAGCTGCAACCTCGGGACGCTGACACCGCAGGAGAGCGTGGAGATCTCGCTCGTCATCCTGCCGAGTACCAGCGGCACGCTGGTGAACCGCGCGAGCGTCTCGGCGAACGAGAGCGACCCAGACACCGGCAACAATGTCGATCAGGTTACGAGCACCGTGGTCACGCCGGCGATCGCGGGCCTGTCGATCAACAGCACTGTCGAGACCGGGCTGGGCAACGAGAACGCGCGCAACGGCTCGACGCCGATCACCTACACGATCACGATCGAGAACACCACCGCGGGCGCTGTGACAGTCGAGCGGATCGCAGACAACTTCCAGACCTTCGCGGCGAGCGGGTGTGGGACGCCGACCGGCACCTCGTGCACGCTGCCGATCGTTCTACCGGGGACAGTGGTGTGGGAGGGACCGGTGACGCTCGGGGTGGGCGATCGCATGACGCTGGAGATCTACGGCCAGTTCAC
The DNA here is from genome assembly GCA_039805565.1 of Chloroflexota bacterium. Lineage (GTDB taxonomy): Bacteria > Chloroflexota > Chloroflexia > Chloroflexales > Roseiflexaceae > CALJIC01. The sequence continues at coordinate 20,347 of JBDLTZ010000199.1, read as the reverse complement.
CAACGCTCCGCTGGGCCAGGCCTGCAACCCGGCCTACACCGTGACCACCAGCATCGGCATCGTCCGACGCACGAACGAGGCCTGCGTGACAATCATCCAGTAGGGGGCGCCAGCTCCGCCAGCACCTCGGCGACGGTCTCCTTGAGGGTCATGAGGGCGCCGTGGCCCATCGCCGAGGCCAGCTGCTTCGGTCCGAGGGCGGCCTTGAGGTCGGCGACCAGCGGCTTCAGGTAGCACGATCGGATCTCGTGTGTGGTGCGCGGGTGAGTCTGGATGAGCCCGGCGATACGCGCGCTGTCTGCGGGGCGCCCCTGCTGCAGACGCAGCCGCGCGGCCGCCAGGAGGGCGCACAGAAGTTCTCGCAGAAGCCGTAGCTCCTGGGCGAGCGCCACCGTTTCGCGCAGCACGTCGCGAGCCTCGTCCAGCTCACCCACTGCCAGCAGCGAGAACGCCTGGTACGGCTGGGTCACGGGAAGGAAGCTGCGCGCGCCGAGGGCGCGAACGATGCGCATGCTCTCCCGGTAGTGCTCCAGCGCCTGGCGATGGTCCTCCTGGCGCGCCGCCAGCCGCCCAAGGTTAAGGTGTGAGACCCCGATGTTGAACTGGTCGTCGAGCGCCTGGTCGATGCTCAGGCAGGCCTGGTAGTAGCTCAGCGCCTGCGGGTAGTCACCCCGGTCCAGAGCGACCTCTCCCAGGTTGTTCAGGCATGCCGAGACGCGCACCTGATCGCCGATCGCCTGTGCGATGGACAGGCTCTCGCGGTAGCACTCCTCCGCCTGCCGGTGGTCCGGCCGCGCCAGGGCAAGGCTTCCAAGGTAGTTCAGAGCGGTGGCCGCCTGCCGCAGGTCCCCGATGGCGCGGCTGATGCGCAGGCTCTGCTGGTAGAATTCCTCGGCCTCTGCCTGTTCACCCTGATCCGATGCGATCAGGCCCAGAGCGCACAGGCTCTCGGCCTCTCCCTGCTGGTTCCCCGCCGCCCTGCTGATCTCCAGCGCCTGACGCGCGTAGTCCGTGCCCCGCGCGTAGTCTGTGTGGTACCAGCACGCCAGGCTCAGTCCGTTGAGTGCCCGCGCGCGCAGGCCGGGCAGGTCGTCGCCGACGAGGTCCAGGCAGGCCTGGTAGTGCCGCGTCGCCTCGTCGTGCCGTGACAGCCGTTCCGCGACTGTGCCCAGGGCCGCGAGCAGGTACGGGCGCTGCGGTGCGTCAAGGGACTGCGGGTGCGCCAGGGCGCGCTCGAGCAGATGCTGGGAGCGCTCGTAGCCCGTGGGCTCGTGTAGCAGGTGGTCGGCCACCACGCGGCACGCCTCGAGCATCCGCTCTACGTCGCCCGCGTGGTACCAGTGGTCGGCGAGCGTCCCCGCGTAGGCCGTATCGCCCGCGTGAGCGCTCTCGATCGCCAGGGCCACGTCGCGGTGGAGGAGCGGGTGCTCGGCCGGAGACACGTCGGCGAGCAGCGCCTCGCGCAGGCGGTCGTGGGCGAACTGCCAGCGTTGGCCCTCTACTGTCAGCACCGCCGCGTCGGCGCAGGTTGTCAGCCAGCCGCCGATATCGACTCCGCGGCCCGCCATATGGGCCACTACCGCGAGATCCAGCGCGCGCCCGGCCACCGCCGCTCGGACGAGGAGCGGCTGCGCCCACGCGGGCACCCGCCCCAGCCGCCGGCGCACGGCCTGCTGCACACCACCGGCGAAGATGCGCGTTGGGATTGAGGTCAGGCTCCCTGCCGGCAGCGTGGCCACCTCGCTGGCCAGGGCTCGCGCCACCTCGACGAGGAAGAACGCGTTGCCCTCGGTCTCGCGCTGGAGCAGGCGCACGACTGCCTCGTCGTCAGCCATCGAGCCCAGCATCGATCGGCCGAGGGCGGCGATCTCGTGTTGCGTCATGCGCTTGAGCGGCAGCAGCTTCATCTCTGGGAGCGCGCGCGGCAGGTCGGGGTGGTCGTCGTCGCGGTAGCTGGCCAGGATGAGCAGCGGCAGGTCGTGCGCAGCGCGGCAGAGGCGCTGGAGCGGGCCGAGGCTCTCGGCGGCCCACTGCAGGTCCTCCAGGATTACCACCACGGGCCAGGGCTGGAGGCGGAAGAGCTCGATGATGGCCAGCGCCCGCCGCTCGTCCCCGGCTTCGCCCGGGAGCTCAGGCGCATCAGGCACATGGCGGCCGAGGAGGCGCTCGATGTCAGGGACGATCGCCTTCAGGACGCCGGCCGTGAGGTCGTCCGGCTGGCGCTCGAGCAGCAGGCGCGGCAGGACGCCCCGCCAGAGCTGGTAGGGCAGGCCCGCACCCTCGACGGCCTGGCCGGTGGCGACAATCGCCCCCGTGACCAGGGCCTCGATGCGCAGCTCATCCAGAAGCCGGCTCTTGCCCACGCCGCTCTCGCCGCCGATCAGCCACAGCTCGCGGTGCCCGGCGGTCGTCCGATGCAGCGCCTCGCGCAGCCGGCCGAGCTCGTCTTCCCGGCCGACGAAGGCCGCAGCCTGGAGGTAGCTTTCGCGGATGGCCGCTGTGTCGTACGCATCCGCCTGCCCCAACACCCGGCGCAGGGCGGCGGCCACTGCCGCTGCGGAGGGAGGGCGATCCTCGGGGTCCTTGCTGAGGAGCGTGCCGAGCAGAGCCGCCAGATCTGGCTGATCGGCCAGGGGCGCGAGGTCCGGGGCGGCGCGGCTGACGAGGTCGAGGAACTCGTCAACGGTGTCGGCGGGGAAAGGGTGGCGCCCAATGATCAGCTCGTAGGCGAGCGCGCCGAGGCTGTAGAGGTCTGCGGCGGGCGTGTACGAGCGCCCGTCGAGCACCTCAGGGGCGAGGTAGCGCAGCGTGCCGACGACGCCCTGTGTGCGCTCGTGGCTGGTAGCCACCGCGAGGCCAAAGTCGAGCACGCGGACGCTTCCGCCGGCCACCAGGATGTTCGCCGGCTTGAGGTCGCGGTGGACGACGCCGCGCTGGTGGAGGTAGGCGAGCGCCTCTGCGGCCTGTGCGAGCAGGGCGATCCGTCCGGCGCGTGGCTGGTCCCCGGCGGCCTCAAGCAGCGTTTGGGCGCCCGGCAGGAGCTCCATCGTGAAGAACGGCTGGCGCTGATCGTCGAAGCCGTAGTCGAGCACGCTGATAATGTAGGGGTGGCGCAGGCCGGCGAGTGTGCGAAACTCGTGGGCGAGGGCCAGCAGCAGCGCCTGTGGGGTATCGTCGGGCGGCCGAGAGGTGAAGGCCAGGTCCGCGGGCGCGACGCGCACCTGCTTGAGGGCCACTGGCTGGCCGGAGAGGCGGTCGGTGGCGCGGTAGACCGACCCCATCGAGCCGATCCCGAGGAGCTCGTGAATCTGGTAGCGGCCGGCGTTCGTCGCGTAGGGCTGTGTCGCGTCACCGGCGCGGGCCGCCGTGTCGGGCTTCGGCTCGCCGGCGTGGGGCTCGCCCTGTGGCGCCTGCTCGCCCGCCATGACCCGGTTGCGCCCTGTGTGCTTGGCGGCGTACAGCAGCGTGTCGGCGTGGTGCATGAGCTCCTGCGAGTCGGCGCAGCCCGCGTCGGTGGCGAGGCCGATGCTGATCGTCACCTGGAGGCCCGGGGCCAGGGAGCCCCAGTCGCTCTGGGCGACACCCACGCGGAGGCGCTCGCAAACCTGCAGGGCATCGTGCAGCGACGTCTCGGGCATCAGGACGGCGAACTCCTCGCCGCCTATCCGCGCCACGCTATCCGCGCCACGCAGGTGCTCGCGCAGGATCCGCGCGATGCCCGCCAGCACCTGGTCACCGATGGTGTGGAAGAACGTGTCGTTGACATGCTTGAAGTGGTCGATGTCGAGGCACGCGAGTGCGAGCGGGCGCCCGTGGCGGCGAGCGGCGGCGAACAGCTGGGGCAGCAACTCGTTGATGTAGCGCCGGTTGTGCAGGCCGGTGAGGCTATCGCGGATGCTCTGCTCACGCAGCTCGGACGCCTGGCGCTCGAGGAGCGCGTTCGCCTCCTGGAGGGCCATGGTGCGCTCTGCGATCCGCGCTTCGAGCGACTCGTAGAGGCGCGCGTTCTCGAGGGCGGTGACGACCTGGTGCGAGAACAGCACCAGCGGCAGCAGGTGCTCCTCGCGGAACTGGGCACGTACGGAGCGGTTCTCGGCGTAGATCGCTCCGATGACGCGCTCGTGGGAGACCAGAGGGACGCACATCACCGAGCGCAGGCTCAGGCTGTGGATGCTCGCGGCGTCGTTGAGCAGCGTGTCCGTCAGCGCGTCGTTGGTGAGCAGGGGCTCGGCGGTGATCCGCACCTGCCCGAGGATCGAGCGGCTGAACTGCTGGTCGGCCTCATCGAGCGGGTTCCCCCGGCGGTCGCGCGCGATCCGCACATCGAGGCCGTCGTCGTCTCCGAAGAGAACGACTGAGCAGCGCTCGGCGGAGACGAGCTCGAACACGGTGGCGGCCACGTACGCGATGAGCGGCTGGACCATGTGCTGCTCGGCGAGCCGCCGCGTGATCGTGAGCATCGCGAGGAGATCATGCGATGCGATGTTGTTCGTGCTCATGGGGTAGGCAGGTTCTCTGATGTCGTACTGTGACCTACCAATAGGCTTGTATAGGGCTGACCGGAGTATGATAGCACAGGAGTACCAGACGTGACACGGTGGGCGGCCGCGCCAATCGCTAGGGGCCGCTCACAAGCGGGAGCGCGAGCGGCGGCGACGCGGGCACAGTGCCCAGCTGCTGCGGCGCGCTGCTCTGGATCACGACGACCTCGGCCTGCGATTCGGGGGGGTTGTGGTGGTGGAGCAGCAGCACCTGCTGGCTGCCGCGCTCTGCCAGCCTCGTCTGATTGATGGCGATGTTCACCGCGCCCCCATCGACGTCGGGGAACAGCGGCCGGGCGCCGAGAAGGGTGACATCCCGGTTGATCGGCGTTACGGCGTCGGACCCGATGTCGTACTCGAGGTAGCCGGCCGAGGGGACGCGGTCCACCACGCGCAGGAACCTGCCGGCGTCGCGGGCGCGGGAGGTGACGTAGTAGCGGATCGTCGTCTGCCCTGGCTCCAGCCCAAGCGAGGCGACGCTTGCCGCGGTGAACATGACGCGGGTGTTGAAGGGTGCGGGGTCGAGGCCGGCGGTGGTGACGCCGGGCACCGACGATGCGGAGAGTGTGTTCCAGAAGCTGATGCCACCTGTCGGCTCCACCCCGCCCGCGTCCGTGAAGCGGTAGAGCCTGCTGATGAACACGTCGTTCGGCGGTGAGTCGAGCCGCGAGCCGAGTGTCATCGTCACCAGGACGAAGTCCGCCGTGCTGTCCCGGTTGGTGTCGATGTAGATGCGGAACTCGACCTCGTTCGGCGTGGACCAGGGCTGGAAGCTGGAGATGCCGAAGAACATGACCTGGTTGTGCGGGTCCTGACCCTGCGTGATGGGCAGGTTGCTCGAGACGCCGACGTACTGGAGGTCCGCGGCGCGCTGCGCGGGGGGCAGCGCTGTGTTCGGCCCGCTGATACCGCCGGGGTCGAGTGAGAAGCCGCTGACGAGCGCGGCCTGGGGCAGCGCGCCGGGGGTTGCCGGGCCTCGGCGGGCGCCGGTGTTGCGCAGCGAGACCTGCGCGGCCGACGCGCTCGCCGGCACCAGCACGGCCCCGGCTGTCGCCGCGCTCTGGGACGCGGCCTTGGGGAAGACCTGGAACGGGACGCGGGCGACCTGCACGTTCGGGGCGCGCGCCGGGCTCTGGGCAGCCGCCCGCGCCCAGAGGGCGGTGGTGCCGACGCTGAGGACGAACTGCTGGCCGGCCTCGGCGGTGAAGGATCGCGCGGCGAGGCCGCTCTGGCCCAGGGGTTCGCCGGCCCGCACCGCGCGGAAGCCGCGCTGCCCTCCCGCCACTGCCGCCTCCTCTGCTCCGCCCGGAGTCACCCCGGCCGCGACCAGCGCACCGTCCACGTAGAAGTCAAGCGCCGAGCCGTCGCCGTACGGGTCGGCGTTGTGAAGCAGCACGCGCGCGGCGCCTGCGGGCGGGGCGGCCTGGGCCTCCGTAACCTGGCTCAGCCGGAGCGCGCCGGGGCGGCCCGAGACCACCAGCGTGACATCCTGGCCGTCGGTCAGATTGACCGGCTGGACAAGCAGCGGCGGGGCGTCGGGGGCGGCGCCGGCCGCACGCACGCGGATCTCCTGCGCGCCGGGCGCCACCGTGATGTACTTGCTGACCGCGCCGCGGTTCAGCGTGCTCCTGAGGGACTCCGGGCCGACTGTGACCTCGATGTCGCCGACGCCGGCGACATGGCCCACGCGCACCCTGGACCCCGCCGATGTGATCACTCGCACGTAGCCACCGTGCTCGGCGAGGTAGTAGCGGTAGAAGCCGCCCTGGGTGAGCGCGGTGGCGCGGTCCGGCGTGTTGTCGAGCAGCTGTGGCTGGACCGACAGCACCACCGGGACACGGATGCTGCTCTTGGGCGGCACCAGCAGCGACGTAGCCGGAACGCTCACCTGAACACCGGGCTCGCTCGTCGTCGTGACGGCCTCAAGGCGCACGCTGCGCTCGACGGAGCCAGTGTTCTCGATCGTCAGGTCGCGCTGGAGCTCCGCCGGTGCTGTGAGCCAGGGTGCGCCGAACGCGAGGCCGGTGTCGCCCGGCTGCTCTGCCGGGTAGGCCAGCACCTCGAGACGCGACAGGGGCTCGACCGCGAGGCGCCCCGCGCCAGCCAGCGAGGGCGGGTAGGGCGCGTCGGCGGTGGTGAGCAGTGGGGTGGCGCTCGTTGTGAGGGCCGACTTGACTTGCGCGGGCGCCCAGCCGGGGTGGAGCTGGCGAAGGAGCGCGGCCGCTCCGGCCACCTGGGGTGCGGCCACCGATGTTCCGCTGGCGGTGATGCCGCCGCTGCCGCTGCCCACCGCGGCCGTCAGGATGTTCACCCCGGGGGCGACGATATCCGGCTTCAGGGCGCCGCCCTGCTGCGGGCCTCGCGGGCTGAAGGGCGCGAGCGTGTCGTCCGCGGCGTCGGGTGTGCCTTGCGACGCGCCCACGGCGATCGCGAGCTCGGCGCTGGCGGGCGAGGAGATCGCGTAGAAGACATCGCCGATCCCGTCGGGGAGCGCAGTCCTCACCCCCGAGCCGCCGGCCGCGACTACCACCACCACGCCGGCCTGCACCGCCCGGTCCACCGCCACTGCGTCTGGGTCCCCCGCGCCGCCGAAGGGCGAGCCGAGCGAGATCGTGAGCACGTCTACCAGCCGGTCGGCCGTGAGGCCGTCGCCGTTGGGGTCGATCGCGTAGTCGATCGCCTCGGTCAGGAAGGCCGTCGTGCCGCGGCAGCCGAAGACCTTCAGCGCAACGAGGCCGGACTCCGGCGCGATGCCGGGGCTGACCCTGAGCTCGGCGAAGGGCGTGTCGGGGCCGTAGCCGCCACGGTAGGGCGCGCCCGACGCGTCTACGCCGTAGCCCGCGGCTACGCTCGCCACCTGGGTCCCGTGCCCCCCGCAGTCGAGCGGGTCTGGGTCGGGGGAGGGTGTCAGGGTGCCCTCGACGCCGCTCGCGTCGTAGGCGTCGCCTACGAGGTCCAGGCCGCCGACGACCTTGGCCGTGGGGAATGAGCCGGGCTCGACGATCTGGGGGGTGTTGGCGAGGAATGCCGCGCTCGTCCCCGGGCCGCCGAAGGTGGCGTGGGTGTAATCGATGCCGCTGTCGATAACGCCGATGCGGACGCCCTGGCCGAGGAGCTGGCGGCGGGCGGCGCTCCAGAGGCGCGCCGCGCCCACCACCTCGGCGGCTGTGGTGGCGGCGCGCGCCTTGGGCGGGATGACGCGAGCGGCGGCTACGCCCGGTAGATTGCGGAGGGCCTGGAGCTGGTCTGGGCGCGCGGCGACCGCTACCCCGCTGTAGGCGGCGCGGGTCTGAAAGAGGATCGGCACCCCGAGCGCGGCCAGGCGTTGGCGCAGGTCGCTCTGACTGGTCGCAATCTGCGCGAGCGCGCGCGACGCAACCGCAGGGGCAGCCTCGGTGGGTGGCAGCGGCGTCGTGAGCTCAAGCATGATGGTGATCGGGCGCGAGACCGCTTCGCCTGATGTCGTGCTCCGCCCGGCCAGCGGGTCAGGGAGGATGATTGGGGGAGGTTCGGGGTGGGCAGCCGCCAGCGTGCCGGGCGGCAGCGGCGACAGTGCCACGAAGATCAGCAGGGTGAGCAGAAGCGTCGTTCGTGTGTGCATACCGTTTCCATCCCTCCGACACACGCGTCGTGGCGTGACTGCCCTGCTTCAGGCGTAGAGCTTTGAGACAGAAGGGAGAAGGGTCTTGGGTGTGACAGTACGCACCATCTTATCATACGAAGAATAGTCGTAGCGTGACGCTTTGTTCATTGCGCGGTGCGGCGGTGCGGCGATCTGTAACAGACTTGTCACGCGCGCGCACGGAAGGGCTATAGCCCGCGCACGAGCAGGTAGCCGAGCGCGCCGACGCAGAGGAACGTGCCGTAGGAGATGTACTCGGGGGTGGCGCGGCCGACGCGGCGCAGCAGGATGAGCGCGGCCGAGAAGATGCCCGCCAGGAGCATGCCGTAGAAGATCGCCGGCATAAGGTTCGTGATGCCCACGGCGGCGCCGATGAAGATCGCCAGGTAGACGTCGCCCAGGCCGAAGGGCGCCGACTTCGCGGGGTACATGGCGCGTGCCAGGGCGAAGAAGATCGCGAAGATGAAGCCGGCCACTAGCGCGCCCACCAGCGCGTTCGGGAGGCTGTGGCGCGTGATGAACGGCGACACGACAAGCGCGATCAGCGCGCCGCCGAGGATGACGAAGGTGTAGATAAAGCGGTGCAGCCAGTCGATCGCGCCGGTGACGATCAGCACGGCGGCGACGAACGCGAGGTAGAAGAACGGCGCGGTGAGGCCATAGCGCGCGTAGAGCAGCGCCAGCGACGCGCCGGTGACGAGCTCGATCAGCGGGAAGATCCAGGGCAGCGCCCGGCCGCAGCAGCGCGCCCGCCCGCCCTGCGCCAGCCACCCCACGAGCGGTAGGAGCTGCCACCAGGCCAGCGGCCTTCCGCAGCGCACGCAGCGCGGCCAGCCGCCCATCGTCCCCTCGCGCGGCAGCCGGATCACCACGATGTTGAGCAGCGCGCCGAGGGCCAGGCCGAGCGCGAAGACGAGCAGGGTGGCTGGCGTCATATACGCTCCAGGGTCAAGAATCGCGCCTCAGCGCGTCCCGCATCACGTCCAGCGGCGCCTCGCGCTCAGTCCAGCGCTCGAACGCTAGCCCTGCCTGGCGGACCAGCATATCCAGCCCATCGAGGGTGCGGGCGCCGCGGCCCGCCGCCTCGCGCAGCAGCCGGGTCTCACGGTAGACCATATCGAACACCAGCGCGCCCGGCGGAATGAGCTCCCCCCGCAGCGGCGTCTCGTCGCCGTGCCAGCCGAGCGAGGTGGCGTTGACCAGCAGAGTAGTGCCGGCCAGCACCGCGTCGAGCTCTTCGTCGTCTGGGGTGAGCGCGTGCAGCCGGAGGTCATCGCGGTTGCTGGCGGCGAGCACGTCGGCGGCCAGCTCCTCGGCGCGCTCGAGGGTGCGGTTGACGAGCGTGATCTGTGCCGCGTCGTCGGCCAGGGCGAAGGCCGCCGCGCGGGCCGCGCCGCTCGCGCCGAGGATCACCACCGTGGCGCCGGCGAGCTCGAGGCCGGCAGCCCGCAAGGTGCCCACCACCGCCGGGGCGTCGGTGTTGTAGCCGGCGAGCTGGCCGCCCTCCTCGCGGACGATCGTGTTGACCGCGCCGATGCGTTCGGCGTAGGGGTCGAGCCGATCCAGCAGCGGGATGACGGCGATCTTATGCGGCAGGGTGACGTTGGCGCCGAGCGCGCCCTCGTTGCGGAGCGAGGCCACGCGCGTCGGGAGCTCGGCCGCGGGGGTGTGCCAGCGCTCATAGCGCGCCGGGAAGCCCAGGTGCGCGAATGCGGCGTTGTGCATGGCGGGCGATCGGCTGTGGGCCACCGGGTCGCCGATCACGCCGGCGAGGAGCATTGTTCCTGGCGGGATGTGTGTGGGCATAAAGCGCTCTTATGGTAGGGGCGGGGGGCATATCCCCCCGTAGCAATCCCCCTCTATGCTTCTGGAGGGCGCAGCGTCCTCCAAACCTTGTGCTGTGTGGATGAGCCCTAGCGCGACGCGCACTGGAGGTACTCTTGCTCGAAGCGCTGGAACTCCTCGAAGTTGGCCGCGAAGTTGTGTGCGCCGGGGTTGGTGCAGGACGCGACGAAGTACAGGTAGGTGGCGGAGCTGTCCGGCCGGGCGGCCGCGCGCAGCGCGCTCAGGCCGGGGCTGCTGATCGGCCCGGGCGGGAGGCCGGGGTTGGCGCGCGTGTTGTACGGGCTGGCGATGCTGTTGATCTCATCGGCGGTGAGCGAGTCCAGCTTCGGCCACCAGTTGCCCCGTTGCCCGAGCACATACTGCACCGTCGGGTCGGCGCCGAGCCTGCCGGCTACCTCGCCCTGGTACTCTGGCTTGAGGCGGTTCCAGAACACCGCCGCGATCTTCGGCATCTCGTCTTCGCGCGCGGCCTCGCGCTGCACGATCGAGGCCATTGTCACGATGTCGTGCACATCGGCGCCGCTCACCGTGATCTCCGTCTCGAACGAGGCGTACTGCTCATCGAAGCGGCCCAGCATCGTCTCGACGACCTCCTGGGCGGTGGCGGTCACCGCGAAGCGGTAGGTGTCGGGGAACAGGTAGCCCTCGAGGCTCGCGCCGGCGGGCAGGCTGCTGAGCAGGAAGTGCGCCGGCTGGAAGGCGGCGCCGTCGCGGGCGAGGCGCAGGAACTCCTCCTCGGTGACGTTGATCAGGCCGGCGGACCCAAGCTGCTGCGCGATCTCCTCCAGGCGGGCGCCCTCGCGGATGGTGATCTGGATCTCCTCGACGCGGCTGTTCTGGAGCGCGGCGATTATCTCGCTCATGGTCATGTTCGGCCGGAGGATGTAGCGGCCGGCCTGGAGCTTGCCCTCCATCCCCTGCATCCGCACCAGCAGGTTGAACAGCAGCGGCTGGCGGATCAGGTCCTCGTCACGCAGGCGCGTGGCGATCTGAGTGGTGGAGTCGCCGGACTCGACGATGAACTCCACAGGGGTATCATTCGCGCTCGCCGGGCGGCGCACCTCGCTGAGCAGGGTGTAGCCCGCGCAGGCCACAGTGAGCGACACGAGGGCGACGCCGAGGAACAGGGCGCGGAGCGTCTTTGAGAGCACCTATCCTCCTTCTGGCGGGAGCGCCGCGGCCGTGGCGGCCGCCCGCTCCGGCGGGGTGAGTTCTACGGGTTGGTCGTGGGGGCTGGAGGGGCGAGCTCCTCCACGGGCAGCTCCGCCGGCGGCTCGGTGAGCAGCGATGCGGCCACCCAGCCGGAGCCGTCGGGGCTGTCGATGCGCGACCCGGCGGCGCGGCGCTCGCCGAGGCGGACGCGGTACCACTCGCCGTCGGGTGTGGTCGCCACGAAGACCACCTCATCCCCCTCGCTCACCGCACCGATGACGTTGTCGGCCTCGCGCTGCGGCGTGGCGCGGACGTTGCCCGAGGTGATGATCGCCCCGAGCCCCGCCGCGCCCCCATCTGCGGACAGTGCGCCCGGCGTGGCGGCCGGGTCTGCGGCCGCCGCCGGGGCCGGCGTAGGTTCGGGCACATCGGTGGGGGCCGGCGTCTCGGTGGGAAGGGCGGTCCGGACGATCGGACCGGCGTCGCTGGCTGATACCTGGCCGATGCGGCTGAGCTCCTCTCGCAGGTTCGTGACGACGCTGTAGGCGACGATCAGCGAGACCAGCATGAGGACGCAGGCCACCGCCGTCTTGATCAGGTCGGCACCGCGCAGCAGCATGTTGCGGCTCTGCATCTGGTCCAGAGCGCTCTGGGCCGCGCCGGACACCGGCTCGCCCCAGGTCGTCTTGCCGCGGTCCTCGCGCGCCACGCGGCGCAGCTCGAGGATAGCGCGGGCGTCGCCCACGCTAGCCAGGGCGCGGATCGCGCTCCAGCGCACATTGCTGTTGGGGTGGCGCAGCGCCTCGAGCAGCGGCCCGGCGGCGCGGCCGTCCCCGATCTGGCCCAGGGCCTCGGCCGCGCGGTAGGAGGTGAGCCATGGCCGGTGGGGGCGCAGCGCTTCGTTGAGCGCCGGCACCGCCGCCTCGCCGAGCGCCGCGAGATCGTCGGCGGCGCGATGGTGCAGGGGGTGCTCGGGGTCGCCGAGCGCGGTGATCAGCATCGCGATGCGCTCGCGCTGGGCGGCGGTGGCCACGGTGGCGCCGGCCATACGCTCGGGTGCGGCGGGGAGCTGGCGCGTGACCCGCGTGAGGCTCTGTACCACCTGGCCTACGCCGGTCGTCTGGCCGCCCCGATCCTCGCCGGGCTCGTCCTCTGGTGTTCGCTCTTGGTTTTCCATCGCTCTCCAGTGCTGAGTACTGAGAGCTGAGCGCGGGACTCTGCTCTCGGCTCTCAGTTCCCACCACTTGTTCTCGGCACCATGAGTGATGACGCAGTGATTTTCAGCATCTTGTCCGCATAGGCTCTGGCATTGTAGCATCGTGGTAGGGGGGGCGTCAATGCTGCGCCCAGGCGCGCCACGAAGCCTCCGGTGCGCTATCATGCATCGTACGTGGCGGCCGGAACGACGGGGGTGGATGGTGGACTTGCACAAGCTGCGCATCTTCACGGTGATTGCGCGCACGGGGAACTTCACGCGCGCAGCCGACCTGCTGCATATGACCCAGCCCACTGTCTCGCAGCAGCTTGCCGCGCTCGAGGCGCAGCTCGGCGCGCAGTTGGTGGAGCGGCAGACGCGCCGGCAGCGTCTCACCCCGGCGGGGGAGGCGCTGCTCCCGTACGCCGAGCGGCTGCTGGCCCTGGCCGATGAGGCGGCCGAGGCGGCTCGCGACGCGGCCGGGGTGGCTGACCGCACGCTGCGGCTCGGGGTGGGCCACACGCTGGCCACCTACCTGCTGCCGGGCCTGCTGCGGCGCTTCCGCGAGCGGCACCCGCAGCTCCAGGCGCGCATCACCGTGGGCAACACTGCCGAGCTGCTGGAGCTGGTGGCGGGCGGGGCGGTGGAGATCGGCCTGGTGGGTTCGCCGGCCGAGCGCGACGGCGTGGAGGTCGAGCCGTTCATGCACGATCGGCTGGTGGTGATTGTGGCGCCCGACGACCCCTGGGCTGCGCGCGCGTCGGTGGACCTGGCGGAGCTGCCCGAGCGCACGCTGCTCACGCGCGAGCCCGGATCGGCGCTGCACGCCACGATCGAGCGGCTGCTCGGCTCGGCGGCGCTCGCCGGCGAGGAGGTCATCCTGCTGGGCGAGACCGAGGCGATCAAGCGCAGCGTCGAGGCGGGCCTGGGGGTGGCACTGGTGCAGACGATCGCCGTGGAGCGCGAGGTGGCGGCGGGCACGCTGCGGGCGCTGGCTATGGGCGGCGGGGACGATACGCGCACCTACAGCGTGGCGCGCGCCCGGGGGCGCCCGCTCTCGGCCGCCGCGGGGGCGTTGGTGCGCGAGCTGCGCGCTGGAATGTGACGCGCTGCTGGTTGTTGTTTGCCCTGGGCCGCGCGTAGCGGTACAATGTGCGAACTAGTTCGACGCAAGAGGCCGCAGTGACCGTCATTACATACGAAGAGCTCGCCACAGGTCTGGAGGACTCCTGGATCCTCGCCGGACTTCACGAGCACGCGCTGTACGAGAGTGTCCACCCCGAGACGCTCGATCGGGCGTACCGGGTCGAGCTGTTCCCCGAGCACCCCGAGCCGCTCACCGAGGGCACCTCGCCGCCGTGGGTCGAGCTCAGCTTCACCTGGACCCCGGCGCACCAGCTGCACTCCGAGGGGCGCGATATCTCGCCTGGGGTGCTGGAGCTGGCGTGGACGTACACCGTGGACGTCCACGGCGCGGCAGACCGCAGCGATGTCGATCTGGTGCGGGCCTTCAATGGGGCGGTGCGGGCCGCCCTCCGGCGTGTCTCGCCGGACATGCCGAGCCCGGCTGAGTACATTGCTGTGGAGGTGCGGCGCGGCTACCGCACCGGGGGCGAGCGCCCGACACTGGCCTACACCCAGCTGATCGGCACCAACGTCACCGACCTGAGCGACCTGTGGGGCTCGCGCACGCCGGACTCGTTGCGCGAGGCGCTGCGCGATGAGCTTCTGATCGTCGCCGCGCTGCTGCACGCCCTTGGCGAGAGCTTCGCGCCCGGCGGCCTCGGGGGCTACCGCTCGGTCGATACCGCGTAGCCCAGAATGGTATAATTCCTGCATATCCCTGCCGACATCGAGACCTGCTCGACGATACGGGCGTCCGCGCGCAGTGCAGTGCCCAGCGAAGGAGCGCATGATGTTAGCCAGCGATACGCTTGCAGCCATTCGGAAGCGCCTCGAGGCCGAGCGCGAGGATCTGCAGGGTCAGATCGACGCCTTCGAGGTGGAGAACCAGAACCAGCAGGACGACTACGGTGTGGGCAACCACCTGGCGGACGACGCGAGCGAGCTGTTCCTGCGCGAGCGCAACATCGCGCTTCGCGTCAACGCCGAGGATCTGATCGCCCAGATCGACGCCGCGCTGCACCGTCTAGACGGGGGCACCTACGGCACCTGCGGGCGCTGCGGCCAGCCGATCGCCGAGGAGCGGCTGGAGGCTCTACCCTACGTGTCGTTCTGCATCACCTGCCAGTCTGAGGTGGAGCGTGAGCGGTAGCCGGCCGCGCGCCGCAGAGCACTGTCGTGACCGAGCGGGGGCTGCGGGGGCCGCAGGCCCCCGAAAAAAGAATATACTGCTCGTATTGACACCCTATTTGCCCTCCGCAGAAGAGAGAACAACACCATGAATGTGCGTGACGAGCTGCGGCGCTACTGGCTCGCCCCCGGCCTGATCGTGGCCGCGATCATCACCTCGGACCAGATGACGAAGGCATGGATCTGGGAGATGCTCGGCCCCAACGAGGGCACGACCCGCCCGCTGATCGATCCGTGGCTCAGCCTCACGCTGGTGAAGAACACCGGCGTCGCCTTCGGCTTATTCCAGGGCATCCCGCACTTCTTCACGGTGACCTCGATCCTGATCAGCCTTGGCGCGATCTACTTCTACCGATTCCACCTGCCGCGCAGCCAGCCGTGGGTCCAGTTCAGCCTGGGCCTGATCGTCGGCGGCGCGATCGGCAACATCATCGACCGTATCCGGCAGGGGTTCGTGGTGGACTTCGTGCACGTCAGCTGGTTCCCGGGGATCTTCAACATCGCCGACGCCGCCATCACTGTGGGTGTGGCGATGCTCGCCGGCTATCTGCTGTTCGTCGGGGACGCGCCAGAGCCGCGCCGCTCCCCGCCTGACGACACGCTCCTCGGCGAGCTGCTGGGTCAGGAGCCACCGAGCCGGTAGGTCTGAAGGCGGAGCACAGGATAGTACCTGGCTATAGAGGGCACAGAGGACACCGAGCAGGATGGGCGGTTGCTCCTCTGTGCCCTCTGTGTCAGAAAGCTTCCCCAGCGCATGAGCTCCGACGCCGAAGAGCTGGACACCTCGAGCGAGACCTTGTCGCTGACGGCCGCCCCTGAGGATGTGGGCCGGCGGCTCGACCGCTTCGTGGCCGAGAAGGTCGAGGGCCTTTCGCGCAGCTATGCCCAGCAGCTGATCGAGGACAACCACATCCGCATCAACGGCAAGGACGCGCGCGCCAGTGCCCAGCTCCGCCCGGGCGACGTAGTGACAGTCTGGCGGCCCCTGCCACAGCCCACCGACCTCGTGGCTGAAGACATCCCGCTGCAGGTGGTCTACGAGGACCAGGACGTCGTGGTGGTGAACAAGCCATCCGGCATGGTGGTGCACCCCGCGCCCGGCCACCCGCGCGGAACCCTCGTCAACGCCCTGCTCGGTCGCTACCCCGACATCACGATCGGGGGGGATCTGCGCCCGGGGATCGTGCACCGGCTGGACCGCGAGACCTCGGGGCTGCTGGTGGTGGCGCGCAATGACAGTGCCCTGCGCCAGCTGCAGGCCCAGCAGCAGGCCCGCACTATGACCAAGATCTACCTGGCGGTGGCCGAGGGGCGCTTCAAAGAGCCCGAGGGGGTGATCGACGCGCCGATCGCGCGGCACCCGACCGACCGCACGCGTATGGCGGTGGTGGAGGGCGGGCGCACCGCGCGCACCCACTGGCGCGTGCTCGAGGAGCTGGACGACTACACGCTCGTCGAGGCACGCCTGGAGACCGGGCGCACCCACCAGATCCGGGTCCACTTTGCTTACAAGAGCCGCCCGCTGCTCGGCGACCCGCTGTACGGCCCGAAGAAGCCACGCTCCACCTTCGGCCTCGCGCGCCAGTTCCTGCACGCCCACCGGCTCGGCTTCCGCCTGCCCGCGGGCGACGCGTGGGTCGAGTTCAGCGCGCCCCTGCCCGACGACCTCCAGGCCGCGCTTGAGAAGCTGCGGGTGCGGGCCGCCTCCCGCTCGTAGAGCGTTGTCGTAGCGTTGCTATATCTCCACCTCCTCTTCGTCCGCACTGTGACCTCTGCGGCAGATGGAGGTGGTATACTGAGCCCGGTGCGGAAGGATGACTTCTGACGTTATATCGGCACACCGCTGCAACTACCACCGAAGGAGACCATAATGCGCCCCAAGGTCACTATCATCGGCGCCGGCTTCGTCGGGTCGACGGCCGCTCACTGGATTGCGTCTAAGGAGCTGGGCGACATCGTTCTGGTTGATATCGTCGAGGGCGTGCCGCAAGGCAAGGGTCTGGACCTGCTCGAGGCCGGCCCGATCGAGGGCTTCGACGTCCACGTCAAAGGCACGAACGACTACGCCGACACGGCCGGCTCGGACGTGATTGTCGTCACTTCGGGCGCGCCGCGCAAGCCGGGCATGACCCGCGAGGACCTGATCAAGGTCAACGCCAACATCACGCGCGACTGCATCTCCAAGGCGGCTCCGCTCTCGCCCAACGCCACGATCATCATGGTGAACAACCCGCTCGACACCATGGCCTATCTGGCGAAGCAGGTGAGCGGCTTCCCGAAGAACCGCATCATCGGTCAGGCCGGCGTGCTCGATAGCGCGCGCTACCGCACCTTCATCGCGATGGAGGCCGGCGTGTCGGTCGAGGATGTGCAGGCGATGCTGATGGGCGGCCACGGAGACGAGATGGTCCCGCTGCCGCGCTTCACCACCATCGGCGGCATCCCCGTGACCGAGTTCATCGCCGAGGACCGGCTGAACGCGATCGTGGACCGAGCGCGCAAGGGCGGCGGCGAGATCGTCAACCTGCTCAAGACCGGCAGCGCCTACTATGCGCCGAGCGCGGCCACGGTGCAGATGGTGGAGGCGGTGCTGCGCGACAAGAAGCGCGTCCTCCCCTGCGCCTGCTACCTCGAGGGCGAGTACGGCCTGAGCGACATCTACTTCGGCGTGCCGTGTGTCATCGGCGCCGGTGGCGTGGAGAAGGTGCTCGAGCTGCCGCTCGACGAGGCCGAGATGGCGCTGGTCAAGAAGAGCGCCGATGTCGTCAAGTCCTCGATCGAGGCGCTCAAGGCGATGTAGGATGGCGGTGGGGGAGGCCGAGCGTCTCCTCCGCTTTCCCCGGAGAACCGTTTGGATGTAGCGACGACAACCCCGCCGAGCTCGCAGCGCGCCCCCGGCAGCCCCCAGATGCTCGGCGGGGAGCGTTTCTACGCGCTCGCGCGGTGGGGCGTGGTACTGGTACTGCTCGGCGTCGCCGGCCTGGTCAGCAAAGAGCCGCTCTGGCCCCCATTCGCCTCCTCGCACCCGTTCGACGTGCTCGCCTGGTCGTACGTCGCCTTCAGCTTCCTCGTCACGGTAGCGGTGTTTGTCCCGGCGCTCGGCCGGGTGCTGTCGGCGGCGTTCGTGGTGGACATCGCCTTCATCACGCTGCTGACGTACTTCAACCGTGACCCGCGCGACATCTTCTACCCGCTCTATCTGCTGCCGCTGGTCAACGCCGCCTTCCGGCTGAAGCCCTCGGCGAGCTTCCTCACCGGCCTGATTACGGCCGCCGCCTACGTGGCCGCGTGGCTGCTGGCGCGCACCCAGCCCAGCAGTGATGTCGCGACATACGATCAGCTAGGGCTCCTGTCGCTGCTGCTCAAGAGCGCCGGGCTGATCTTCATTCCCTGGATCACGGGCGGCCTGGCCGAGCGCTGGAGCACCAGCAACCGCATGAGCGTGGCCGTGGCAGAGCAGCAGCGCCTCGACGCGCTCGCCGCCGCCAATGTCTTCCGCGACCAGATGCGGGCGCTCTACGAGGTGGCCTACACCCTCTCCACCACCGGCAGCTACCAGAACGTGCTCAACGTGGCCCTTGCCGAGAGCCACAAGCTCGTACCGCACACCTGCAGCATGGTGCTGCTCTCCACTGGCGAGTCCGACAGGCTGTTCGTGGCGGCCTCGTATAACCTGAGCGACGCGGACCGCGCGCAGCGGCTGGCGATAGGCAAGGGCGCAATTGGCCAGGCGCTGCGGGCCGGCGAGCCGTGCATCGTGGAGGACATCAGCCGCGAGCCGGAGGCCATGCCGGTCGAGGCGCTGGCCGCCAGCCGCGCCGCCTGCCTCCTGCCGCTGCGGAGCGGGCTCAATACCTACGGTGTGATGATCGTGGCCAGCGACCGGCCGCGCGCCTTCGATGAGGAGCAGCTCGGCAAGCTGGCGGCGCTGGCGTCCTACGCGCTGGTGGCGCTCCAGAACGCCCAGCTGATCTACGACCTGCGCCAGGAGCGCGAGAAGCTGCTCTCCAAGGAGGAGGAGGTGCGGCACCAGCTCGCGCGCGACCTGCACGACGGCCCGGCGCAGGCGCTGGCTGCGATCACGATGAACGTCGAGTTCATCAAGCGGCTGCTCGAGCGTGACCCGGCGCGGGTGCTGCCTGAGCTGGACAAGCTCGGCGCGCTGGCCAAGCGCACCACCCACGAGGTTCGCACCATGCTCTTCGAGCTGCGGCCGCTGGCCCTCGAGACGCAGGGGCTGGATGTGACGCTGGCGCAGTACCTCGAGCGCTTCCAGGGCAACGGCACCGAGATCATCCTGGAGGCCGAGAACGTCTCGGCGCACCTCGACACCAAGACCGAGGGCACGCTGTTCAACATCATCCAGGAGTCGATCAACAACGCGCTCAAGCACGCCAGGGCCGAGCACATCTGGGTCCGAATCACGCAGACCGAGAGCGCCATCGAGACGGTAGTGCAGGACGACGGGCGCGGCTTCGACCTGGCGAAGGTGAAGGAGTCCTATGACAAGCGCGGTTCCTTCGGCCTGCTTAACATCGAAGAGCGCGCCTCGCTCGTGGGCGGCAAGGCCGAGATGGAGTCCGCGCCGGGCAAGGGGACGCGCGTGCGGGTGATCGTGCCACTGTAAGGGCGCAGTAGGCTGCGCCGAGATTTGTTCCCGCACCCTCTCCAACGTGTCATCCTGCTGCTCCCCCTGAGGTTGTATGGAAAACCCCTACCTCGACATCGCCCGCGTGCGCGCGGCGCTCCGCTCGCTGGAGCTGCGCCCCTCGCGCGGCATGGGCCAGAACTTCCTCACCGACCGCGCCGCGCTCGACGCGATCGTGGCCGCCGGCGAGATCGCGCCGTCCGACACGGTGGTCGAGGTCGGCCCGGGGCTCGGCGTGCTCACCTGGGAGCTGGTGCGGCGGGCCGGCCGGGTGGTGGCCGTGGAGCTGGACAAGCGGCTGGCCGAGCGGCTCGGGCAGGAGTTCGCCGCCGCGCCGAACCTCACGATCGTGCAGAGCGACGTGCTGCGCGTGACGCCGGGGGAGCTGCTGAAGGCTGAAGGCGGGTCTGGCGATGATGTCGCCAGCGCGCCCGCGGGTGTCACTGCGGATGTTCAGCCTTCAGCCTTCGGTCCCCAGCCCTACAAGGTGGTCGCCAACCTGCCCTACGCGATCACTTCGCCGGTGCTGCGGCACTTCCTGGAGGCCGCGGTGAAGCCGGTGATGATGACGGTGCTGGTGCAGCGCGAGGTGGCCGAGCGCATCGCGGCCGGCCCGGGCGACCTGAGCGTGCTGGCCCACGGAGTGCAGCTCTACGCCGCGCCCGAGGTGGTGGCGCGGGTGCCGCCAGAGAGCTTCGTGCCCGCGCCGGCGGTGGAGTCTGCGGTGCTGCGGCTGCGGGTGCGCGAGCGGCCGCCGGTGGACGTGGAAGACCCCGAGGCGCTGATGCGGGTGATCAAGGCCGGCTTCCTGCACGCCCGCAAGCAGCTCGGCAACGCCCTCCCGAGCGGCCTGGCGGCCATGGGCATGCGGGTGGAGAAGGAGCGCGTGCTGGCCGCACTGGCCGCCGCTGGAATCGAGCCCACCCGCCGCGCCGAGACCGTGACGCTGGCGGAGTGGGCGGGGGTGTACCGAGTGCTGAGTGCTGAGGACTGAGGACTGAGGACTGAGTGCTGAGGACTGAGGACTGAGT
>JBDLTZ010000198.1:0-19171 GCA_039805565.1 Chloroflexota bacterium | reverse complement strand
CCTGCGGCGGGAAGAGCGTCTCGAGCAGCCCCAGCGCCTCCTCTGGCACGCGCTGCCCCTCCTGCCCCGCGAGCCAGGACACCGGCCGGAAGCCGAACACTAGCTGCGTGAGCGCCTGGGGCGTGAGCACGGCCGCCAGCGCTCCCTCTGGGGGCACCTCCGCCAGCCGCAGCTCCTCGGGCGCCAGGGCCAGCGTGACCGCTTCCTCGCCCACCTCCACCCGCAGCGCGCCCGCCCACGCCGCCCCCGAGATTCGCCAGCGCCGCCGTAGCTCCGGGAGCAGCGCGGCCACCAGCGCCGGCAGGCTCGCCAGGCGCCCCATCCACCCCTCGTTCAGGTGATGGTTCGTCCGGCTCGTGATGTACAGACGGTCGGCCAGCTGGTAGAAGGTGGGCGAGTCCGGCGGCAGCGGCCAGATGATCTCCGACGGCGGCTCCGGGTCGTCCTCCAGCAGCAGCGCGTGGTAGCGCAGCAGCGCCGCTGTCGCCGGCCAGGTGTCCGCCGCAACCTCCATCGCGTACTGCCGCTGCGCGTGCCAGGGCATCAGCAGATAGCCCACAACGCTCCCGCCCGGCCCCACCGCCAGCAGCGGCGGGTTCTTCGGCAGGCGCGAGCGCACGAGGTGGTGCTGGGTCTCCGGCGAGCGCGTGAAACTTCCGCTATAGCGGCCGTAGTGCCGCTCGTACAGCTCGAGGATAGCTGGCGCATCCTCCTCCGTGGCCTGCCGCACCGTGTGGTCCCCTGCCGGCAGGTCCAGCACCGCTGCCCGGCTCATCAGGTGGCGCGTGATATCCAGCACGTCCACGAAGCCGAAGCGGTGGTAGAAGTCCCCGATCCCGTCCAGCAGCAGCAGCCCCAGCCCGCGCTCCTGGCCGAGCCGCACCGCGTCCCGCATCAGCGCGCTCGCCGCCCCTTGCCGTCGGTGCTCCGGCCGCGTCGCCACGTCGCCGATGCAGCCGGTTCGCAGGCGCGCCGATCCGATCCGCAGCTCGTTTTCGTACAGGATGTAGCCGCCCAGGTAGGCTCCGTCGCGGAAGGCCCCGCGCAGCATCTCCGGGTAGGCGGACGGCAGGCCCTCGACGTACGCGCGCCACTCGGCCACCTCGGCGTCGGAATGCGGGTTGCTTGAGAACATGTCGGCGGACGTGCGGAACAGTGTGTTGATCTCGTCCTCGCTGGCGAGCGCGCGGACGACGATCTCGGTCGTAGCCATGAGGTGCTCCTTGCGGGACGAAAGCGTGCTGCAGCATCATACCAACCCTGATACGAAATGGCTAGCGCCGGCCGAGGAGTGGTTCGCCCGCTGCGGCTGGCAGCCCTTCCCCTTCCAGCGCGAGGTCTGGCTGGCCTACCTCGGTGGGGGGAGCGGCCTGGTCCATGCCACCACCGGCGCGGGCAAGACCTACGCCGCCTGGCTTGGGCCGCTGCTTGAGTATCTCGCTGAGGCGGACCAGGGACGAAAGACCGGAGACCAAAGAGCGGCCCGAGCTGGCGACGGCGCCGCTGCTGCTCCGACCTCGCCTTCATCCTCGGCTGTTCGTCCTCGGTTCTCATCGGCCCCGCCGCTGCGCGTGCTCTGGCTCACGCCGCTGCGCGCCCTCGCCGCCGATACCGCCGCCGCCCTCCAGGCACCGCTTGTCGATCTCGGCCTGCCGTGGACGGTGGAGACGCGCACCGGCGACACACCCTCCGGCGCGCGCGCCCGCCAGCGCCAGCGCCTGCCCACCGCCCTCGTCACCACG
The DNA here is from genome assembly GCA_039805565.1 of Chloroflexota bacterium. Classification (GTDB taxonomy): domain Bacteria; phylum Chloroflexota; class Chloroflexia; order Chloroflexales; family Roseiflexaceae; genus CALJIC01. Next base: position 17,429 of record JBDLTZ010000198.1, on the reverse strand, counting down.
CCCGAGAGCCTCTCGCTGCTCCTCGCCCGGCCGGACCACCCCGAGCTCTTCCGCGACCTGCGCGCGGTAGTGGTGGACGAGTGGCACGAGCTGATGGGCAGCAAGCGTGGGGTCCAGGCCGAGCTCTGCCTCGCCCGCCTGCGCGGCCTGCGCCCCGGCCTGCGCACCTGGGGCCTCTCCGCCACGCTCGGCAATCTGGATGAGGCGCTGGCGACGCTCGTGGGATGTGGAGAAAGTGCCGCAGAGGACGCCGAGAGCGCGGAGCGGGCGGAGGGCAGGGCTCTTCCCTCTGCGGCCGCGGCCGGGAGCGCGCCTGCCCGCCTCGTGCGCGGCGCGGTCCCCAAGCCGGTCACGATCGACGCCATCATCCCGCCGCGGGTCGAGCGCTTCCCGTGGGCCGGCCACCTGGGGCTCTCGCTGCTGCCGCAGGTGCTGGCCGCGATCGAGGAGTCCGCCAGCACGCTGGTCTTCACCAACACCCGCGCCCAGACCGAGCTCTGGTACCAGGCCATCCTCGACGCCCGCCCCGACTGGGCCGGGACCATCGCGCTCCACCACGGCTCACTCGACCGCGAGGCGCGCGCGTGGGTCGAGCAGGCGCTGCGCGATGGCCGGGTGCGCTGCGTTGTCTGCACCTCCAGCCTGGACCTCGGCGTGGACTTCGCGCCGGTGGACCGGGTGATCCAGGTGGGCAGTCCGAAGGGCGTGGCCCGCCTCCTCCAGCGTGCCGGGCGCAGCGGCCACCGCCCCGGCGTGCCGAGCCGCATCACCTGCGCGCCCGCCAGCGCCCTCGAGCTCGTCGAGGTGGCCGCCGCCCGCGACGCCGTCGCCCAGGGGCGCATCGAGGCCCGCCCGCCGCTCCAGCGCCCGCTCGACCTTCTGGCGCAGCACATGGTCACGCTCGCCCTCGGCGGCGGGTTCCGCGCCCCGGAGCTCCTGGCCGAGGTGCGGACCACGCGCGCCTACCACGACCTGAGCGACGACGAGTGGGCCTGGGCGCTCGACTTCGTGGTGCGCGGCGGTCCGGCGCTGCACGCCTACCCCGAGTACGCCCGCGTCGTCGAGCGCGACGGCCGCTACCTGGTGGAGAGCCAGACCGTCGCCCGGCGCCACCGCGCTTCGGTCGGCACGATCGTCAGCGACGCCTCGCTGCGCGTGCAGTACCTGCGCGGCCCCGAGCTCGGCAGCGTCGAGGAGTCGTTCGTGGCGCGCCTGAAGCCCGGCGACCGCTTCGTGCTGGCGGGCCGGGTGCTGGAGTTCGTGCGGGTGCGGGACATGACCGCCTGGGTGCGACGGGCCGAGGACGAGCGGGGTGTGGTGCCGCGCTGGTCGGGGGGGCGGCTGCCGCTCTCCGGGGAGCTTGCGGGGGCCGTTCGCGCGCGGCTCGAGCAGGCCCGAGCCGGGGTGTTCGAAGGGCCGGAGCTGGCGGCCGTGCGCCCGATCCTCGAGCTCCAGGCCCGTTGGTCGCGCCTCCCCGCCGCCGACGAGCTGCTTGTCGAGCGCCTCAGGACGCGTGAGGGTCACCACCTGTTCTTCTACCCGTTCGAGGGGCGCCTGGTTCACGAGGGGCTCGCCGCGCTGGTGGCCTACCGCCTCAGCCGGCTCCGCCCGATCACGTTCACGCTGGCGATGAACGACTACGGCTTCGAGCTCCTGTCGCCAGAGCCCGCCCCGCTCGACGAGGCCCAGACGCTGCTGCTCACCCCCCAGGGGCTCACCGAAGATGTGCTCGCCAGCCTCAACGCCACCGAGATGGCGCGTCGCCAGTTTCGCGAGATCGCCCGCGTCGCCGGCCTGATCGTCGAGGGCTACCCCGGCGAGAAGAGCCTACGCCAGGTCCAGGCCTCCAGCGGCCTGCTGTACGACGTCTTCGCGCAGTACGACCCCGGGAACATGCTGCTGGCGCAGGCCCGCCGGGAGGTGCTGGAGCGGCAGCTGGAGCAGAGCCGTCTCGCTGCCGCGCTCGCCCGCCTCAGCGCCGGCCGCGTGACTGTGGTGGACGTAGCGCGCTCCACGCCGTTCGCCTTCCCCCTGCTCGTGGATCGTCTGCGCGACAAAGTCAGCTCAGAGACGCTCGCCGAGCGCGTGCGGAAGATGCAGCTCCAGCTCGAGAAGGCGGCCGGGTAGGTCGGGCGATGGCTGGGGCCACCCTAGATGAAGCGGCTCGCCACCATAAACAGAAAGATCCCCACCACAATCAGCGGCGAAAAGCGGCGTAGGTACTTCAGCGCGATATCATTCTCCACAATCGCGTCGGCGCTCGGGAAGTGCCGGGCGATGTGCAGGCAGCCCAGCACCATCACCACGTTCGTCAGCCAGAAGCTGCCGGTCAGCAGGAACGCGAATACCAGCAGCGCCGAGACGCCGATGATTGTCAGGTAGATCGGGGTTTCCGAGGGTCCAGAGCTGTTCATCACATGCCTCTCCGCAGATAGCTACGGGGTCGTCCGATCCCTCGTCGGGAGGGCGGAGTGCAAGCCCCTGTCACCCACTCGTCAAAACACGTGCCAGCGTCCCTGCGTCACGCATCGTCATCATAGCACGCAGCCGAGATCGTGTGCCCTACGAATGACGTGTGAAACGGTGACATCCTGCCTCTGCCGGTGCGGTATCATAGTTCGGGCATAGCCTTGTTCTCGCCCAGCACCCCAGCGTCCGATCGCCTCAGAGGATTGCCGCATGCCGTTCCACAAAATCCTGCGCCTCGGCCTGATCAACATGGCGGTCGCGCTCACCGCCGTCCCGATCGACGGCACGCTCAACCGCGTGATGATCAGCGAGCTCGGCATCCCCGCCACGCTCACCGCCCTGCTGATCGCCCTGCCCTACCTGGCTGCGCCGCTGCAGGTCTGGATCGGCAGCTACTCCGACCGCCACCCGCTGCTGGGGTACCGCCGCACGCCGTACATCGCCCTCGGCCTGCTGCTCTGCGCCGGTGGGTCGGCCCTCTCGCCCAGCGCCGCCTTCATGCTCGCCGAGCGCCCGGCCCTCGGGATGTTGTTCTGCATGCTGGCCTTCGGCATGTGGGGCATGGGCTTCAACTTCGCCACCGTCTCCTACCTCTCGCTCGCCACCGAGCTCGCCGGCGAGGAGCACCGCGCGCGCACCGTGGGCGCGATGTGGTTCACGCTGATCGTCGGCGTGATCGCGGCTGGCATCGGCATCTCGCGTGCGCTGCGTGACTACACGCCGGAGAAGCTGCTGCTCGCCTTCTACCTCACCTGCGGGCTGGCGGTTCTGGTTGGTCTCGGCGCGCTGGCGGGCCTCGAGCAGCGCGGCGCGGCCCTCGCGGGTAGTGAGCGTCGTAGCTTCGCCACCATGCTGCGGGCCGTCACCGGCACGCCGCAGGCGCGGCTCTTCTTCATCTACCTGATCCTCCTGCTGGTGGCCATTCTGGGGCAGGACGTGCTGCTCGAGCCGTTCGCGGCCGAGGTCTTCGGGGTGCCGGTGGAGGCCACCAGTCGATACACCTCGATCTGGGGCGTGGCGCTTCTCGTGGCGCTGCTCCTCACCGGGCCGCTCACGCGCCGGGTGGGCAAGCCCCGCGCCGCGGCTCTGGGGGGCGCGCTGGTGAGCGCGGGGCTGGTCCTGATCGCCCTGAGCGGCGCGCTGAACCTGCCGGCGATCTTCATCCCGAGCCTGGTGCTGTTCGGCTTCGGCAGCGGGATCTCAACCGCCGCCAACCTCGCGCTGATGCTCGACATGACGCTGCCGGGCCAGGTGGGCGCCTTTGTTGGCGCGTGGGGTGTGGCCGACGCGCTCGCGCGGCTGCTCGGCACGCTGCTCAGCGGGGTGGTGCGCGACGGGGTGGTGGGACTCACGGGGAGCCGGCCAGGGGCCTACGTGGCGGTCTTCACGCTCCAGGCGCTCGCCATGATCGCCTCGCTCGCGCTGCTGCCGCGCCTCAGCGTGGCGCGCTTCCGTGACGAGGCCGCGCCCTCGGCCGGGGAGATGATAGGGCTGGTGGGGGAGACGAGGGGGTAGTCCAGGCCCACGAGATCCACGATCATCGATGTTCGTTGGGGGTGTCGTGCGCCTCGGCGTGCCCGCTACAGGCTGCGCGCCCGCGCGATCTCCGCGAGGTGTTCGCCGTCGTGCCACAGGATGCCGGAGATCGCTTGCAGCTGCGTCACCCGTTCGCCCCACGGCGCCAGCGCCTCCTCCGCCAGCTCGGCGTCGCCGGCCGCCAGCAACCCCTCGAAGCGCGCGTAGCTGGCCGCGATCAGCTCCAGTGTCTCGTCCAGCCCCAGGCCTGCGCGCTCGGCCAGCAGGGCGGCATTGGTCCTGTCCTCGTCGTGCGGGGCGGGCGCCAGGTTGCGCCTGGACTGCCACTCGTCGAGACAGCGCAGTGCGAGCTGCTGCCACGCCAGGATGTGGCGCAGGGTGTCGAGCGCGCTCCACTCCGGCGATACGCCAATCGCGGCGGCCGCGCCCTCGGTGAGCCCGAAGGTCGCCGTCCGCACATCGGCGCGCCGCTGCTCAAGGCGCGCCCGCACGAACTCGCAGGTCTCCTCACCCATATGGACTCCTTGGAGGGGCAGAGCCCCTCCACCCCTCCCCTGCGCCTCACGCCTCAGTGCTTGAGGGTCGCCTCGGCAGGCATCGCCGGGTTGTGTGTGCTGCGCCAGTTCACTGTCGGCAGGATCAGCTCCGGCCGGATGTTGCCCTTGTGCTGCATCACGATCCGCATCACTGACTCGAGCAGTGTCTCGCTCAGGTAGTGCGGCTGCAGGCCCAGGTCTAGCAGGCGGGTGTTGGCGGCGTTGTAGTAGTGCTCCTCCTTCTCCACCCGCGGGTTCTCCAGGTGCTCGATCTGCGCCGTGATGCCGAACTCCAGCGCCGCCTCGCGCACCGCCTCGGCCAGCCCGCCCACGTTGAACTGCTCGGTGAACTGGTTGAATATCCGCAGCTCGCCGCGCGCCGCCGGCGTGTTGATCGCCAGCTCTACGCAGGCCAGCGTGTCGCGCACGTCCAGGAACCCGCGCGTCTGACCGCCCTTGCCGTACACCGTCAGCGGCACGCCCGCCACTGCCTGCACCAGGAAGCGGTTCAGCGCCGTCCCGAACACGCCGTCGTAGTCGAAGCGCGTGCACAGCCGCTCGTCCATCGCCGTCTCGGGCGTCTCCACGCCGTACACCACGCCCTGGTTCAGGTCGGTGGCACGGATGCCCCAGATGCGGCAGGCCAGCAGCATGTTCGTGCTGTCGTGCACCTTGGTCGCGTGGTACCAGCTGCCTGGCTGCTTCGGGTAGGGCAGGGTGTCCGTGCGCCCCTTGTGCTCGATCGTGATGTACCCCTCCTCGATGTCGATGTTCGGCGTGCCGTACTCGCCCATCGTCCCGAGCTTCACCAGGTGGCAGTCCGGCACGTGCTCCGCGATCGCGTACAGCAGATTCAGCGTCCCCACCACGTTGTTCACCTGCGTGAACACCGCGTGCCGCCGGTCAATCATCGAGTACGGCGCGCTGCGCTGCTCGCCGAAGTGCACCACGGCCTCTGGCCGGAACTCCCGCACCACCGGCTCCAGGAACGTGTAGTCGCACAGGTCGCCGACATAGGAGCCGATGACCTTGCCGGTGAGATCGCGCCAGACCTGCACCCGCTCCTGCAGCGAGCGGATCGGCGTCAGGCTGTGGGCGCTCAGCTCGTGGTCCCAGGTACGGCGCAGGAAATTATCGAGTACTGCCACCTCGTGGCCGCGCTGAGACAGGTGCAGGGCGGTCGGCCAGCCAAGGTAGCCGTCACCGCCGAGGACGAGGATCCGCATACGTCCGACTCTCCTTCAGTTTTCGGATATCGTGTGAGCTTCTGGCGCGGCGAGTATACCACGCGCCGCATGGCGCGGCAACCCGCACGAACCGTTCCCGCAAGCCTACGCCCGGCCTGTGAAGGGTGCGTTATTCGGCTGTTAAAGGATCGCGACGCGCCATGCGGTAGGTCCAACACCCCCGACGCGCCACTCAGCACTCGTCTCACTCGGGGTCCGGCGAGAACTGGTCGTGCAGCTCCTGCAGCCGGTCGTCCGTGTGCCGCGCGTAGTACTGCTCCGTGATCCGCGTATTCGCGTGCCCCAGCAGCGTCGAGACCTCGGAGAGCTGCGCGCCCTCGTTCAGCAGCCACGTCGCCACGAAGTGCCGGAAGGTGTGCGGCGTCGTCTCGCGCAGCCTGCGCGCCTCGCGCTGCCGCCCGTCGGCCTCGATCTCGTCCGCCAGCGCGTAGGCAGCGTCCGTCACCACCTTCCAGGCCGTCACCCGGCTCAGGCGCTCCCCCGTCCCGCGCGGCCCGTGCGATACGAACAGCGCCTTCGCCTCGGGCAGCGCTGCCCGCCGCGCCTGTAGGTAGCGGCTCAGCGCGCTTGCCGCGTGCGGGCGCACGAACACCGCCCGTCGCCGGTTCCCTTTGCCCGTCACGAAGATCCGCGGCGCGATCCCGCCGTCGTCGCCGCGCACCTCGCGCGCCTCCAGCGCCAGCAGCTCGGAGATGCGCGCCCCTGTGGAGAACAGCAGGTGCATGATCGCCGCGTTCCGCAGTTGGTTCAGCCGGTCCCGCTCCGCCCTGCTCCCCGGCTCCCCTCCGGCGTGCTCCGCGTCGTAGAAGCGCACCAGCCGCCGCAGGTCCGGCACGTCCGGCGCCCGCGCGGCCGGCGCCCGCGGCAGCGCGTCCCGCATGTGCATCCGCAGCACCGCCAGCTCGCACTCCAGCTCGCCTCGGTCCGCCAGGAACTTCAGCACCGCCAGCGCGCCGTGGGCGTAGGTCTGCACCGTGCCGTCGGCCTTGCCCACCAGCGAGTCGAGCCACAGCGCCAGGTCCTTCGGCTGGATGTCCGCCGCCGCCGCGCGACCCTCGCCCGTCGCCCACCCCGCGAACGAGCGCCACGCGTCGCGGTACGAGAGGATCGTCTGCGCGGCGAGCGGCCGGCGCTTGGCCCGCTGCGCTGCCGCCCAGCGCTCGCCGGCCTCGGGGATCGGGGTCGCCCGCTCACTCTCCTCGATCGGTGTATCCTGTTCGCCCATCGCGCCCTCTCTCGAACATCGGTTCGCGCCCAGTATAGCACCGCCGGCTGTGGCTGGATCGCAACGTTCCGTTCGCGCCCCGCCACTCACTCCCACACGTTTCCTGCGACAACACACCTGTGCTTGGGGAGCGCGAGGGGCTCTGTCCCCTCGTATCCGTATCTCCCCTCTCCCGCGGCAGGGAGAGGGAGGGGATGAGGGCTTTCCCATGGACATATGCCACGACCTCTGGCGCGCCACGGAGGAGCTACCGCAGCAGCCCGCCCAGCGTCCGCCGCCCCTGTGCCTCCAGCCGCGTCGCCTGCGCCAGGAACAGCTGTGCCGTCGTGATCGCGTCGCTCAGCGCGTCGTGCTCGGCGTAGGTGGGCAGCCCGAGTGACGTGCACAGCGCCCGCAGCTGGATCGCCGGCGGCTCGTCCCCCCCGCCCATCAGACGCGCACTGTGGTGCAGGCGGGTCGCCAGCCGCGCTGTGTCGATCGTCGGCCCGCGCAGCCTCACGCCGTAGCGCCGTCGCAGCGCCTGGTTCAGGAAGGCCACGTCGACCGCTGCCACGTGGACCACCAGCACTCGGCCGGCCAGCCGCCGCAGTAGCGCGGGCAGCACCTCGTCCTCCTCCGGCGCCTCCGAGGTGTCGCCGCGCAGCAGCCCGGTCACCGCGATCGCGTCGGGCCGCAGCGGCGCGTCGGCCGGTGGGCGGACGAGTGTCCGCCAGCAGCTTTCGAGCAGCACCTGGCCGCGCTCCACATCCACCAGCCCGATCGCCAGCAGCGCATCGGCCCGCGCGTCCAGCCCGGTCGTCTCCACGTCCAGCACCGTGTACGGCGCCTCGCGCCACGGCAGCCGCGCCTCGGGCTCGGCGGCTTCCAGGTAGGCGCGCACCGTATCCGGCAGGTCTGCGGGCCTGCGGCCGAACCAGCGCATCCTCCACCTGCCCCCTTCCACAATGCCTCTCAGCCCATCCGCTCCGTCTGGAACGTCAGCTCCACGCCCTGCTGCGCCACCGCCACTGCCCGCAGCGCCTCCTTCAGCTCGCGGCGCTCCAGCGGCGTCAGCTGCGTCACTTCCACCTGGTTCGTCGGCGCCTCGCCGTGCCGCTGCTGCCGCTGCTGGTGATGCAGCCGGAGCATGCTGATCAGCTCGAAGGCCGCCGCCAGCTCCTCCGCCCCGCTCGTGCTCAGGCCGCCCGCGCCGGCCGACTCCCGCAGACGGGCCAGTGTGCTCGTCGCCGCCACGCCCGCTTCCAGCGCGAATAGCCGCGCCAGGTCCACGATCATCGCCGTGCCGCGGTGCTTCAGGTCCAGCACCTCGCGTCGGTCGCCGGTCCGCTCCGTCACCAGCCGGCGGAACAGCCCCAGCGGCGCGTGCTGCCGTAGGGCCGCCCGCGCGAGCCGCCCCAGGAACACCCGCCGGTCGCGCGCCCACAGGATCACCGGCCGCAGCCCCCTCTCGGCGTCCAGCTCGCCGTGCACCTGTCGGTAGTCGAAGAAGACCGCCGTCTGTAGCAGCGCCTCCTCGTCCGGCGTGCCGATCCAGCGTTGGAAGGCTGCCTGCCACGCCGCCAGCGGCTGCCGCCACTGCGGGTTGCTCGCCATCATGTTGCCGGGGCAGCGCGGGAAGCCGCACACCTCCAGCCGCGCCACCGCCCGTTCCGCCAGCGCTGCGAAGTACCGCTCCACCTCGGCGTCCTCCGGCCCGTCGCCGTACACCAGTGCGCTGTCCTGGTCTGTCCGCAGCGTCTGCTCGTAGCGCGCCGCGCTCCCGAGCGCCAGCCAGGCGTACGGGCGCGGCGGTGCGCCCAGCTCCTCCTCCGCCGCGCGCAGAATGTGCACCGTCAGCTGGTCGTGTGCCACCGCCGCCACCCGTCCCACATCGCCCGCCCGCGCCCCCGCGTCCAGCAGCGCCCCCACCGTCGTCGCCACCTCGTCGGTGTAGGCCCGCAGGTCGGCCTCGGAGCGCGCTCGGCGCAGCTTGCTCGGCAGCAGCAGCGGGCTTCGGCTCTGCCGCCGCAGGATGTCGGTGTACGTCACCATCCCTACAATCTGCCCGCCTGCCGTCACCGGCAGGTGGTGGATGCCGTGCTCCAGCATCGTCAGCAGCGCCTCGAAGACCAGGCTGTCCGCCGGCAGCATCAGCGCCGGGGCCGTCATCACTTCCGCCACCGGCGTGCTGTCCGGCAGCCCCTCCGCCAGCACCCGGCTGCGCAGGTCGCGGTCGGTCAAGATGCCGCTGCCACCGTCGAGCACCCCTGGCGGCGGCAGGTCCACCACCAGTGCCGAGACCCGCTCCTCGCGCATGGTCTGCGCCGCCTGCCGCACGCTTGTGTCCGGCGTCACCGCCACCAGCGGCCGCCGCACCAGCTCGCCCAGGTGCGTCTGGAACAGCTCTGGCGGCGGCTGCGCGCCCCGCCCCGCCGCCCGCAGCGCGTACTCCAGCCGCTCGGACACGCCCCGCGTGAAGAACTGCGCGAAGGCCGGCTCGTCGCGCCGCAGCTGGTGGAACAGCGCCGCGGGCAGCAGGTAGGCCAGGGTCTCCTCCCGCGCGCGCACGGTCACCACTGGCGGCTTCCCCCGGATGAGCGAGACGAAGCCGAATAGCTCCCCCTCTCCCAGCGTGTCCACGACAGCGTCGCCCTCCGCCCGCACGAGCTCCACGCTGCCGCGCCGCACCACGTACAGGTGCGCGGCCGGCGCGCCGCCCTGCGTCAGGATCGCGGCTCCTGCGGCGAAGTACTCGATGCGCGCCAGGCGCGCCGCGCGCAGCGACACCCCCGGCGGCAGCTGGCTGAACGGAGGGTGCGCGTGCAGGAAGCGAGCGATCTCCTCCATGTGAGGCCTCCGCGCTCTGGCTGTGCTGAGAGATGGGTGGGCTCAGTATAGGAGCGCGTGCGTGCGCCGTCAATCATCTGCGATAGGGCACCTACCCGCTGTGAAAACGCGCGTCAGTGCAGCGCGGGGTTTGGGGGTGCCGCCCCCGAAGAAAACGCTCACGAAGCCGGTAGGATTGCTGTAGCTTCTCCCGGTGCGCCCAAGTGCACAGGAGGTTTCGGGATATGGCAAAGATTGAGGGGAGGCAGTACTCATCCAAAACACGCCCATACCGCGCAGTAGTGCGATTGTGTCGCAGGAATGCGTGTGTGGATGTGCTGGCGCGCCTTACGCGTGGCCAGGTGTGGTTGGGTGTGCTCAAAGTGCCTTGTGTCGAAGGAGGTGGCTACTGTGACAACTCACGCCCAAGCGCTCCCGTAGCCCAAGGCCAGCGGCGGTATCTGGCAGGTTATCGGCGCCTCGGCCGCCGGGACCGTGATCGAGTGGTGCGATTTCTACATCTTCGGCTCGCTGGCGGCCACGATCTCGCCGCTGGTCTACCCCCAGGGCGACACCACACTGGCGCTCATCGCCGCTGTGGAGCTGTGCAGACCTTTGGACAAGTATTGCACAGCATTTGCAACTTTACACAAACTTTACACAGAATTTATCGTATTGTGATAATCCATCGCTACCATCACCCTTACACAGTTTTAACTATACCAACGCAGTACCACTTCGGCATCTTGTCTGAGGTGCACAGCATTGTTGCGGCCTTCCCCATCGCCCGCCACCCCGGCGTGGGCGCGCCGCTGCATACGTATGCTGGGACTTCCCATCCGTCCTGAGGCCGGGTGAGTGTGGCGTTACCCCGCACGAGAAAGGAGGAGTTTGCCTTACCCGAAGCTAGGCAGAACCTCGTGCATCTGCATCTCTACTGGTCCGTGGCTTACACACGCAAGGAGGCGTCATGTCCGCCCAGGGACAAACCACCCGGCAGCAGAAGATCAACGCGTACTGGAAGGCGAACCTCCGCCTGATCGTCGCGCTCCTCGTGATCTGGTTCGCGGTCGCCTACATCCCGCCGCTGATCATCAACCAGCTCAACAGCATCGTGATCGCCGGCTTTCCCCTCGGCTACTACATGGGCAGCCAGGGCTCGCTCATCGTTTTCGTCGTACTGATCTTCTACTACGCCTGGCGCATGAACAAGCTCGACTCCGAGTACGGCATGAAGGACCGCGATAAGTAGCGAGGAGCGACGACCATGGCTGTCTCGACCCAGGCCTCGTTCCGCAGCCGTCTGGCGCGGTACTACGGCCTCTTCACGATCGGCTTCATCATCTTCAGCCTGATCCTCGGCGGTCTTGAGGTGTTCGCCGGCCTGCCCACGGCCTTCATCGGCTGGACGTTCCTGCTCCTCACGATGGGCCTCTACGCCACCGTCGGCATCATCAGCCGCACCAAGGTGCTCGACGAGTACTACGTGGCCGGGCGCAATGTCCCCGCGATCTTCAACGGTATGGCCACCGGCGCCGACTGGATGAGCGCGGCGTCGTTCATCTCGATGGCCGGCACGCTCTGGGCGCTCGGCTATGACGGCCTCGGCTACATCATGGGCTGGACCGGCGGCTATGTGCTGCTGGCTCTGCTCTTCGCGCCGTACATCAGGAAATTCGGCCAGTACACAATCCCGGACTTCGTCGGCGCTCGCTACGGCGGCAACACCGCCCGCGCCGTCGCCGCCTTCGCGGCCATCCTCGTCAGCTTCACCTACGTCACCGCCCAGGTGGTGGGCGTCGGCCTGATCATGAGCCGCTTCGTCGGCGTGCCCTACGAGTGGGGCGTGATCATCGGCCTCTCCGGCGTGCTGGTCTGCTCGTTCCTCGGTGGCATGAAGGCTGTGACCTGGACCCAGGTGGCGCAGTACATCATCCTGATCGTCGCCTACCTCATCCCGGTCACCTTCCTGGCGGTCAAGCTCACCGGCATCCCCATCCCGCAGTTTGCCTATGGCACTGCCCTCCAGAACATCACGCGCCTGGAGCAGGAGCAGAACATCGCCACGGCCTACATCACGCCCTACAACGAGGGTCTCAGCAACCAGTCGGCGATCGACAGCGCTAAGCAGATCGGTGTGACCCCACCCGCGCTGGTGCGCGTCCCTGACCCCGCCCAGCCTGAGCTCGGCGACTGGCGCGGCACGCCCTGGAACTTCCTGGCGCTCACGATCTGTCTCATGCTCGGCACCGCCGGCCTGCCGCATATCCTCATCCGGTTCTACACGGTCCCCAGCGTCCGCGAGAGCCGCATGAGCGTCGGCTGGTCGCTGTTCTTTATCTTCCTGCTCTACTTCACTGCCCCGGCCTACGCCGCGTTCTCGCGCTGGGAGATCCTCCAGAACGTCGTCGGTCAGAATGTCGCTACCCTCCCGGCCTGGGCGAACAACTGGGCCAAGACTGGCCTGCTCAGCATCCAGGACTACACCAAGCTGGAGGGGACCGAGATCGCCAAGCTCCCGGCCTGGGCCAAGACCCGTGTCGACAGCGGTGCCCTGGTGGTGAACGATGCCAACGGCAACGGCACGATCGATGTCGCCGGCGCGACCTTCCAGGATATGGGCGACAAGACCGGCCAGTTCGGTGAGATCTCCGGCGCCTCCGTCACGGCCGCCTCGGTCGACGGCGTGCTCCAGTTCCCCGAGCTGAACATCAACCCGGATCTGATCGTGCTCTCCACGCCCGAGATCGCCGGCCTGCCCTACACCGTCGCGGCGATCGTCGCCGCCGGAGGCCTCGCCGCCGCGCTCTCCACCGCCGACGGCCTCCTCGTGGTGATCGCGTCGGCCTTCGCGCACGACATCTACTACCGCATCATTAACCCGAAGGCGTCCCCCGAGCGGCGCATGTTCCTCGGGAAGGCCATGATCCTGGTGGCGGCGGCCCTGGCGGCGCTCGCGGCTCTCCCGCGCCTGGCCCTCATCTCGCAGATGGTGGCCTGGGCCTTCTCGCTCGCCGCGGCGTCGTTCTTCCCCGTCATCCTGCTCGGTATCTTCTGGAAGCGCTGTAACGGACCTGGAGCCATCGCCGGCATCATCGGCGGCCTCACCGTCACCATCTTCTACATGGTGATGAACTACATCAACCCGGCCTTCAATGTCCTCGGCATCACCCACCTCGGCGCGGCCGTCTTCGGCATGCCGGTCAACTTCCTGCTCTGCTACATTGTCAGCAAGATGACGGCTGAGCCCAGCAAGGAGATCCAGGAGCTGGTGGACCACCTGCGCCACCCACAGGAGGACGATGAGCTGATGACGCAGCTCGCCGGCACCAAGGGCACGGCCTCTGCCGCCGGCCACTAGCCGCTCATCCTCCCGTCGGAGAAGTGCACTACTCGCAGCAAGGCAGGGACGAGGCGTCCCTGCCTTGCTGAGCTTTCCTCTCTCCCAGAAGGAGGCTCGCGATGCACCACTCGCCCACCGGGGGCCGACGCACATGCGTCGGCCCCTCGCCAGTTCAGCGCCTCAGCGTTATCGTACCGAGCCGCGGCGGAACATATTCACGAGCGCCAGCAGGATCACCGCGCCGATGAACGACACCAGCAGCGCCCCTAGGCTGAAGTCGCCCGAGTTGATGTTGCTCCCCCCAATGCCGAGAAGGTTGAACACCAGGCCGCCGAGGAACGCGCCCACGATGCCGACGATGATGTTGAGCAGAGCGCCCTGCTGCGCGTCCGTCCGCATCACGATGCTAGCCAGCCAGCCCACCAGCGCTCCGAAGAGCAGCCACAGAATGAAGTTGATCATGGTCCCGTACTCCTTTTCTTAGCACCAAGTGCTTGGCCGACGCCTCCTGGTCTTCAGCACGTCAAGTGCTTGGCCTACGTGTGAAGTAGAAAGCAAATGGCGTGCCAAGCTTCCGTGTTTTCCCGCCGCTCCTGTATAATGGCGCCGTCGTCCTCTCAGTTCGAAGCGGAGCAGGCCCGATGGACGCCGCCGATCTGTGCTTCACACCCGCCGTTGAGCTGGCGGCCCTCATCCGTCGCCGCGCTCTCTCGCCCGTCGAGCTTACCGAGATAATCCTCGATCGCATCGCGGGCCTCGACCCGCAGCTCGGCGCCTACGTCACGGTCGCCGCGGATGAGGCCCGCGCCGAGGCCCGTGCCGCCGAGAAGGCTGTGATGCGAGGTGAGCCCCTCGGCCCGCTTCACGGTGTGCCGGTCTCGGTCAAGGACCTGCTGATCACGCGCGGGGTTCGTACCACCCGCGGCTCCCAGATCTACGCTGGCTTCGTCCCCGCCGAGGACGCCCCTGCGGTCGAGCGCGTCCGCGCCGCCGGCGGTATCGTGATTGGCAAGACCAACACCCCTGAGTTTGGCTGGAAGGGCGATAGCGGCAATCTCGTCGCCGGCCCTACCCGCAACCCGTGGGACCCGCGCCTCACTGCCGGCGGCTCCAGCGGCGGCGCGGGCGCAGCGGTCGCCGCCGGACTCGGCCCGCTCGCGATCGGCACCGACGGCGCTGGCTCCATCCGCATCCCCGCCAGCTTCTGCGGCATCGTCGGCCTCAAGCCGCAGCTCTACCGCGTGCCGGTCTACCCGCCCAGCCCCATCGAGACGATCGCCCACACCGGCCCCATGGCTCGCACTGTCCGCGATGCCGCGCTGCTGCTCGATGTCCTCGCCGGCCCCGATGAGCGTGACCGCAACAGCCTCCCGCCTGGCGGTGTGAGCTTTCTCACTGCCTGCGAGGGCGGGGTGCGCGGCCTGCGCGTCGCCTGGTCGCCCGATCTTGGCTACGCGAAAGTGGACGCGGAGGTGCTCGCCATCGCCCACGAGGCTGCGCGCCGCTTCGTCGAGCTCGGCTGCGCGCTCGAGCAGGATCACCCGCGCTTCGTAGACCCCGCCCCCGCCATCCGCTCGCTCTTCTACGGCGGTGCCTCGGCCTACATCGCCCCGCTCGACGAGGCCCGGCGCGCCCAGCTTGACCCCGGCTTCCTCCGCGCCGTCCAGGAGGAGCGCGGCGATCTGGAGGCCTACATCGCCGCCCAGGGTGTGCGCCAGGCTGTCTGGGACGCGTCGCGCCGCTTCTTCGAGCGCTATGACCTGCTGCTGACTCCGACTATGGCGCTGCCGCCCTTCGAGGCCGGCGCCGAGGGGCCGCCAGACCACATGGGGAATGAGGCCGGCCGCTTCGGCTGGACCCCCTTCACCTACCCGTTCAACCTTACCGGCCAACCTGCACTGACTGTCCCCGCCGGTTGGACCGCTGCTGGGCTCCCGGTGGGTCTCCAGATCGTCGGGCGCCGCTTCGACGAGGCCGCTGTGCTCCGTGCCGGCGCCGCCTTCGAGGCCGCCCAACCCTGGGCCCATCGCCGCCCGCCCATCTCGTAGGCAGGGAGAAGACGTGCGCCCGAAAGCTTTCGACGCACGGTAGGGCTCTCACGGCTCCGCCTCACAGGCTCTCGGAACAGTACTGGGCTCTCACGACTCACGACTCACGACTCTCACGACTCACGACTCACGACTCACGACTTTGGCGCACTCAGCACTTGAAACGGAGGCCCACATGACCACTCAGCCCGTACGCCTCGCCATGATCGGCACCGGTGGGATGTCCCGCCACCACATCCGCGACATCCTCAAGCAGCGCGCGACCACCACGATCGACGTCGTCTGTGAGCCCTCCGCCGCCGCGTACGAGGACGCCGCTGCCCTCTTCGCCGAGGCAGGCCTCGAGCCGCCGCCTAACCAGCCCGATCTCGAGATTTTGCTCGAGGAGTATGCCGGGCGCCTCGACGCCGCCTTCATCGTCACCCCGCATGCCTACCACTACGACCAGACCTCGGCCTGCATGCAGGCGGGCCTCGATGTGCTCCTCGAGAAGCCCATGGTGATGAATGCGTCCGAGGCTCGCAGCCTGATTGAGACGCGCGACCGCACCGGCCGGCTGCTGGTGGTGGCCTTCCCCGGCAGCCTCTCGCCGCGTATCCGCTCAGCGGTGGCCATGCTCCGCGCCGGCGTGCTTGGCCGCATCGTCACGATCAGCGGCGTCGTGTGGCAGAGCTGGGGGCAGGGCACTGTTGGTACCTGGCGCCAGCGGCCCGAGATCTCCGGCGGAGGCTTCCTGTTCGATACTGGCGCCCACATGCTCAACACTGTCGTCGACCTCGCGGGTGAGGATTTTGTCGAGGTGGCCGCCTACCTGGATAACCAGGGGCGGCCGGTGGAGACACTCGGCGCGGTGATAGGACGCCTGCGCTCCGGTGCCCTCGTGACACTGCACGCCTGCGGTGAGGCCATCCCCTCGTGCGCTTCGGACGTTCGCGTCTTCTGCCAGCGCGCCATCCTCTCCACCGGTGTCTGGGGCGAGAAGCTCGAGCTCCAGTATCGCGGCGACGAGCCATCGGAGACGGTGTCCGTGCCGCCCTCGCTCGGCGTGTGGGAGCAGTTCCTTGCGGTGCGCGGCGGCCAGCTGCCCAATCCCTGCCCGCCCGAGGTCGGTCTGCGTATGGCCCAGCTCTACGACGCTGTGAAGGATTCCGCCGCGCGCGGTGGCGTGCCCGTGCAGCTCTAGAACGGATGGAGATCCGGCCTGTGTATCTCCTCGCGATCGCCCTGGGCGCGGCAGTTGGCGCGAACTTGCGCTACCTGATCTCGCTCTGGGCGGTCGCGCGATGGGGCGCCGCTTTCCCCTACGGCACCCTCATCATCAACGTGCTCGGTAGCCTCCTCATCGGCGTCGTGCTGGAGTTGGCCACGGCGCGCTTCCGCCTTGGTGAGCCGCTGCGCCTGATGATCGTCACGGGCCTGCTGGGTGGCTTCACGACGTTCTCCGCCTTCAGCTACGAGGCCTATGCCATGATCGTCGCCGGGCGGCACGTTCAGGCTGGCGCTTACGTTGCGGGAAGTGTTATACTGGGTGTGGGGGCGACGTTCCTGGGCGTGGCGCTTGTCCGAGCTGCGGTGTAGGTCTAGAAGTAGTCGGCAGACCCGGTGTGCGGTGTCGATTTGCTCATTGAGGCCTCACCGAAACCCGTTTGACAGCATCGCCCGAGTCGCATATAATACGCTCTGTTGCCGGCTGGCGCGGCAAAATACACGGGTCGGTACCGAAGTGGCCAACCGGGGCAGACTGTAAATCTGCTGGCTAACGCCTTCGCTGGTTCGAATCCAGCCCGGCCCACCAAATGAGTAGTGTGTACCGAGTGCTGAGTGCCGAGTGGCGTAAGACACTCAGCACTCAGCACTCGGTGCTCACCACCTAAAATATGCCCATGTAGCTCAGCTGGCAGAGCACGTCTTTGGTAAAGACGAGGTCACGAGTTCGAGTCTCGTCATGGGCTCCAGATCACTCTTGCGTGCGACTCGCTTGTGGCGAGTCGCAGCTATGTAAGCGCCCAAATCGACGCAGCGCTTGAGGAGGCACGGGAACAGCAATGGCGAAGCAGAAGTTTGAGCGGAACAAGCCGCACATCAACGTGGGGACGATCGGGCACGTGGACCACGGAAAGACGACGCTGACGGCGGCGATCACCAAGGTCCTGGCGATGCAGGGCGCGGCGCAGTACGTGGCCTACGACCAGATCGACAACGCGCCTGAAGAGCGCGCGC
>JBDLTZ010000197.1:0-19640 GCA_039805565.1 Chloroflexota bacterium | reverse complement strand
CGAACGTCCCCGGTCTGCTGCGCGCCTTCCCCGACGAGTCGAGCCTCATCCGCCACATCCCGCGCGCCGCCGTGGAGGAGTACCTCCCCGTGGCGCAGGGCCGCATGAAGAAAAAGGTCCTCGGCGCGGCCGAGGCGCTCGCCGGCGGCGTGGGGCGCGTGATCCTCGGCGACGCCCGTATCCAGCAGCCCGTCACGCGCGCGCTGGCCGGCGACGGAACCACAATCGCCTGAAGCTGGGAGGTCTGGAGGGTGGCTCCCTCCACGTCAACCCCTGTGGGATGGCTCGAAGGGGGCCTTCGAGATTCCCCGTGCGGGAGCACCGCTTGGAACCCTGGAAGCGCACCCTCTATATCCTGTTCGCCACCCAGCTCGTCTCGGCCGTCGGGTTCGCGGTCTTCTTCCCGTTCCTGCCGCTCTACATCAACGAGCTCGGCACGAACACGAGCCTGAGCCTCGAGTTCTGGAGCGGCATGGTCTACGCCGGGCAGGCCCTCACCATGGCGATCACCTCGCCGATCTGGGGCTCACTCGCCGACCGCTTCGGCCGCAAGGCGATGGTCGAGCGCGCGCTCTACGGCGGCGCGGTGATCATCCTGCTGATGGGGTTCGCGCGCTCGGCCGAGGAGCTGGCCCTCCTGCGCGCCATCCAGGGCGCTGTCACCGGCACGATCTCGGCCACCAACGCGCTCGTGGCCGCGGCCGCGCCGCGCGAGCGCACCGGCTACGCCATGGGCCTGCTCCAGGTGGGGCTGTGGGGCGGGGTGGCCTTCGGGCCGCTGCTCGGCGGGCTGATCGCGGACACGCTCGGCTTCCGCGCGGCCTTCGTCGTCACGGCTGTGCTGCTGGTGATCTCGGGCGTGGTGGTGACCATCGGCATCCGCGAGGAGTTCACCCCGCCGCCGACGGGCCAGCGGCGCCCCGGAATCCTGGCCGACTGGCGGCGCATCCTGGGGCGCCCGAGCGTGGCGCTGGCCTACCTGGTGCGCTTCCTCAACCAGCTCGGCCCGAACATGCTGCTGCCAGTGCTGCCGCTGTTCGTCAGCGAGATCCTGCACGGCTCCGGGCGCATCAGCACCTTCACCGGCCTCGTGGTGGGCGTATCGTCGGCCACCGGCACGGCCACTGCGCTCTACCTCGGCCGCCTCGGCGACCGCGCCGGCCACCGCCGGGTGCTGATCATCGCCACGGCGGCCGCCGCGCTGTTCTACGCGCCGCAGTTCTTCGTGAGCGAGGGCTGGCAGCTCCTGGTGCTCCAGGCGCTCACCGGCGCCGCCACGGGCGGCATGGGCCCGGCGATCAGCGCGCTCCTGGCGCGCTACACGCCGGAGGGCGAGGAGGGGGTGGTCTACGGGCTGGATAACTCGGTGGCGGCCGCGGCCCGCGCCGCGGCGCCGCTGGTGGGGGCCGCGCTCGCCGTCTGGCTCGGGGTGGCGGGGATCTTCGTCGTGGTGGCGCTGGTGCTGCTGGCGTCGGCCGCGCTCGTGCTGCGCTTCCTGCCCGAGCGCCCGCGCGCCACGGCTTCTGCCACAGAGAGCGAAGAGAAGAGAGATTCGAGAGAACGACCCGCTTGATACCGTCCACCATCCGAACAGCGCGTGCATATGACGAGAGCGCAGACAAGACGCTCTTCATACTCTGTGCGCTCTGTGACTTCTGTGGCAGAAGAATGCTAGGCCCCTGCGGTCGACGCGGCAGCTGCCTGCCGCAGGTGCTCCGGCGTCAGCGTGTACGCCCGCGCGAAGCCGCCCACGTACCGCGCGCCATCCGGCGCCAGCCGCAGCAGCTCGAAGTCGGCGAAGTCGAACAGCATCGCCGCCGCCGGCAGCCTCGCCAGGTACAGGGCTCGCCCCGCCTCGAACGCCGGCGTGTCGCGCGCGACCCGCTCGACCCGGCCGGTCAGCGTGAGGCGCGCCAGGGTCTGCACGTCCTCCCGCCCGTCGTCCTGCTCGGCCACCAGCAGCGAGGCGCGCGGGTCGGCCAGCAGGTGGCGCGTGTGCGCCGCGAGGCGGCTCAGGTGCAGCAGCACCCCGGCGAAGTCCGCCTCGGCGGCGAAGGCGACCATCGCCACGTGCGGCGTGCCCTCGGACACGGTGCCCAGCGCGGCCTGCCGCTGCCCGCGCAGCAGCGCCGCAACGGTCGCGAGCTCGTCGGCTATCATAGCTCCTCACTCACACGCTCGGGGTGGGCGGTGACCCAGGCCCGGTAGGCATCCGTAACCCGCTCGACGTCGCCGATCTGCTCGGCGCAGATACTGTGCAGCTCTTCGGGAGTGATCTCGTGGTAGAAGTGGACCATCCGGTTGCGGTAGCCGGCCATTATGGAGAGCAGCCGCGCCTCGCCGGCGCCCAGCACGCCGACCTCGCCCAGGGCCACGGCGATCTCCTCGTACTCCGTCACACCCTTCGCGAAGCCCTTCGCCAGAATGTGCCGCCCGATGTCCAGCAGCGCCTCCAGCGCCCGGCGCAGGTACGATTCGGCTGCCGCGACGTTTCTGCGGTCGCCCAGGAACGCATCGCGGTCGGCCAGCGGCAGGCCGCGGATCTCGGCCAGGTACTCGGCGGCCAGAGCCAGCCTGTCACCGACGACACGCCGGCTGACGCGCGATGGAATCATCGGCTTGCTCCAAAGATCAAGTCCATCCGCTCGCGCTCCAGCGGGATGAGGTCGCCCGCCCGCCGCAGCACGTACAGATCGTACTCGTCGGCCGCGCGCTCGTCCGCCGCGAACAGGCGGTGGCCGCGCACCACGTTGGCCGCCACAAACGGGTCGGCTCTGTGTAGCAGCACCAGGTCCACGCGCGATACGCCCAGCAGCTCCTCGAGCTCCTGCGCCAGCAGCACCGTGTCGCGCACGCTCACCTCCCGCCCGAGCGGCAGCACGCCGATATCCACGTCCGAGGGGCCGCGCGTCAGCTCGGGACGCCGCCCGTCGAGCCACGCGCCGACCTCGTCGGCCCGGCTGCCGAACACGTAGAGGATCGCTATCCCGCTCTGCCGGCAGAGCCGCTCCAGCGCCTGCCGCCGCTCGTCCGCCATCGCGCACCTGCCTACGGACACAGAAAGAAGTGAGGTCATGATAGCACAGCCCACCACCGAGGCCATCATCGCCGCCGAGGCCGCCCGCGGCGCCGGCCTCTACCCGAAGCGCCCGGTCGCCATCGTCCGAGGCGAGGGCGCCACCCTCTGGGACGCCGAGGGCCGCGCCTACATCGACTGCGTCGGCGGGCAGGGCGCCGCCAACCTCGGCCACGCCAACCCCGCCGTCGTGCGGGCCATCCAGGAGCAGGCCGCCCGCCTGATCTCCTGCCCCGAGATCTTCCCCAACGACCAGCGCGCCGCCTACCTGGAGGAGCTCGCCGCCGCGCTGCCCTTCCCGGCCCGCGTCTTCCTCTGCAACTCCGGCGCTGAGGCCGTCGAGGCCTCGGTCAAGTTCGCCCGCCTGATCACCGGCCGCACCGGCGTCATCGCAACCGTCCGCGGCTTCCACGGCCGCACCATGGGCGCCCTCTCGGCCACCTACGAGCCCAAGTACCGCGAGCCGTTCGAGCCGCTGGTCCCCGGCTACCGCCACATCCCCTACGACAAGCTCGACGCGCTCGAGGCCGCCGTGGACGAGACCGTGGCCGCCGTCATCATCGAGCCGGTCCAGGGCGAGGGCGGCGTCCGCCCAGCCTCCTCCGGCTACCTCGCCGGCGCGCTCCGCATCTGTCGCGAGCGCGGCGCCCTCCTGATCGCCGACGAGGTCCAGACCGCCTTCGGCCGCACCGGCAGGCTCTTCGCCGTCGAGCACGAGGGGGTCGAGCCGGACCTGCTGGCGCTCGCTAAGTCGATCGCCGGCGGCGTGCCCATGGGCGCCGTCGCCATCCACGAGCGCCACGGAGTCATGCCCCAGGGCAGCCACGGCACCACCTTCGGCGGCAACCCGCTGGCCTGCGCCGCCGCCCGCGCCGCCCTCGCCTACCTCCAGGAGCACGACCTGCCGCGTCAGGCCGAGGAGAAGGGCGCCTACCTGACGGAGAAGCTGCGCGATCTGGCCCTGCCCAAGGTCCGCGAGGTGCGCGGCCGCGGCCTGCTCGTCGGCCTCGAGCTCAAGGAGCGCGTCCAGCCGTACCTCCAATCCCTGCTCGAGCGCGGCGTCCTGGCCCTCCCCGCCGGCCCCAATGTCCTGCGCCTGCTGCCGCCACTCGTCATCTCGCACGCCCAGCTCGACCAGGTTGTGGCGGCCATCGACGAGGTGCTGCGCTGATCGCTCGCGCGAAAGCACGCCGCCTGCGGCCCGCCCGCGTTCCCGTCTCAGCCCACCAGCCGTTGTGCCGCCCGCCCGCCCGATGACCAAGACGTGTGAGTGCTGCACCGTGGGGTGATCCCCCTCAATTGGACAAACCATACATGACTACCGCTTCCCTGGACCCCGTCGCCCTGCTGGAGCAGATGCTCCGCATCCCGTCGCTCTCCACCCATGAGGGGGAGCTCGCACAGTTCCTCGTAGCCGAGATGGGCCGGCTCGGCCTCCACAGCTTCGTGGACGAGGCCGGCAACGCCGTCGGGGTCATCGGCGACGGCCCCGAGATCGTGCTGCTCGGCCACATCGACACGGTGCCCGGCGCGGTGCCGGTGCGGATCGAGGACGGCAGGCTCTACGGCCGCGGCGCCGTGGACGCCAAAGGCCCCTTCGCCACCTTCGTGGCCGCCGCCGCCCGCCTCGCCGCCCGCGCCGCCGAGCCAGGCGGCGCGCCGCTCAAGGCACGCCTGGTCCTCGTCGGGGCGGTGGAGGAGGAGGCCGCCTCCTCCAAGGGCGCGCACCACGTCAAGACGCGCTACAGCCCCACGGCGTGCATCATCGGCGAGCCGAGCGGCTGGGACCGGCTGACCCTCGGCTACAAGGGGCGGCTGCTGGTGGACGGCCGCTGGGAGCAGGGATCGGCCCACAGCGCCGGCCCCGAGCAGGCGGTGGCCGAGCGTGCTGTGGCCTTCTGGAACGCCGCCGCCGCCCACTGCGCCGCCTACAACCAGGGCCGGGAGCGCCTGTTCGACCAGCTGCTCCCCTCGCTGCGCGCCATCCGTAGCGGCAGTGACGGCCTGCACGACTGGGCCGAGCTCACCGTCGGTGTGCGCCTGCCCCCCGCTGTACCTCCCGAGGAGCTCGCCGCCGCGCTGGAAGCCGTGGCGGGCGGGGGCGCCCTGCACTTCCACGACCTCTGCCCGGCCTACCAGGGCGACAAGAGCAACCCGCTGGTGCGCGCCTTCCTCAAAGGGGTGCGCGGCGCCGGGGGCACGCCCGGCTTCCTCCTCAAGACCGGTACCTCCGATATGAACGTCGTCGGGCCGGCGTGGCGCTGCCCGATCCTGGCCTACGGCCCTGGAGACTCCGCGCTCGACCACACCCCCCACGAGCACGTCGAGCTGGCCGAGTACCTCCGTGCGATTGATGTGCTCGAGGCCGCGCTGGCGCAGCTCGCGCTGTAGCCTCTCCGACCGCCGCACTCAGTGGCGCATACGATTAGGTATCGTGTCACATTGAGCGCAGCGAAGAGTCTCTCCCGGAGATGCTTCGCTGCGCTCAGGATGACAAAGGGCGCCGTGGACGCACCACGACCCCTGAGGATACGGAACGCCCAAATTCCCCGGCCATCGTCTTGGACGAAATGCACACCCCACTCCAGGGAGCTTAGGCAGTTCATACAAGCGCCGGCTGAACGAGTTCGTCACAAATCGCCATTCAAAAAAACCACCCCTTAACGTATTCTTACCACAGCAGCAATAATCCCTGCTTACACAAAGCGAGCGCAATGAAGCGTAGCTGGGTGGCCCAAGATCGCCCCTCGGCATGCTTTGCTGTACCCGACGGTGTGGAGATCAGAAGGAGACCTCATTGGACGCGATCAACGGAGCAGATACCGCTTGGGTGCTTATCTCGGCAGCGCTCGTCATGCTCATGACACCGGGTTTGGCGCTCTTCTACGGTGGTATGGTGCGCGAGAAGAATGTTCTCTCGACCATCATGCACAGCTTCTTCATCCTCGCGCTGATCAGCGTTCAGTGGGCGCTCTGGGGCTACACCCTGGCGTTCGCACCGACGGTCGGCGGCTTTATCGGTGGGCTGGACTTCCTCGGTCTCAACGGTGTGGGCGGTGAGCCGAACAGCAACTACGCCGCCACCATCCCGCACTCGGCCTTCATGGTCTTCCAGATGATGTTCGCGGTGATTACGCCGGCCCTGATCTCGGGTGCGTTCGCCGAGCGCAAGCGCTTCAAGGCCTTCGTCGTTTTCTCGCTGCTGTGGGCCACTCTGGTGTACGCGCCGGTCGCGCACTGGGTCTGGGCTGTGGGCGGCTGGATCCGCGGTATGGGCGCGCTTGACTTCGCAGGCGGCACCGTCGTTCACATCACCTCGGGCGTCTCGGCACTGGTCTGCGCGCTGGTTCTCGGCAAGCGCCTCGGCTACGGCTCCGAGCCGATGCCGCCGCACAACGCCACGATGACGGTCCTCGGCACGGCGCTGCTCTGGTTCGGCTGGTTCGGCTTCAACGCTGGTAGCTCGCTCGGCGCCAACAGCCTCGGCGGGGCCGCCTTCGTCAACACGCACCTGGCCGCCGCGATGGCCGCCCTGGCCTGGATGACCGCGAGCTGGATCCGGCACAAGCAGCCGAGCGTCCTCGGCGCAGCCGCCGGCGCCGTCGCGGGCCTGGTCGGCATCACCCCGGCCGCCGGCTTCGTTACCCCGATGTCGGCCCTGATCATCGGCTTCCTGGCGGGCGTCGGCTGCTTCATCGCCGTCGAGATGGTGGTCCGCGGCCGCGTAGACGACTCGCTGGACGTCTTCGGCGTGCACGGCGTGGGCGGCATCATCGGCGCACTCGCTACCGGTATCTTCGCCACCAAGTCGGTCAACGAGTTCGGCGCCGATGGCCTGCTCTACGGCAACCCGGGCCTGCTGGTCACCCAGCTGGTTGCGGTAGCGGTGGTCGCGGCCTACGCAGCGGGCGTCACCTTCATTCTGCTCAAGGTAATCGATGCGGTTGTCGGCATCCGCGTCTCCCGCGAGGAGGAGCAGCGCGGCCTGGACGCGACGCAGCACGGCGAGTCCGCCTACCAGTCGTAGGGTTTATACAAGTACACACGTGGGGGCCTAAGCTCTGGCCAATGGCCCCCAGATGAACGAGCTGATAACCTGTCTAGTGTATTCAGTACAAGGGGAGCACTTCAATGGATATCACCCTGATCCTCGCGCTGGTCCTCTTCTTCGGTATGGTCGCCTCCTGGTTCGTGCTTCCGGCCACCACCTCCACGGGTGTCGCAGACCTGGAGGGTGAGCCGGTCGGCCTTCCCAGTGCACAGAAGGCGTAGCGCTCTCGCCGCCTTCGAGACCCTGCATCAGCGGAGCGGAGACCGCGGGCTTGGCCCCGGCCTCCGCTCCGCTTGTATGCTCCCTGTCTCCTCCTCCTCGTCAGCTTCGATGCCATCGTACATAATCAACAAGTCTCTGCACTGCTTTTATACCAGCTGGCCGTAGTAGAGCCGCTCAAAGGCCTCTATCATAGATCTGCCTCATCAACCGGACAGATACCTCACCGGCCGCATGGAGAGCGGCTATCACAAGTATCCAAACTTTATCTTCAACATGCTAAAAACAGGTTAACACTACTTGACATTGCTATGGCTCTCGTGTAAATTCACTAGTAATCCGAATTCAGACTGGCGGTTTGCAGTGACGCCCGCAGCACCCTCTGGATGACCAGGGGATCGCTGGGGGTTTTCTATTCTCCGGACTCGCCACGGACCTCACCATCCTAGCGAGACCGGCTTTATCGTCTCCAGCGAACCACTCCGCAGCCACCAGAAGCACTCTCTCGATTCGGATAACCCCGTGAATGTGGTGTGAGACCAGGGTCGGTAGGTGCCTCCCAGCCGAGAGCGCCCGCCGAGCGTACGTGCAGATTGAGGGTGATACGCGCATGAACATTCCACCTCGCCGCGGCCTCTACGACCCGCGCTTTGAGCACGACGCCTGCGGCATCGGCTTCGTGGCGCGCCTCTCGGGCGAGCCGAGCCACACGATCGTGGCTCAGGCGCTGACCGCTGTTGGGAATATGGTTCACCGCGGGGGTATCGCCGCCGACGGCAAAAGCGGCGACGGTGCTGGTATCCTGACGCAGATCCCGCGCGCGTTCTTCGCCCGCGAGCTGCAGCAGCGCGGCATCCGCTACCCCGCCGAGGATCTGGCGGTGGGCATGTGCTTCATGCCGCACGACGAGGCGCAGCGCGCCGCCGCCCGCCGCGCCGTTGAGCAGGGGCTGAGCGAGCACGGCCTCACGCTCCTGGCGTGGCGCGTGGTCCCGGTGGACCTCGACGCGCTCGGCGAGACCGCGCGGAGCACCTGCCCGGCGATCGAGCAGGCCCTGATCGGCCGTGCAGCGCACGCCCGCGTCTCCCCCGAGTCCTACGAGCGCGCCCTCTACCTGGCCCGCAAGACGATTGAGGCCACCGCCCGCGAGCAGGGCGTCTCCGGCTTCTCGATGCCCTCGTTCTCCAGCCGCACCCTGATCTACAAGGGCCTCATGGTCGCGCCGATCCTGGGCAACTTCTACAGTGACCTGCGCGACCCGCTGTACGAGACGGCGATCGCCGTGTTCCACCAGCGCTATTCGACCAACACCTTCCCCACCTGGGAGCGCGCCCAGCCGTTCCGCATGCTCTCGCACAACGGCGAGATCAACACGCTCCAGGGCAACATCACCTGGATGCAGGCCCGCGAGGCCGAGTGGCGCCGCCTAGATGCCGGTAGCCCCACCGAGCTTCCGACCGGCAGCGATCTAGCCGCGCGCGTCGTCCGGCTCGGCCCCGTGGTGGACACCACCGGCAGCGACTCGGCCATGCTCGACAACACGCTCGAGCTGATGGTGATGGGCGGCCGCGACGTGCGCCACGCGATGACGATGCTCGTGCCCGAGGCTTGGGAGCGCGTCAAGGACATGGACTCGGCCTGGCGCGCCTTCTACCAGTACCACGCTGGCTTCATGGAGCCGTGGGACGGCCCCGCCGCGCTCGCCTTCTGCGACGGCCAGGTGGTCGGCCTCACGCTTGACCGCAACGGCCTGCGCCCGGCGCGCTACCTCGTGACGGACGACGGGCTGGTGGTGTGCGGCTCCGAGGTAGGCGCCGTGCAGATCGACGAGGCCCGCATCATCAAGAAGGGCAAGGTCGGCCCCGGCCAGATGATCGCTGTGGACCTTGCCACCGGCGCCTTCTCCGAGAACGCCGAGATCAAGAGCTGGCTCGCGTCGCGCCAGCCGTACGCCGAGTGGCTCGAGCGCGAAGTGCAGGTGCTGGCCCCGGCCGGCGCGGCACACATCGTCGAGCCGGACCAGCCGGAGTCGCTCAGCGCGCGCGCCGCGAAGTCCCCGCTGCTCGGCGAGCTCCAGCACGCCTTCGGCTACACGGCAGAGGAGCTCTTGGTGGTGCTGCGCCCCATGCTGCGCGACGGCCAGGAGCCGGTCGGCTCAATGGGCGACGACACCCCCACCGCAGTGCTGGCCGACCGCCCACGCCCGCTGTACAACTTCTTCAAGCAGCGCTTCGCTGAGGTGACCAACCCGCCGATCGACCCGCTCCGCGAGGAGCTGGTGATGTCGCTGTCGTTCTCGCTCGGCCGCCGCGCCAACCTGCTCGAGGAGACGCCCGGCCACGCGCACCTGCTGCGCCTCTCGGGCCCGGTGCTGAACGACGAGCACCTGAAGCTGATCCGCGGCCACCAGGACCCGGCCTTCTCAAGCCAGACGCTCGATGCCACCTTCCCGGCGGCCGAGGGCCCGGCCGCGATGACGGCCGCGCTCGACCGGCTCGCCGCCGAGGCAGCGCAGGCGATCGCAGCCGACAAGGTGCTGCTGATCATCAGCGACCGCGGCGTGAACGAGGAGCGGGCGCCCATCCCGGCGCTGCTGGCGCTCGGCGCGGTGCACCAGCACCTCATCCGCACCGGCCAGCGCACCCAGGTCAGCCTTATCGTAGAGAGCGGCGAGCCGCGCGAAGTGCATCACCTGGCCTGCCTCGTGGGCATGGGCGCCGAGGCGGTGAACCCGTACCTGGCGCTCGCCAGCGTGCGCGCCCTGGCCGTGGAGCGCGATGAGATCAAGGCCGGTAAGGGTGCCCCGGCGCCGGCCGAGGACGAGGCCGCGCGCCGCTCGCCCCAGGAGCTGGCCGACGAGGCCGCGGTGAACTACATCCACGCGCTGGAGAAGGGCCTGCTCAAGGTGATGTCGAAGATGGGCATCGCCACGGTGGATAGCTACTGCGGCGCGCAGATCTTCGAGGCCGTGGGCGTGGACCAGGAGGTCATCGACCGCTGCTTCACCGGCACCCCGGCGCGCCTCGGCGGCTTCGGCTACGAGCGGCTCGCGGCCGGCGTGCTCGAGCACCACGACTCGGCCTTCGCCAACCGTCTGCCGCACGTGGCCACCCGCACCACGCTGCCCCACCCCGGCTACTATAAGTTCAAGAAGGACGGCGAGTACCACGCCTTCTCCCCGGCCGTGGTCCACGCGCTGCAGAAGGCGGCCGGCGGCGGCACCTTCGAGCAGTACAAGACCTACAGCAAGCTGGTGCACAGCCGCCAGCCCACCGAGCTGCGCGACCTGCTCGAGGTGCTGCCCATCGGCGAGCCGATCCCGATCGAGGAGGTCGAGCCGATCGAGCGCATCGTGCGGCGCTTCAGCACTGCCGCGATGTCGCACGGCTCCACGAGCGCCGAGGCCCACGAGACCCTGTCGATCGCGATGAACCGCCTCGGCGGTATGGCGAACTCCGGCGAGGGCGGCGAGGACCCGTCGCGCTACGGCACCGAGCGCAACAGCGCGATCAAGCAGGTGGCCTCCGGCCGCTTCGGCGTGACGCCGGCCTACCTCGCCTCCGCCGCTGAGCTGCAGATCAAAATGGCCCAGGGCTCTAAGCCCGGCGAGGGCGGCCAGATCCCCGGCTCCAAGGTCTCCGAGGAGATCGCGCGCATCCGGCACACCACCCCGGGCGTGTCGCTGATCTCGCCGCCGCCGCACCACGACATCTACAGCATCGAGGACCTGGCGCAGCTGATCTACGACCTGAAGCAGGTCAACCCGAAGGCCTACATCTCGGTCAAGCTCGTGGCCGAGGCGGGGGTCGGCACGGTGGCGGCAGGCGTAGCCAAGGGCGGCGCCGACGTCATCCACATCAGCGGCCAGAACGGCGGCACGGGCGCCTCGCCGCTCTCCAGCATCAAGAACGCCGGTGTTAACTTCGAGCTCGGCCTTGCCGAGGCGCAGCAGACGCTGGTGTTGAACGGCCTGCGCGGCCGGGTGCGCATCCGCGTCGACGGCGGTATGAAGACCGGACGCGACGTGGTGCTCTCGGCGCTGCTCGGCGCCGACGAGTTCTCCTTCGGCACGGCCGCGCTGGTAGCCGAGGGGTGCGTGATGGCCCGCGCCTGCCACCTCAATACCTGCCCCGTGGGCGTGGCCACCCAGAAGCCCGAGCTGCGCGCCAAGTTCACCGGCACGCCCGAGCATGTGGTGCACTTCTTCCTCCACCTGGCCGAGGAGGTGCGCGAGATCCTGGCCTCCCTGGGCGTGCGCACGCTCGAGGAGCTCGTGGGCCGGACGGACCTGCTGCGTCAGATCCAGCGCGGCTACGAGGGCGCCGACACGGTGAGCCTCGCGGAGCTGCTGGAGCGCGTGGACGAGGGCGGGAACCCGATCCGCAACACGGACGCCTGGAACGGGCGCGTGACGGTGGGTGCGCTCAACGAGCGGCTGCTGGCCGACGCGCGCGCTGCGCTCGACGAGGGCGCGGCGGTGGAGCTGGCCTACCCGATCACCAACGTGGACCGCACGATCGGCTCAACACTGGCAGGCGAGATCGGGGCGCGCTTCGGCGAGAGCGGCCTGCCCGAGGGCAAGGTCACAGTCAGCTTCAAGGGCAGCGCCGGCCAGAGCTTCGGCGCGTTCCTGGCAACCGGGATGCGCCTGCTGCTCGACGGCGAGTCGAACGACTACGTCGGCAAGGGCATGGCGGGCGGCGAGATCGTGGTTCGGCCGAGCGCGAAGGCGCGCTTCGCCTGGCACGAGAGCTCGATCATCGGCAACACCTGCCTGTACGGCGCCACGAGCGGCGCGCTCTACGCGGCCGGCCGCGCGGGCGAGCGCTTCGCGGTGCGTAACTCGGGCGGCGTGGCCGTGGTCGAGGGCGTGGGCGACCACGGCTGCGAGTACATGACCGGCGGCGTCGTGCTGGTGCTGGGGGCTACCGGGCGCAACTTCGCGGCCGGTATGACCGGCGGCCTGGCCTACGTGTACGACGAGCACGGCAGCTTCCCGTCGCGCTGCAACACCGACATGGTGGACCTGCTGCCGCTGGAGCAGCAGGACGAGGAGAACATCCGCGCGCTGCTGGTTCGCCACGCGGAGCTGACGGGCAGCGCCCGCGCGGCTGAGCTGCTGGACCGCTGGCAGCAGGCGCGCGGCAAGTTCTGGCGCGTATCGCCCCGCGGCGTGCCGGCCCCGCGTATGCCGAAGGCGCTGATCAAGGCGCGCGAGCTGGCCGTGAGCGCCATCCGCCCGTAGCACCCTCACACGAAAGCCCCCTTCCCGCACGCGCGGGGAGGGGGCTTTCGTGTTCTCCGACGGCCCTCCGACTGCGCCGGAGCGACGACGAGGTACGCCTCGGAGACGGTGGCCGAGCCCGGCGCACTCTGCAGGGCGCCCACGGTGATCAGCCCGCGCACGGCGCTGTCCCTGACGTTCAGCGTCCCCGCGAGCGCCAACCACCCCACCACGCACGGCTACGGCGCTCAGCGGCGACCCGCCGGCCGACACGTCCGGCGCCGCGGCTGTTGACCTGGGTGTAGCGGCGACGATGACCGCAGCGCGGGCCCCATCCACGGCGATGTCAGCGGCGCTCGCGCCGGCCACCGTCCAGCTGCCAAGGGCCGCGGAGGCGCCGGAGTTGGAAGGCAGTATCGTGACGGATTGATCGCAGTGGAGCGAGCGAGTCTGGCGCAGGGAGGTAGCAGCAGCCGCCGGCACGTCCGGCGCGCTGATACGGCTGCTGCTTATGGGAGGGGCGGAGCTAGCGCGAACGGTGCAGCGCCAGCAGGTCGGAGAGCAGGGCGAACCCGGTGGCCACGCCGCCCGCCCCCGGCCCGATCAGCGTCACGTCGCCAAGCAGATCGGTGCTGAAGGTGATGGCGTTGGTGGCCCCCGCAACACCGGCGAGCGGGTGCGTGGCTGGCAGACGCGTCGGCTGGACGCTGGCGCGCACGGTGTTGCCGTCGCGCCAGATGCGCGCGATCAGCTTCCAGCGCTCCCCGGCGGCCTGTGCGGCGGCCACGGCCTCCTGCGTGATGCCGGTGATCCCGGCCGTCTCGACATCGGCGGGGGTGATGCCGGCGTCCATGAGCACATTGGCGAGGATAGCCGCCTTGCCGGCCGCATCGTGGCCCTCGACGTCGCCGGTGGGGTCGGTCTCGGCGTAGCCCAGCCGCTGCGCCTCGGCGAGCGCCTCCTCGTAGGCCATCCCGAGCTCCATCTGTGTCAGGATGTAGTTGGTGGTGCCGTTGACGATGCCGCGGGCCTCACGCACCTCGCACCCGGCCAGGTCGCTGAGGGCGAGGCGCAGCGAGGGGGTGCCCGACATCACCGTGCCCTCATAGCCCAGGAAAACGCCGGCGGCGGCGGCCTCCTGGCGCAGCGCGGCCAGGTGCAGTGCCACAGGCCCCTTGTTGGCGGTGATGACGTGCCAGCCGCGCCCAAAGGCCGCCCGCAGGTGGCTCGTAGCCGGCTCGCCATCTGCCAGGTCGGTGGGGCTGACTTCCACAAGCACATCGGCCTCGGCCTGCGCGATCATCTCGAGCGGCGTCCAGCTGCGTGCGCCCGGGATGGCGGCCAGGTCGCGGCGCTCCACGGCCGTCAGGAGTGCGTCGAGGTCCAGGCCATCGGGGTTGTAGGCGCCCCACGAGCGCGCGGCCACGGCCACAATCCGCGGCGCGACGCCGCTCTGGCGGGCGAGGCGCTCGCCGTGATCGCGGAGGATCTGCGCCAGGCCACGCCCGACGGAGCCGAAGCCCACGAGGGCGAGGCGGTAGCGAGTAGGTTCAGACATACGGGCACCTCAGTCAACGTGGCGGGAGATTCATCCCCTCCACACGGTGGTCAGATACGTGTATCATACGGCATCAATGCGGGGACTCGTGTGACAGGGGAGATACTCATGGCAGGGGACGATCTACGGCCGTTTGCTCACGGGAAGACCAGTGTCCGCGTGGTCACACGGCGCGGGCGCAGCGTGCGGGTTCGCCACATCGTCCCCGCAGACGACGACCTGCTGGTGGAGCTCTACCGGCGCATGTCTGAGGAGACCCGCAGACTGCGCTTCATGGTGATCCACAATGAGCTCCCTGAGGAGATAATGTGGCGTGAGGCACACCGCCTCTCGGACATCAACCCGCTCCTGGCGGCAGCCCTGGTCGGGACGTGGGCTGAGGCGGACGGCCGGGAGCACGCGGTGGGGGTGGCGCGGCTGGCCCGCGATGCGGAGGACCCGACCACGGCGGAGATGGCGATCGTCATCCGGGACGACTTCCAGCGCGAGGGGCTGGGCGCGATCATGCTCGACCTGCTGATCCAGATCGCGATGGTGAGCGGGGTGCGGAGCATTCGCGCCGTGTCCCTGGCCGAGAACGAGGGGATCCACCAGCTCGTGCAGCGCACCGGGCTGCCGGTCACAAGCTACACGTCACACGGTGAGACGACGCAGATCATCTCTTTAGTGTAGGGAGGTTCGGAGGGGCCATAGGCCCCCAAACCCCCGCGAGCCGCCGCGCCCGGCCGGCCCCCAGCTAGCCACGCGCAGCGGTGACAAAGCGTCGGGTGCGCTCGAGGTCCACCGGGTTCTCGCAGAGGCCGCCCTCCTTGATGCTCGACCCGACAATCACCGCGTCGGCCACGCCCATGAACGCGCCGATGTTGCGCTCGTCGGCGCCGCTGCCGATGATCAGAGGCCGGTCGCCGGCCATCGCCTTCGCCTCGCGGACCTTGCCAATATCGGGCGCATCGCCGGTCATGCGGCCGGAGACGATCAGCGCGTCGGCGCCGAAGAAGCGCGTCCACTCGATATGCGTGGCGAGGTCGATGCCGGGGAAGCGGACCGAGTGCTTCTTGTCGACGTCGGCGAAGATCTTGATGTGCTCGGCGTGCAGCTCCTTGCGGCGGCGCATCAGGTCGGCGGCGCACCCCTCGTCCCACTCCCCCGCGTCCCACACGCCCGCGCCGGTGAACATGCAGACGCGGATGAACTCAGCGCCGGAGGCGATGCCGATGGCGAGCAGCGAGACGCCGCCGTTGTGGACCAGGTTGATGCCCATCGGCAGGGCGACGGACTGCTTCACCGCCCGCGCGACGACGGCGTGGGTGGCGATGCTCTCGGGCGGGATGTGCGGGCCAGCGCGGAACGGGATGTCCCACATATTCTCGACGATCAGCCCGTCGCAGCCGGCCTCGGCCAGGGCGTGAGCGTCGCGCAGGGCGTTGTCAATGATGGTGTCCATGCCGTAGCCGGTGTAGCCCGGCGCGCCGGGGAGCGGCCAGCAGTGGACCATGCCGATGACCGGCTTCGGGGTGCGGAAGATCTCGCCGAGGTCTTTGATCTGCAGCGCGTCGAGGCGCGCCTTCCAGGCTGGTGTTGACATATCTCTTCTCTCTATGTCGTTGGCCGGCAGGCTCGCTTGGGCTCGCCTGCCGGAAATGGATGTGTCACCCGACGAGTCGGCTGAGCTCGGGCGCACGCTCGGTCAGGAAGGCCAGCAGCTCCTCACGGCCGGGCAGCGAGTCTGCGGCGCCCGGCCGGGTGGCGACGAGAGCGCCGAGGGCGTTGCCGAGCGCGGCGCACGCCGGGGGAGTCGCGCCGCGCAGGTGGGCGTGGACAAACCCGGCCGCGAAGGCGTCACCGCAGGCAGTGGTGTCCAGCGCACGCACGGCGTACCCAGGCACCGGACGCAGCTCCCGGCCGAGGGCGCAGCCGCGCGCCCCGAGCTTGACGACGAGCAAGACTCCTTCCGGCGGCAGCGCACCGCCGAGCAGCGCCGCGTACTCGAGCTCATTGACGAACAGCGTGGCGATCGACGGCAGCAGGTCCAGCACCTCGGCCCGCCGCGCGGAGATCAGCGGCAGGCACAGGTCGAGCGAGACGGGCAGGCCACGCTGGTAGGCCGCGTCGATCAGGCTCAGCCCCGTCTCGCGCTGCGCGCCCTCCAGCAGCGCGTGGCCGCAGATATGCAGCCACCGCACGCCCGCGAGCGCATCGCGTCCTTCGGGGAGACCCATTGCGACGTTTGCGCCACGGAAGCTGAAAAAGGTGCGCTCGCCGCCAGGCGAGATGGCGGCGAAGCAGAGGCCGGTGGCGAGCCGCTCGTCCACCTGGACATCGCTGAGGTCCACCCCGCCGCTCTGAGCGGCACGCAGGGCGACAGTGGCGGCGGGATCCCGCCCGACGCGCGCGAGGAGCCGCGTAGGGGCACCAAGCAGCGCCAGCGCGGCGGCGACGTTGACGGCCGCGCCGCCGCTGCCCCAGCCGAGCGACTCGATCGAACTGTCGTGGCCCTCGGCGGGGAAGCGCCCGAGCGTGGCGCTGAGGTCGGCGTTGGCGTCGCCGACGACGAGGATGGTCATAGGTGGTAGGAGCCCTGTGTTGCGTTCAGCGCCGCGCGGGCGCTCCGACTGAGGCCCGTATTATACCGCGCCGACGAGATCTTCTGAGCCACATAGGTCTCAAAGGTCACAGAGAAGGGAGCATGTATCCCGCTCCCTGCTCTCTGTGTCTCACGTGTATCGTCTGTCGCGTGACGGCTTCGCAGCTATGAGGTCTCGGGGGCGAATGAGACCAGCGGGCCGTCGACCCGCACCTCGACCTGTGCGCCAGCCGCAAGGTCCAGCCGGGGGAAGGTGCGGGCGTGGAGCAGCGCCCCGTCACACATCCGCACGCTCACGAGCTGGTCGTGGCCGAAGAACGTGATCTGCTCGATCCGGCCGCAGCCGCGCGGCTCGGGGCGGATGGAGAGCATCTCCGGCCGCACCAGCAGGTCCACACGACCGAAGGCCGGCGCGGCGAGCGGCACGGTGCCAAGCGCGCAGTCGGCCAGGTCGCCGAGGGCCTGGGCGGGGAGGAAGTTGGCCTCGCCGACGAACGACGCGACGGCGCGCGAGGAGGGGCGCAGGTAGACCTCGTGGGGCGGGGCGAGCTGATCGACCTCGCCGGCACGCATCACCGCCACCGTGTCGGCGACGCTGAAAGCCTCCTCCTGGTCGTGGGTGACGAAGACGGCGGTGGCGCCTGAGTCGCGCAGGATGCGGCGGACCTCCTCGCGCGTGCTCTTGCGGAGGGCCGCGTCGAGGTTCGAGAACGGCTCGTCGAGCAGCACCACCGTCGGGCGGGGTGCGAGGGCGCGGGCAAGGGCGACACGCTGCTGCTGGCCGCCGGAGAGCTGGTGCGGGTAGCGATCGCCGAGTCCGTCAAGCCCGGCTATCGGGAGCAACTCAGCCACACGGGCGGCGCGCTCGCGGGCAGGGAGACGGCTGATGGGGAAGGCGATGTTCTCGGCCACCGTGAGGTGCGGGAAGAGCGCGTAGTCCTGGAACACCATGCTCACGCCGCGCTGCTCGGGGGGCGTCCAGACACCGCGCCCGGCCACCACGCGCCCGCCGAGGCAGACCTCGCCCGTATCGGGGCACTCCAGGCCGGCGATCAGCCGCAGGGTGGTCGTCTTGCCGCAGCCGCTCGGCCCGAGCAGCGCCAGCAGCGCGCCGGGCTCAAGCCGCAGCGAGACATCGCGCACCGCAGCGGCGGCGGGAGTGTAGCACTTGCTCACGGCGCGGAGCTCGATCGCCGGGGTATGGATGGACGGAACGGCGGTAGTCGTTGCAGGCATGGTGTGCAAAGTCGCGCCTCGGATCACGGTCGCCTCCAGCGGGTCAGGAGCTACGCTCACTCAACACCCGGTTCAGGCCGAAGCCTCGCGCGGATAGTACCACAAGCGGCAGCGTCGTCAACAGGATCAGCAGGAAGGCCGGCGGGGCAGCCTGGGTGTGGACCGACTCGCTGGCGGCGGCCCAGATCCGCACAGGCAGCGTGTCGAAGCCCGGCGGGCGGAGCAGCACGGCGGTGGGCAACTCCTTCATGGCGCCGATGAACACCAGCGCCCAGCTGGCGGCCACGCCGGGCGCGGCGATCGGCAGCGTGACGCGCCGGAGCACCTCGAGCGGGCCACAGCCCATCACGCGGGCCGCCTGGTCGCAGGCGCGTGGCACGCCCGCCAGGGCCGCCTCGCCGGCCGCCAGCGCCTGGGGCAGCAGCCGGAAGGTGAAGCCGATCACCAGCGCGGCGACCGTGCCGTACAGGGTGGGCAGCCACTGGCTGAGCAGCATCACGAAGCCGAGGCCGACGATCAGACCGGGGAGCGCGTAGGCGGCCTTGCCGATGCTGAGCAGCGCGCGCGGCACGCGGCGCGGGTAGAAGACCGCCAGGTAGGTCGGCAGGAGCGCCAGGCCCACCGCGGCCGTGGCGGCCAGGGCGGCCACGAGCAGGCTGTGGAGGCCGTACTGCCAGACGCCGCCGCTGCCCACGTTCCAGATGCGGTCGGCCTCGGTGGCGAAGAAGATGCCCTGGACGGTGAGGCCACCAAGCACCGCGAGCGGCAGGCCGAGCGAGAGCAGCGCCGCCAGCGTCACGAGCGCGAAGGCAGGCCAGCGCCAGCGCCCGAGGGGCGCGAGGCGGCGGGGCTGCCAGGAGGAGGAGGCTGGCCCGCGCCGGTTCCCGAGCAGCGACTCACCGGCGAGCAGCGGCACCGTGAGCGCGACGAGCACCACGCTCAGCACCGCGGCCCCCGAGCGATCCACCTGGCCGGCGAACTGGCCGTAGATCGCGGCGGTGAAGGTGCGGTAGCGCAGCATCGACACCGTGCCGAAGTCCGAGAGGGCGTACAGCGCCACGAGCAGCGCACCGGCGGCCACGGCGGGCGCCACGGCGGGGAGCGTCACATCGCGGAAGGCGCCCCACGGCCCGCGCCCGGCCATGCGGGCGGCGTCCTCAAGCGTGCGGTTGACGCTGCGGAGGGCGGCGGCGGCGGGGAGGTAGACGTAGGGAAAGGTACAGAGGCCGATCACCAGCGCCGCACCGCTGAGCCCATAGATACCGGGCCGGGGGAGCTCGCCGGGGGCCACGCCGAATGCGGCGCCACCCCACTGGTCCAGCAGCCCGCCGCGGCGAAACACCAGGATCCAGCAGACCGCGGCCACGTACGCGGGGATGGCGAACGGCAGCGCCAGCAGCCAGCGGAACATCCCGCGCCCCGGCAGGTCGGTGCGCTCGACGAGCCACGCAACACCGACGCCCAGGACCACCGTGAGGGCGACGGTGAGCGCGACGAGGGCGACGGTGTTGGCGAGCAGGCCGGGGATCTGCGCCGTCCAGAGCCGGCCCCACAGCGCCGCGTCGGCGCCCGAGGCGCGCAGCAGCACATAGACCAGCGGCGCCGCTGTGAGCCCACAGATCACGGCGGCGGCGGCGTAGAGCGGAATTGGGAGGCGTGTGCGGGTCATAGTGAGTCTTGTGTCGTGAGTCG
>JBDLTZ010000196.1:0-2887 GCA_039805565.1 Chloroflexota bacterium | reverse complement strand
CTCCACCTCTGCGTCAGTCCGGGCGAATCGGCCCAGATGGTGGCAGAGGACTGGGGGCTGGTCAAGTTTTCGCCGATCACTCCCAGCGGGGGTGGTCAACATTTAGACTATCAGAAACAAGCGCTGGCGGGATGTGAACTTCAATGACGGAGGGAACGGCAAACCAAACGGCATTGGCCTCACGGTCCTGACCTACGACCGCCTCGAGCCCACCTACGCCGACCCCATTGCGAACACACCCGACGACGCTCGCGCGATGCTCACGCTCGTCCGGGCGACGCTTGCGCGATTCCAGAACGTGTGGAATGGGACCGAGCAGCGCTTCGTGCGGCGGCTGGTCGTGATGCTTCCGGTCGAGCCGTGGACCGACGTGTTCGCGAAGATGACCGCAAACCAGATGGCGGAGTTCGAGCGCCAGATGATTGTGCTGCGTGATGCACTCGACTGCGCCGACTGTACGAAGGACCCGACCGCAGCCTGCGAGCGCCTGCAGCAGGTGTTCGGAGAGGATTTCCCGGTCCCCTCGCGCCAGGAGTCGGCTGCCACGCACCGGCCGGCGATCGTCTCGTCGGGGAACAGCGCGTAACATGGAAACAGCAGATGTCTGGCGAGAGACCGTGATGCGCGGCGTGCGTGAGCTGGGCCTGCTCCATCGTACGCGGCAGGTCCAGTTCACCGATGGCGCGGTGGCGCTTGAGGGTCAGCTCACCGTCGCCGACCGCACGGTCACGATTGCTGTCCAGGTCGACCCGATCCTGCGCAACCAGCTCCCGCTGGTCTTCCTTCGCCCTTGGGATGCCCTGGGCGTCATCCCCCATATCGATCCCAACGGCCTTGTCTGTTACCTGGACAAGGAGGGCCTGCTGCTCGACCGGCGACGTCCGGTAGACATCGTGCGCGATGCGCTCAAGCAGGTGCAGTGCACGCTAGAGGATGGCCTCTCTGGCGTAAACCGGAAAGACTTCGTCGACGAGCTCGATGTCTACTGGCAGTACCTGCCCGGGTGCGCCCATGCGCTCTCAACACTTGAACCGGTCGGCACGGCGACCGAAGTGGTGGTTGCCGAGCATCAAGACTCGCGCGTGTGGGCGCGGCTGGTGATGAACGCCCGTGACGTGCCACACGTGCCCAGTACCAGCGGTAGCGCCGGTCCGTGGTTGGCAGGGCCAGCCCTGGTCGTACCGCTCGCTCCGGGATCAGCCTTTGTGCCTCCTCGGCCGGACCGGCCCTTCTGGGATGTCACTACGGTGCGCAACCTCCTCGCCGACTACGCTCCTGAGCACAGGGACCGCATCGCCACGCTGCTCCAGCGGCGTACACACCCGTGCGAGTACCTTATCCTCCAGCTGCAGCGCTCCTCCGGCGACGTGACGCACGTTGGCATTCGCTTCGATGGTGTCGGGGCCGTGCACCCGCTTGTCGAGGGAGGGAGCGCGGAGAGCCTCACGCCGGTCGCCATTGCCCCGCGACAGCGGAGCTACCTGGTGCAGCGTGGTGGAGGTCATATGGAGCTTGGTGACCGGCGCGTGCTGCTGCTTGGATGTGGCGCGGTCGGCGGCTTTCTCGCGTTCAATCTCGCGCGCAACGGAGTTCGCCACCTGGTCACGGTAGACCCCGACACCCTCGGGCCGGAGAACACCTACCGGCACATGCTCGGCCGGCGCCAGTGGGGCAAGAACAAGGCGCTCGCGCTCGCGCACACCATCCTGCTCGACCTGCCGTACACCAAGGTGACCGGAATCCCGTTGACGATCGAGGCTGCCCTTGCCCAGGGCCAGATCGACCTGGCCAGCTTCGACCTGATCATATCGGCACTCGGCAATCCGACGAGCGAGCTGGCGTTGAACGAACATGTCCGCCGCCTGAACGCGGGACCGCCGATCATCTTTGCCTGGGTGGACCCGCTCGGTATTGGCGGGCACGCAGTCCTTACCGGAGTGGCCGGGGAGCCTGGCTGCTTCGAGTGCCTCTATACACCGCCGCGAGACGAGCCTGAAGCGCCACTGCAGAACAGGGCCTCGTTTGCCGCGCCTGGTCAGTCGTTCCGCCGGTCGCTCACCGGCTGCGGCAGCCTGTATACGCCCTACGGCGCGTCTGATGCCGAACAGACTGCGCTCCTCGCTGGTCGCATCGCGCTCGACGTGCTGCGGGGTATCGATGTGCAGAACCGCCTCCGCTCCTGGAAAGGCAGTACTCGGGGATTCCTCGCCGAGGGGTTTCACCTCTCCGAGCGATACACGGTAAGCCTGGATAAGCTGGAGGCGCAGCAGACAGCATATCCGAGCCCGCGCTGCCCCGTCTGCGGCTCTTCCCATGCGCGGCCGTGATGGATGATCTGCAGGGGCTGCTCACGCGGCAGTTCTCTCGCGCCGATGGCATGCTGGTCGAGATCGGCACAGCGGCTGCGGCTGTGATGCGAGGGTTCGCACAGCACGCCCCGGATGCGCTCGAAGCCGGCGGTGTGCTGCTCGGACGGCATCTTGTAGATGGCAGCGCGATCATCGTCGACACAGTCACCACGCCGCTGCCCGGTGACCGACGCAGCCGCACGCGTTTCTTCCGTGCGCGCTGGCGTCACCAGGCGGCCATCACCCGCGCATGGCGTCAGAGCGACGGCACCTGCACCTACCTGGGGGAGTGGCACACGCACCCCGAGCCGATCCCCACGCCCTCGGCCGTGGATCTGGCGGACTGGCAGCGCCGGCTGCGGGACGACCAGTTCACCGAGCCGGTTCTCTTCCTGATCGTCGGTACAGCCGCAATCCGTGTCTGGTTGGGGTGGCGGGACGGCACGATTGAAAGGCTCGTCTCGCGCACGGATCCAAGTACGTCTTAAGCCACACCTACTGCGACCTGGTACGTGGATCGCCCGCCAGATTCTAGGAGA
>JBDLTZ010000195.1:0-42888 GCA_039805565.1 Chloroflexota bacterium | reverse complement strand
GCGCCGCTCGCGGTAGATCGGGAGCGCCCGCCGCAGATGCGCCGCGAACCAGCCGCGCCGCATGATGATCGCCAGCGCCCGCTGCAGCAGCGGTGACGAGCCGAGGTCATCGGCCTGCTTGGCGAGCGAGAGCTGCTCGATCAGCTCTGCCCGGGCCGCCACGTAGCCGATACGTACACCAGGCAGCAGCACCTTCGAGAAGCTGCTGAGGTACACTACTAACCCATCCGCATCCTCAGCCTTCAGCGGTGCGAGCGCCGGCCCGTCGTAGGACAGCAGCCCGTAGACGTCGTCCTCCACCACTGGCAGACGATAGCGCGCGGCAAGCGTCAGCAGCGCCGCACGCCGTACTTGCGAGAGGGGGGCGCCGGGACCGTGGAAAGTGGGAGCTATGTAGAGGAAGCGCGGGCGGTGCGCCAGGATGAGCACCTCGAGCGCCTCAAGCGCCAAGCCGTCGGCGTCCACCGGCGCGCCCACCAGCCGCAGCCCGAGCATACCCAGCGTGTTCAGTGCACTCAGCCCGGTAGGCTCCTCGACAAGCACGGTGTCGCCGGGCTGCGTGAGCGCTCGCGCTACCAGCGCCAGACCCTGCGTCGCACCTGAGGTCACAAGCAGCTCCTCGGCGCTCACTTTGACCCCGCGCTCTGCCAGCAGAGCCGCCAGCGCTGCGCGCAGACGTGGGTCGCCCTGCGGATCGACTGTGACCAGCCCCTGCGCTCCTCTTTTCAGCGCCTCAGCCACGGCCCGCTCCAATTCGCGCGACGGCACGAGCTCGGGCGCCGGCTCCGCCGCAGCCAGGGAATGTATGCCCGACGTCCGCGACAGACGCAGCATGTCGCTGAGTAGACCCCTCGCCGAGAGCTCCCGGCCCAGCCCGGCCACATCCGGTGGAGCGTCGCGCGGAGCGACGAATGTGCCACGACCCACGGTGGACTTCAACCAGCCGGCTGACTGAAGCTGGCTGTAGGCACTGTGCACTGTCAGATAGTTGATATCGAGCTGACGCGCTAGCTCACGCACGGTGGGCAACCGCGCTCCGGGGGGCAGAGCCCCACTGCTGATCTGCCGCTGGACCTCGTGGACTATCTGAAGATAGAGCGGCTGCGCGCTGTACCTGTTAAGAGCGATCTGCATGCGTCTCCCCAATCTTAGTGTTCTACCGACTGAAGCAGTCCGCCGGGATCACAGCCACGAGCTCAGGCAGCAGCGCCTAGCGAGCGGGCAGCGCGGCCTCGTCATAAGGCTCGGGCTGGTGGAAAGCGCCCCCGGGAGAGCAGCGCACTTGCCCGATGATCAGCGCCGCACAGAGCGCACATATCCCCGCCACGGCCAGCCGGCGCGGCGCGTCGGGCCAGATGAACAGCCCGTACCCCGCGACAGTGGCCACGAAGAAGACACAAAGCGCCGCCACAGTGAGCGGGTGAGCCAGCACACGCAGCCGTCCACTCACCACAGGGGCGTGCATACGCCGCAGCTGCGCCACCATCAGCACTGGCACGACGCCCATCAGCAGCGGGATGGAGAGCAGACTACTCAGATCCAGCAGCGACATGAATACCGAGCCATCCCCCTGAATGAGCCAGAGCCCTGTGGCGCAGAGCAGGGCCTGCGTAGCAAGCGGCGCCAGCCGCCGCAGGACGGGCCACCGCGGCAGCCCGCGCTCAGCCAGCTCGCGGACGATGCTCGCCATCACAATCGACTGATAAAGCGATGAAAGGCCTGGCCCGAGGATGCTGTATACAATCGCGAGCGGGATGATGTGTGGCCCGACCTCCCCCACCAGCAGCGCCAGGACCGATGCCCCGCTGCTAACAATCTCTGGCCCTGGGATAACCCCGCGGATGACCAGAAACCAGGCGATGTTCGCCACAATCAGCACCGCGATCGCCGCAGCCGTGCCGCGCACCAGAGATTGGCCGCTCGGGTCGCGCCGCAGCACAACCTGAGCGCAGGCGGCCGCCGCCGAGTGACCCCAGAACGCACCTAACACCACGCCGATCCCCAGAGGCGCCAGTGCCAGACTCTGCGGCGCCTCCGCAAACCGGGCGAGCTCGATGTGCGGCAGAGCCAGCACCGACACGGCTGACAGAGTGGTAATCATCACTGCGCCGATCGCCAGAGTCGTCCCGAGCGATAGGTCAAGGGCGCCGCGGCTGAGAAGCAGCATGACGATGGCCGTCAGCGCCAATGCCCACAGGCTGGGCGGCAGGCCAGTGGTTCGCCCGATCGAGAGCGCAAAGCCCATGTAATAGCAGGGCAGCGCGAGCACCATCCCGACCAGCATCACCGCCGAGAAGATGCGCGCCGCCCAGGGGCCAAGGTAGAGCTCCACCACCCCGTGGAGAAAGGTGTGCTCCAGCCGGGCTGATGCGCCGTGTGCAATGGCCGCTGCTATCGCAGCCGCTGTGGCCACGTTCACCAGGCCAAATACCAGCAGGACACCCAGTGCGGCGGGAAGCGGTACGCCTGCGAGCGCTGCCGGGAGCACCAGCACATTCATCCCGATCGCTTCACTGATCGTCAGGCCGAAGACGATCCAGAAGGGTGGCAGCAAGTCGAGCCAGCCGCGCCCCAAGCGCAGCCGCTCGAGTAAGGGGTGGGCGGGCTTCAACGCGATCTCCGGCTGGACGTGCTCGTCGGTTGTAGTCACGTGCGCCTCCTCGGGTGGTAAGATGAACGGTCGGGTGTCGAGGGTGGCAGTACGGTCGTGTGGCTCTCTGTCGATCTTGAGTTCAGCGTGGACCGAGGCCAGTGCGGCACAAACTACGCTCCGCGACCATCGTCCCACACAGCTGCACGTAAACACGTAGCTTTCTCGCTTGATCCAGTACTACAGCTGCGATAAACTCAAGACACTGTGCAGGAAGGTTCACGCTCCAATGAAGTGCAACACATAGGTTGCACGCACTCGAATTCTTCTTACAATACATCGTAGCTCTCACAAGACTCTCTCAAACACCTGCCTTTCCTCGCGAGTCTGGAGCTCATCGTATGCCAACTCTCCATGTCGCGCTCCTCGGGATCTGCGACGTTCACTGGGATAACGGCACTCCAGTCCACTTTGCCACTGAGAAGGCTCGCGCCCTACTGGCCTACCTCATTGTGCACCGCGGGCGAGCACACTCCCGCGAGTCGCTCGCCGATCTGCTCTGGCCCAATGCCCCGGCGACCTCTGGCCTGCACAGCCTCAGCAACGCAATACTGCGCCTGCAGCAGGCGCTCGGCCCAGACGCCATCCGCGCGTTGGGTCTAGAGGTCTCCCACCGCGCCCTGCGGTTGGCCCCGACAAGCGCCGTGCAGATCGACATCGATGCCCTCGACCACTCGCTAGCAACGTGGCGGGGCCATGCCCACCGTCGCGATGACCGCTGCGCGGTATGCGCGACCACGCTGGCGGAAGCCGTCGCCCGAGTGCAGGGGACCTTTCTGGAGGACATCCGGCGCATTGACAGCGCCGACTTCGAGCTGTGGCTGACGCAGCAGCGGGAGCGCCGCCAGGTGCAGGTCATGGCAGCGCTCGAGTGGCTGGTGCACTACGCAGCCGGCCGCGGCGATACAGACATCGCCACAGAGGATGCGCGTCGGGCGCTCGAACTAGATCCGTACCACGAGGAGATGCATCGTACTCTCATGCGGCTACTGGCGCGCTCGGGCCAGCGGACGGCGGCGCTGCACAAGTACCGCCAGTGCGAGCGTCTCCTGCGGCACGAGCTGCATTTGTCGCCCGAGCCCGAGACGGAGATGCTGCTCCACCAAATCCGAGCGCAGCAGCTTGCGCCGGCCGAGCCACCCTCGACGCTGGTCTCGGCGCTGCCTGAGATGCGGGGGACCTTCTTCGCGCGGAGCGCCGAGCTCGGCGCCATCTCAGCATTCCTCAACACCCAAGGCCACCGCATCTGCACGCTCGTCGGCCCCGCCGGCGTCGGCAAGACTCATCTGCTCCTCCAGGCCGTCCGCGCCGCCGCGCCTGACTTCCGCGACGGCGCCCTGGCGATCTCGCTCGCGGGGTGCCTTGACGGTGAGCAGGCAGCGGCTACGATCGGCACGGCGTTAGGAGTCACCGCCAGGGAGCGGCTGGCCGACCGACTGGTGCGCGCAATGCGTGATAAAGAGATCCTGCTCGCGCTCGACGCGGCCGAGCACCTCGCGTGCGAGCTGTCGTTTCTCGAAGAGCTACTCGATGCGTCTCCGGCAAGCCGCGTCCTTATCACATCGCGCGCACGGCTCGGTCTCGTGAGCGAGGAGGTGCTGGACATAGGTGGGCTGCCCTTCCCGCCAGATGCTCTAATTGCCAGCCCGCAGCCAACTGTGTCTGAGCTCCTGCTCATCGAGCGGGCACGCCGGGTGTGCCCGCGCTTCGCTACAACGATCGCCGACGCGAAGGCAGCTGCGCGGATCTGCCACCTGCTGGAGGGCTTGCCACTGGCGCTCGAACTCGCCGCTGAGGCCGCCCGTACCCACACTGCCGCCGAAATCGCCGAATTGCTACGCAGTGTCACTGCCGCCGAGAATGTCACGTGGTACCTGCCCGGCGC
The DNA here is from genome assembly GCA_039805565.1 of Chloroflexota bacterium. GTDB lineage: Bacteria > Chloroflexota > Chloroflexia > Chloroflexales > Roseiflexaceae > CALJIC01. The sequence continues at coordinate 38,353 of JBDLTZ010000195.1, read as the reverse complement.
ATCCGCGGCGCTGGATAGGTCGTGGCTACTCCTAACATCGAGGGCACGTGCCGTGCTCGCACAGCTCGCCGTGTTCCCGGGCAGCTTCAGTATCGATGCTGCAAATATGGTCTGTGCACTTCAAGATGTGCACGTATGTGCCCCACTCCTCGCAACGCTGGTCGAGTACTCGCTGCTCGGGCGTGACCAGGATGGCCGCTACCGCATGCACCTGCTCATGCGCCAGTACGCTATGACGCGCCTTCAGCGGGAGGGCGACCCCACCGAGACGAAGCGGCGCTACCGCTCCTACATGCTCGGTTTCCTCTCAGCGCGCACGTCCGGCCTGGTTGCGGGTTGCCCGACGCCTGCGCTCGAGGAGGTCGAGCGTGAGTTCGACAATATCTCCGCTGCATGGGAGCAGGCCGCCGCCGCCGAGCCCACCGCGCTGGCAGGGGCGCTCGACGCGCTCTACCTGTTCTGCACCATCCGAGGCCGAAGCCTCGATGGCGATCGGCTGCTCAGGATAGCGCTCGGCGCCATGTCACGGCCCGCCACAGACAAAGACCCGGCTCTGGCAACCGTGCGCGCGCGGGTAGCGATGCGCGCGGCGTTGTTCAAACAGGCGCTCGGGCAAGAGCGCGAGGCGCAGGTGTTGCTCGAGGAGGGTCTTGCGGTGCTCTGCTCCCGGCTCGGGCGCCGCACATCCCCCCGCCCCCAGGGGCTGGAGCAGCCGGCCGGTCGCATCGGTCAGGCACTCTCCTACCGCGTCGATCGGCGCGTGGTATACTCTGCGCGCGGCGAGTGAAAGGAGCGCGGATGACGGTCTTCTACCTAGTGCGGCACGGCGAGACCGACTGGAACGCAGACGGGCGGTGGCAGGGCTACGCGGACATCCCGCTGAACGATGCCGGCCGCGCGCAGGCCCGGCGACTGGCGGACAGGCTGCGGCACGAGAGCATCCGCTTCGACGCGATCTACAGCAGCGACCTCCAGCGCTCGTGGGAGACGGCCGCGATCGTCGCGGAGGCGCTCGGCGCGCCGCTGCACCCCCTGCCCGCCCTGCGCGAGATCGACGTCGGCGCGTGGAGCGGCCTGACGGTGCGGGAGGTGAAGGCGCGCGACGGCGACATCCTGGCGCGGCTCGAGTCCGGCGAGGACCTGCCCCGCGGCGGCGGCGAGCGCTTCGCCGACCTGTACAACCGAGTGGTGCCGGCGGTCGAGCGGCTGATCGCGGAGCACCCCGCCGGCACCGTGGGCCTGTTCTCGCACGGCGGCCCGGTGCGCGCCCTGCTGCTCTACGCCGCGCGCGAGAAGCACGCCGCCCCGGTGCGGAAGCTGCACGTCGGCAACACCTCGCTCTCGGTGCTCGTGGCCGATCCGGCCGGCTGGGACTTGAGCGTGATCAACGACATGTCCCACCTCGCAGCCAGCCCCCAGGCCCGCGACATGATGTCCGACCCACCCGACGATGCCGAGCGCCCCCTTTGATGTTGGGAGGACGGCCGTAGCTGGGGTCACCTGCGGTAGGATAAGGGCGTGAACGACCGCGCGCACATTTCTATGAGGCCGTCGCGCACCTGGAAGTGGAAGACGAGCTCTGGGCAAGCCGGCGGAGCGAGTGGTGGTATCATAAGGTTGCTCCGCGTGTCTCCACGTGCCGCAACGATGCGGGAAAGGACCAGCAATGACCAGCCTCCCAATCCTCGCCGGTGCCGAGCCCTTCTCAGCCGACGGCGGCCCGGTCGGCGTGCTCGTCTGCCACGGCTTCACCGGCTCGCCGCAGTCGATGCGCTTCTTTGCCGAGCAGCTCGCCGAGGGCGGTCTGACCGTGCGCCTGCCACGTCTGCGGGGCCACGGGACCACGCCCGAAGAGATGAGTGTGAGCTCGGCCGAGCACTGGATCCGCGACCTCGAGGCCGCCTTCGAGGAGCTGCGGGGGCGCTGCGAGAAGGTCTTTGTGACCGGCCTCTCGATGGGCGGGACGCTGACGCTGTACCTGGCCGGCGCCTACGCCGGGCAGGTCGCCGGGATCATCCCAATCAACGCCGCCATCACCCTGAACAGCCCCGACCTCGCCGGCCTGGCCTTCCACCCGGCGGCGCCGCCCGCCGTGCCCGGAGTCGGGTCTGACATTAAGAAGCCCGGCGTGACGGAGCTGGCCTACCCGGTGGTTCCGGTGCCGGCGGTGCGCCAGCTCTACACGCTGATGGCGGTGACCCGCGAGCTGCTGCCGCGAATCAACTGCCCGGCGCTGGTGGTGACCTCGCGCGAGGACCACGTCGTGCCGCCGATGAACGGCCCGCTGATCGTCGAGCTCCTGGGATCGACGGACAAGCGCCTGCTGTGGCTGGAGGAGTCCTACCACGTGGCGACCCTGGACAATGACAAGGAGCGCATCGCCGAGGAGACCCTGGCCTTCATCCGCGCCCACAGCTGAGGGGCGGGAGCGCGATCGTGCTGTAGAGGCCAGGCATTGTCCGGCTCCGCCGCTCTGGCGGGAGGCTACAGCGGCTCGTCGTCTGCGGGGATGGGCGGTTGCGGGGCTCCTCCCAGCTCAAGGCCACCTCGGCCTTGTTGAAAAAGCCCACGGGAGACCATGCGAGACCGCTACACCGTCGACACCCCCGAGAGCATTGAGCTCTCCTACGACGTGGCCGGCATCGGCTCGCGCTTCCTGGCCGCGATCGTGGACAGCGCGCTCATCGCGGGGGGCCAGGCGGTGCTGCTCTACCTGCTGAGCCTCGCCACGGGCGCGGTGGCCGCCGCCGAAAGCGTCCTGATCGCCGCCGGCGCCACACTCTCCTTCGTCATGCTCTGGGGCTACTACATCGTCTTCGAGCTCGTCTGGAACGGGCAGAGCCCCGGCAAGCGCCTGGTCGGCCTGCGCGTCGTGCGCGAGGGCGGGCGCCCGATCACCTTCGTCGGCTCCGCGGTGCGCAACCTCGTCCGGATCGTGGACTTCCTGCCGGTGCTCTACGGCGTGGGGGTGGTGGTGATGTTCGTGGACGCGCGGGCGCGCCGCCTGGGGGACCTCGCCGCCGGGACACTGGTGGTGCACGAGCGCCGCTCGGTGACGCTCGAGAGCCTCACGGCCGGGATTGGCGCACCAGCCTCCGGCGCCGTCACGCTCGCGGGAGTGGAGCTGCTCACCGAGGGCGACTACCGCCTGGTGCAGGATTTCCTCGCGCGGCGCGCCGATCTCGGCGCCGATATCCGCCAGCGGCTGGCCATGCAGCTCGCCGCTGGCCTCCAGGCGCGCCTCGGCATCCCGCAGGGGGGCGACGCCGAGCGCTTCCTGCAGTACGTCGCGGAGCAGTACCGCATCGCGCTCAGGCGGTAAGCGCTGTAACCTTCGTGTAATCTGCGATTTCTTCCCGTAGCGCGCCATCAGGCGTACCATAGCTTTGTATCCCACGAAAGGAGCAGACTATGGACGACTGGAGGCGGCGCACGGCGGTGATTTTCGCCCTCGTGCTGGCCGTTCTGCTGATCGCCGCGCCGCACAGGTCGCGCGCCGGCGGGTTCGGCCTGGCCCCGATGTTTCCTAGCGCGGTCGCCGGACAGCGGCTCGAGTTCCAGGGCACCGGCTTCGCGCCCGACGAGCTGGTGTCGGTGTGGGCCACGGCGCCCGACGGCTCGGTGCTCGGCGGTGGCAGGCTCCACGCATCGGAGGCGGGTGAGGCGCGCGTCTCGTTCGAGCTGCCGTTCAACGCGATTGGGGGCAACTGGGCGGTGACGGCCTGGGGCCACAGCACGCAGAGCCCAGTGATCGCGCGCTTCGACGTGACGGGGCGCACGCCGGAGCAGGCGCCGGTGCAGGGGTTTGTGACGCCCGCCTCCGGGCCCGCGGGCACGGTCTTCAGCTTCACCGCCATCGGCTACCGCGGCGGCGAGAAGGTGAGCTACTGGATCACCGGGCCGGGCAACCGGCTGTACGAGGCCTTCCCCGAGGGGGCGGTGGCGGCATCGGATGGGCGGATGACGGTCTCGTGGTCGCCGCCGTTCGGGGCGCCGGCAGGCACCTTCGTGCTCACGGCGCAGGGCCTCAAGAGCGGCGTGGCGCGCGGGATCGCGTTCGATCTGCGCTAGGGCGTGTGGCTCGGGGGCTTTCGGCCCCCGAAACAACAACAACCGCTTCTTCGGAGGGGCTGCACCTCTTCAGAGCTCCCCGCTGTGCTCCCCTTCTTCTGAGGCAGGGAGAGGGGCGGGGGTAAGGGTGCCCCCTCCGCGCTACTCCTCGTAGCCGCAGAAGCGCAGGGCCGTGAGTGCCAGCGATCGGGCCACCGCCTCGAGGTCCGCCAGCGGCACGAACTCGTCCGGCCGGTGCGAGTTGCGCACGTCCCCCGGGCCGAACAGCACCGTCGGCGTCTGTCCCTCGTTCGCCAGCAGCCGCATGTCGGCGCCGTAGGTCATCCCCTCGTACACCGCCGCCGCGCCCGTCACGTCGGCGAAGGCATCGGCCACCGTCCGCACCACCGGGTGCTCCACCGCGGTGCGCGCCGGGGCGAACTGCCCGCCCCACCACTCCACCACCGGAGGGTTGCTCCGCAGCCATGGATCGGCCTCGACCGCGCGCGCCACCGCCTGCTCCAGCTCGACGCGGGCAGCGCCCATGTCCTCGCCGTAGGCCACGCCGTAGCGCCCCTCGAACACCAGCGACTCGGGGACCGACGAGGCCCACTCGCCGCTGCGGAGCGTGCCGATGCTCAGGGCGTAAGGCAGCGCGTACCGCGCGTAGAGCGGGTCGCGCGCGCGGGCGTTGCGCTCGCGCTCCAGGCTCAGCAGCGCCGCGTGGACCGGCACGAACTTCTCGATCGCGCTCACGCCCTCCTCACGCACGCAGCCGTGGGCCGAGGCGCCCGGCACCGTGACGCGGAAGTTCATCGCGCCCGCCTGAGCCGGCGACACCTTCATCTCGGTCGGCTCCACAACCACCGCCCCATCAGCGCGGTAGCCGCGCGCCACCGCCGCCAGCGTGCCGCAGCCGCCGTCCTCCTCGCCGATCACCGGCATCACCATCAGCCGCCCGCGCAGCCGCACCCCCGCGTCGCGGATGGCCTTGGCGGCGAAGATCCCACAGGTCAGGCCACCCTTCATATCGAGCGCGCCGCGGCCATAGACGTTGCCGTTCGCCACCGTGCCGCGCCACGGGTCGTAGGTCCAGAGCGACAGGTCGCCGGCGGGCACCACATCCACGTGGCCGTTGAAGATCAGGCTGCGGCCGCCGCGGTCCTCTCCGAGCGTGCCCACCACGCCGAGGCCGCGCGGCCGCTCGACCTCGGCGCTGAAGGCGCGGTGCCGCTGCAGTGTGGTGAAGTCGATCTCCCAGGTATCCACGTCCATGCCGCCGCGGCGCAGCTGGGCCGCCACGAGCTCCTGCGCCGCACTCTCCTCGGGCGTGCCGTCGAGGCTGCGCACCGCCACCAGCTCGCACAGGAACGCCACCAGCCCGTCCATGTCAAGCGCGTCCAGCACGCGCCGCTCAGTTGCATTCATTGGTCACTCCGTGGGTAAAAGAGAAACAAGGTTTCTTTCCGGAGGGGCTGCGACCCTCCGAGCCTTCCCGCCAGGGCTGCGACCCTTCCACAAAAAGACCCCTCTCCCGCCGTGGGAGAGGGGGTTTGGGGGTGAGGAGGGTTGAAAGACCCTACTTCACACCCTTGATCGCAGCGACCAGCAGATCGCGGTTGAGGCGCGCGATCACGTCCATGCTGATCTCCTTGGGGCAGACGGCCGAGCACTCGCCGATATTGGTGCAGCCGCCGAAGTCCTCGGCGTCCATCTGCCGCACCATGGCGGTCACGCGGCGGTAGCGCTCGGGCTGGCCCTGGGGCAGCAGACCAAGGTGCGCCACCTTCGCGCCCACGAACAGCATCGCCGAGGCGTTCGGGCAGGCTGCGACACAGGCGCCGCATCCGATACAGGCGGCGGCGTCCATCGCCTTGTCCGAGGCATCCTTCGGCACGGGGACCGCGTTTCCGTCCGGCGCCGATCCGGTCGAGACCGAAATGTAGCCGCCCGAGGCGATGATCCGGTCGAATGCGCCGCGGTCCACCACCAGGTCCTTGAGGACCGGGAAGGCCTTCGCGCGCCACGGCTCGATCGTCAGCGTGTCGCCGTCCTTGAACGAGCGCATGTGCAGCTGGCAGGTGGTGGTCTGCTCGGGGCCATGCGCCACGCCGTTGATCATCAGGCCGCACATGCCACAGATGCCCTCGCGGCAGTCGTGGTCGAAAGCGATCGGCTCCTCGCCCTTGAGGATGAGCTCCTGGTTGACCACGTCGAGCATCTCCAGGAACGACATGTCCGGGCTAATGTCCTTCGTCGTGTAGGTGACGAAGCGCCCCTCGGTGCTGCCATTCTTCTGGCGCCAGACGTTCAAAGTGAGATTCACAATCTCTCTCCACTATCTAGGTTCGCCGCTGCGGCGGGGCTGGGGGCCAGGCCCCCAGGGCCCCTTCTCCACGGGCGGCGCCGCGCCGACCGTGGAGAAGAGTGGTTGCGGAGGAGCGTAACTCCTCCGCGCCTCCCGCCCGCGCGGGGACTACTTGTAGCTGCGGGTTGCCAGATGGACAGCCTCGTAGTTCAGCTCTTCACGGTGCAGCACCGGCTTGTTGCCCACGCCGGTGAACTGCCAGGCCGCGACATAGGCGAAGTTGTCGTCGTCGCGCTTGGCCTCGCCGTCCTCGGTCTGACTCTCCTCGCGGAAGTGGCCGCCGCAGGACTCGGTGCGGTGCAGGGCGTCGACGCACATCAGCTCAGCCAGCTCGAAGAAGTCGGCCAGGCGACCGGCCTTCTCCAGCTCCTGGTTGATCTCGCCGCTCTCACCGGGGACACGCACGTTCTCGTAGAACTCCGAGCGCAGCTCGGGGATGCGGCCGAGGGCGTGCTTGAGCCCCTGCTCGTTGCGCGCCATGCCGCAGTAGTCCCACATGATCTTGCCGAGCTCGCGGTGGAACGAGTCCACCGTGCGCTTGCCGTTGACCGAGAGGAAGTGCTTCACGTGACCCGCCACCTCGGCCTCAGCCTCGACGAACGCGCCGTGGGTCGTATCAGCCTTGCTGATCCCGCCGTTGGCCAGGTAGTCGCCCACCGTGTAGGGCAGGATGAAGTAGCCGTCGGCCAGACCCTGCATCAGCGCCGAGGCGCCAAGGCGGTTCGCGCCGTGGTCCGAGAAGTTGGCCTCGCCGGCCACGAACAGGCCGGGGATAGTGCTCATCAGGTTGTAGTCCACCCACAGGCCGCCCATCGTGTAGTGGACGGCGGGGTAGATGCGCATCGGCACCTCGTAGGCGTTCTCGCCGGTGATGCGCGTGTACATATCGAAGAGGTTGCCGTAGCGCTCCTCGACCTTAGCCCGGCCGAGGCGCTTGATCGCGTCGGCGAAGTCCAGGTACACACCCAGGCCACCGGGGCCCACACCGCGTCCCTCGTCGCAGACCTCCTTGGCCGCGCGCGAGGAGATGTCGCGCGGGGCGAGGTTGCCGTAGGAGGGGTACTTGCGCTCGAGCACGTAGTCGCGCTCGGAGTCGGGGATCTGGCTCGGCGGGCGGGTGTCGCCCTTCTGCTTCGGCACCCAGACGCGGCCATCGTTGCGGAGCGACTCGCTCATCAGGGTGAGCTTCGACTGGTGGTCGCCCGAGACGGGGATGCAGGTGGGGTGGATCTGGGTGTAGCACGGGTTGCCGAAGAAAGCCCCCTTACGGTGCGCGCGCCAGATCGCGGTGGTGTTGCACCCCTTGGCGTTGGTGCTCAGGTAGAAGACGTTGCCGTAGCCGCCGGTGGCGAGCACCACCGCGTCGCCGATGTGGCGCTCGATCTTGCCTGTGACCATATCGCGCGTGATGATACCGCGGGCGCGGCCGTCGATCAGCACCAGGTCGAGCATCTCGCTGCGCGTGAACATCTGCACCCCGCCCAGGCCGATCTGGCGCTCGAGGGCCTGGTAGGCGCCGAGCAGCAGCTGCTGGCCGGTCTGGCCGCGGGCGTAGAAGGTGCGGCTCACCTGGGCGCCGCCGAACGAGCGGTTGTCCAGGTAGCCCGAGTACTCGCGCGCGAACGGCACGCCCTGCGCCACACACTGGTCGATGATGTTGAGGCTGATCTCGGCCAGGCGGTGCACGTTGGCCTCGCGGGCGCGGAAGTCACCGCCCTTGATAGTGTCGTAGAACAGCCGGTAGACCGAGTCGCCGTCGTAGTGGTAGTTCTTGGCCGCGTTGATGCCGCCCTGCGCGGCGATGCTGTGGGCGCGGCGCGGGCTATCCTGGTAGCAGAAGCACTTGACGTTGTAGCCCAGCTCGGCCATTGTGGCCGCAGCGGCGCCGCCCGCCAGCCCCGAGCCCACGACGATGACCGTGTAGCGGCGCTTGTTGGCCGGGTTCACGAGCTTCATCTCAGACTGGTAGCGGGTCCACTTCTGCTCGATCGGCCCCGAGGGAATCTTCGCGTCGAGCGGCGAGGGGGTCAGCTCGGTGGCGGGGCGCACCTGCGGTCGTGTCTCTGTTGTTGTCATCTATTTCTTTCTCCGTGCGGGAGGGCTGGCGGGGCTACGCCCCTGCAGAAGGATGCTTCTCGAGGGCCTGCGGCCCCCGCACCCTACTTCATCCCACAATCCCCGTCAGCACAGCAATCGGGACGATCGCAAAGCCCAGGAAAAGACCGATACCCGACACCACCGCCAGGCCGCGAAACAGGCCGTCGGTGCGCGAGCCGTTTAGGCCGAGTGTCTGGAACATGCTCCATACGCCGTGGTACAGGTGCGTGCCGAGCGCGGCGGTGGCCAGCAGGTAGAACAGCACGTTGAGCGGGTTGAGGAAGCCGGCCACCAGGTTATCGTAGGCCGCGCCGCGCACGAAGGTGGGGTGGACCACCGACCAGCCGATGGTGAAGTGCAGCAGGTGATAGATCAGGAAAAGGAAGATTGCGATCCCACCCCAGCGTAATGTGAGCGAGGCGAAGCTCGCCTGGACCTTCTTCTTCTCGCGGTAGCGCACCTGGCGGGCACTCGCATCCTGCCGCGTGAGCGACACAGCCATCCAGACGTGCAGGATGACCGCCGCCAGCAGGACGATACGCAGAAGCCACAGGATGCTGCGCTCGGGGAACACCGGCGCGCCAACCACGCGCAAAAACTCGGCGTACTCGTCGAAGTGCTCACGCCCGGTGAAGACCTTGAGGTTCCCGATCATGTGGAGGATGACGAAGCCGTAGCCGATCAGGCCAGTGACGGCCATGATGGCCTTCTTGCCGATCGACGATCTGAGGAGCGGAAAGGTTGTTGCAGCCATGGCACATCCTTCTAGGGTGTCTGCGCCTGAATGGGGACAGGGATAGAGTACCGGTAACGGTTACAGTGGCTGGCCGCCGGGCGGCGGTGTGGTGGAGGGCGCTCTGCATTCATAGCGCGACCAGTCTAGGCGTCGCATGCGGCGCGGCGATGAAGAAAGATTTACGTGAGATAGTTTTCACGAACCATGGATATTATAGCGCAGGGGCGTGCGGCTGTCGAACGAAGGTAGAGGCGTTGTGGAGGGGCGATGACAACCGACCACCGACGACTGACCTCCGACGACTGATGAAAGAGTACGGACCACAGGCATCTCAAGCCTGTGGTCCGTCGTCAGTCGTCTGAGGCCGTCAGGCGCCTACATATCCAGCCGCACCTTGGCGCCGAAGTTCTTCTTCTCCTTGGAGGTGAAGTAGGTGGCGCAGGCGGCGTCAAGCAGGTCGGCGTTGAGCGTCACCTGCTCCATGTTGTACTTGGCGATCGCCTCCATCTGAAGCAGGATGTCACGCGGCTGGCACATACGGAAGGGGCGCGCGTCGGGCATGTACCACTTCGCCACCAGGTAGTCCAGCCCCTTGTCGTCGTAGGGGACCTTGCGCACGCGGCACATGATGCGCCAGATGTCGCGCCACTGCTCCTCGGTCGGGTCGATGATCTCGATCTTGAACTTGATACGCCGCAGCAGCGCGTCGTCGCCGAGGTCGTTCGGGTCAAGGTTGGTCGAGAACATGATGATCTGGTCGAACGGGATCTGGATCTTCTTGCCCGTCACCGTCTGGAGGAAGTCGTAGCGCTTCTCGAGCGGCACGATCCAGCGGTTGAGCAGGTCGAAGACGCGCACCTGCTGCCGCCCAAAGTCGTCGATCAGGAAGATGCCGCAGTTGGCCTTCATCTGGAACGGCGCTTCGTACATGCGGCTTTCTTTATTGTAGGTCAGGTCGAGGCCGGCCAGCGTGAGCTCGCCGCCGACGATCACCACCGGCCGGCTGATGCGAGTCCAGCGCTTGTCGTAGCTCACATCCTCGGGGAAGGGCTTCTTCGGCGCCTCGTGAACAATTGAATCGAACATTTTTATCACGGCGCCGTCTGCGTACACGGTATATGGAATGAAGACATCGTCGCCCATCAGGTGGGTGATGCGCTCGGCGATGGTAGTCTTACCGTTGCCAGGGTAGCCGAAGAGCATCATGGACGACGCCGAGTTGACCGCCGGGCCGACCGAGTTGAGGATCGACTCGTCGATCACCAGGCCGTCGAACGCCTCGCGGATGTTGCGGCGCGTCACCACCACATCCTTGACGGTCTGGGACTTGACGGACTTGATCCACTCGTCGAGCTGGACCGGCACCGGGCCGGAGTACATAGTCTTGAGCTGGGCATCGAGCGCGCCCTGGTTGCCACGCGGCGTCAATATGTATTCGTAGTTGATATCGCCGTACCCGCGCTGGCCGCCGATGTCGATCATCTCCTGCTTGCGCAGCTCGGTGAGGAGGACGTCCACGATGCGGTAGTTGAGGCACATCTCGGCGGCGAGCTCCGCGCCGGTCGCACGGCCCTTGTTGTAGATCATCCGCAGGACGTGCTCGAAGAGGAAGGTGCGGTTGAGGCCGGTCTCCTCGATGGTCATCGGCTCGGACGGCAGGAAGGAGTTGCTGAGCTGCGGCCGGGCCTCCTCGTCGGTGGGGGGCGGGTCGCCGAGCGCGCGGGCGGTGCGCAGATCCACGCCCTTGGCGCGCGCGTCGGCCACGGCCTTCTCCACCGAGTCCTTGTGGGCCATCAGGTGCAGCAGCGCCTCGTGGTCGCCGGCCTCCTGGGCCTTCTTGATGCAGTCGTACACCGCGCGCGCCACGATGTACTTGACGCCGTCGGCGTAGAGGTGGTGCAGGTACTCGGTGCCGCGCACGTAGCAGTCGCGCGGGTGCGACTTCTTGGCGAGCATCTCTTCGTGTGAGCGCTGATCGACGAGGAAGCGCATAGGATCGGGCCTCCGGAAAAGAACGTTGTATCAACAAGTACTGCCCGGATTGTACGCCCGCGCTCATAACGCGCTGTTACCGACCACCGACCACCTCGGGCGCGACGCTGGTGGCGCCGCCGTGGACGATGATCGCGTAGGTCACGCGGCGGCCTCCTTACGGTTGGTTGGGTTGCCGGGGATAGGCCGGCGCGTGCTCAAGTCGAACTTGTCGCCGTCGCCCAGCACGTGCAGCTTCACGTCGTGGATGCTCACGACGCCTTCAGACTGACGCTCGGACAGGCTGGAGTAGGATATATCGGAGCCATCGGCCACATACACGGCGCCTGAGCCGAGCACGCTGAGGTGTACCCCGCGCTCGACCACCGCCGCGGTGTCCTCGTCGATGCCCAGCCCCAGGTTGCGCGGGTTCTGCACCACCGCGCCGAGCAATCGGCCCACGCGCCCTCGCTCGGCGAAGTGCGAGTCCACCACCGCGGACGGCAGGTAGCCGAGGCCGGGCGCCATGCGGAGGGCCGAGATGCGGTGTGACTCCTCGCCCGGCCCGCCCACGAGCATCGTCTCGGGCATAGCCGCGGCGCCGGCGGAGGTGCCGACGATCGTGCCGCCCCCGTGGTAGATATCGCGCATGCAGGAGAACACCGGCGTGTCCCCGATCTGGCTGGTGATGCGGAGCTGGTCGCCGCCGGTGAAAAAAACCACCTTCGCGCTGTCGAGCGTACGGATATGGTCCTCGTCATGCGCCTCGTCGCGCGTGCGGATATCCAGCACGTCGACGCGCTTGACGCCCAGATGCGTGAAGATCTCGTGGTACTCCCGCGCCACTTCCTCGGGCTGCTGCGTGGCGACGGTGACGACAACGAGGCGCCCATCCTTGCCGGCGCGGCGCGCGACCTCGCTGAGGATCTCGCAGTCGCCCTCTTTGTCCTCGTGGCCGCCGATGATGATCAGGGTGCCTTTCGGCTGAGATGCCATTCGAGATTCCTTTGTGGTCACAAATAGGTAGAGAGTTTTCGCGGAGGGACGCCCAAAGGGCACCCGGCCCCTCCACACCTCCCCCCTTGGCTGCGTACGCTCTACCCACCAACCTCAAGCGCGATCGGGGAGTCACAGGCGGCGTCCTCGGTGCGCTGCCCGGTGAACGTCTCCACAAGGTGCAGCGCCTCGTCCACCTCGTCCACGATCATCACCAGGCGGTCGCCCGGCTGGACCCGCTCCCAGGCGCGCTGGAGCGCCTCGGCCTGGTCCCGCGCCACCAGGCACGCGCGCTCGGGTGGGAGGGTCTCGCGCAGCAGGCGCGGCACCTCGCCCGGCTCGCGCCCGCGCAGGCCGCGCAGGTCGTAGAGCACGTACTCATCTGCGAAGGCGTGAGTGGCGGCGATCGTCGCGCGCAGGTCGTCGTCGCGCCGGTCGCCGGGGAGTCCGATCGCCAGCACGGTGCGGCGGTTGCCGAGCGCGGCCACGGCCTGGGCCAGCGCCGCCAGAGCCGCCTGGTTGTGGCCGTAGTCGATCACCAGCTGCACGCCCTCCACATCCATCAGGTTGAAGCGGCCGGGGACCACGTGCGCCTCGGTGGTGAAGGTGGTGAGCGCGCGGGCGATCAGGGCCGGGTTGAGGCCGGCGCCCCAGGCGGCGGCGGCAGCGGCGAGCGCGTTCTGCACCTGGAAGCCAACCGCGCCGCCGTGGGTGAAGCCGACGCGGTCCAGCTCCACCAGCTCGACGCAGGCCTCGCCGTCAGCCAGGACGATCTGGCCGCCCTCCACCAGCACGCAGCGCCCGCCGGTGGCGCGGTGCGCCTCGACGATGTGCTGACGCGGGTGAGTGCTGAAGTAGATCACCGGCGCGTCGCTAGCGGCCGCCATCTCAGCCACCAGCGGGTCGTCGGCGTTGAGCACCGCCGCGCCGTCGCGCCGCACCGCCTCGACCACCACCTGCTTGACGCGGGCCAGCTCCTCGAGGGTGTTGACGCCGCCGAGGCCGAGGTGGTCGGAGCTGATGTTCGTCACCACGCCGACGCTACAGGTGTCGAAGGCCAGGCCCTCGCGCATCACACCGCCGCGGGCGGTCTCGAGCACGGCAGCCTCGACACGCGGGTGGAGCAGGACGGCGCGAGCGCTCTGCGGGCCGGAGCAGTCGCCGGCCATGATGCGCTCGCCGTCGATGTACACCCCCTCGGTGGTGGTCATGCCCACCACCTTGCGCGCAGTCTCGTAGATGTGGGCGATCAGGCGGGTGACAGTGGTCTTGCCATTCGTGCCGGTCACAGCGATGATCGGGATGCGCGAGGGGGAGCCCTCAGGGTAGAGCATGTCCACGATCGGCGTGCCGACGTCGCGCGGGGTGCCAACGGTGGGGTGGAGGTGCATGCGGAGGCCGGGGGCTGCGTTCACCTCGACGATCGCGCCGCCCTGCTCGGTGAGCGGGCGCCGGATGTCCTTGCAGAGGACGTCGATACCGGCGATATCCAGGCCCATGATCTGCGCCGCGAGCTGCGCCACGCGGGCGTTGGCGGGGTGGACACTCTCGGTGACGTCGGTAGCAGTGCCGCCGGTGGAGAGGTTGGCGTTGGTGCGCAGGCGGACGACGCGCCCCTTCTTCGGCACGGAGTCGCGCGTGATTCCCTGGGCGCGCAGCACCAGGTCGGCGGCCTCGTCCAGGGTGATGCGAGTGAGGGTGCTGCTGTGGCCGGGGCGGCGGCGCGGGTCCTGGTTCACCAGGGCCACCAGGTCAGCCACGCTGCGGCGCCCGTCGCCCACCACCTGGGCGGGCTCGCGGCGCGCGGCGGCCACGAGCTCGCCGCCCACCACCAGCAGGCGGTAGTCGTCCCCCTCGATATAGCGCTCCACCAGCACGCGGCGGTCGAAGGCGGCGGCCACGTCGTAGGCGGCGCGCACCTGCTCCTCGGAGGAGAGGTTGACGCTCACGCCCTTGCCCTGGTTGCCGGCCTCGGGCTTCAGCACCACCGGCAGGCCGACGTCGCGGGCCGTCTCCCAGACCTCGTCGGCCGAGGAGACTGAGCGGCCATCCGGTACAGGGACGCCCACGGCGCGCAGCATGCGGTTGGTAAGCGGCTTGTCCTGGCACATGTCCACGGCGATCGCGCTGGTGATCGAGGTCTCGCTGGCCTGGATGCGCTTCTGGTGGACGCCGTAGCCGAGCTGCACCAGGCTGCCGGTCTCGGTGAGGCGCAGCATGGGGATCTTCCGGCGCTCGGCGGCGCGCACGATCGCGCCGGTGGACGGCCCGAGGCGGTAGTCGTCGGCGAGGACCTGGAGGCGCTCGACCTCCGCCTGAGCGTCGAAGGGCTCGTCATGGAATGCCGCGAGCGCCATGCGCAGGGCGGTCTCGAGGGCGGCGCGGGCCGGCTCCTCCTCCTTGTAGGCCACGACGACGCGATAGACGCCGGGCTCGCCGGCGCTGCGCGCGCGCCCGAAGGCCACATCGAAGCCCATGGCCGTCTGGAGCTCGAGCGTCAAGTGCTCGACGATGTGGGCCAGGTAGGTCCCGCGCCGCAGCCGCTCGATGAAGCCGCCGGGACGGCCGAGACTGCACTCATGGGCGGCGAGGCCCGGGAGCCAGGCAGTGAGGTGCTCGACGCAGCCCGGGAAGGCGCTGCTGGGCTGGTGCTCGTAGGGGCCGATGTCCAAGATGGCCTGCATGACCGGCATGTGGGCGAAGAGGTTGGGGCCACGCAGCATGCGTGTGGAGCGAACGGCCACACCGTGGGTTTCCATATGCTTCCTTGCATCAAGTCCGCGGCTCCGCTCGAGGTGCGATACAAGGTGTACAGCTGGGACCGCGGCGTACGTCGTACGACGTACATTAAGAAGCAATCGGCGCGCCACGCGCACAGCGTGCATGTCGGGAGTCTGCCGGACAGCGGGCAGAGACAAGCGTCGATGGGGCCCATCACGCTCAGAGTGCCCATGGCTGGGCGCTACAGCCACCCCTGGCGGCTACCGTAGCGCACGATATCGACGCGGCCGACAAGACCACGGCGGTGTCGATACCGAGTAGTAGAGCACTGTGCCCATTGGGTCGGCCGTGCTACACCGCCATCTCATCCTCGTCCTCGTCCTTGAGCAGCGCCTCAGGCACCAGCAGTTGCGCGCCTTGGACTGTTCCGCGAGCAGCTCGACGTGCCGCGCTATGGGCGAGTCACCGAGGTGGCGGGCATGTGCGGCACCGTGCCGCGTGGCACTACTTACCGGCGCGCACCGACGACAGCGTCCGGTCGATCTCCGGCACGCCCCCCCGCTGGTAGGCGCGCGGCTCGGTGAACAGCGTCGCGGCCGCCTCGAACAGGCCGATGCTCAGCAGAGCCGTGCGAGTCTGCGCCTCCTCACCCTTGAGCAGCAGCGGCGCCGCGAGGAACAGCGCGGCGCTCAGGGCATCCACCAGCAGATGCGCCTTGAACGACAGCGTCTTCACAAAGCCCAGCTCGTAGTCCGTCAGCGCGCTGTACGCCGCGGTCCCGAGGCCCATCAAGCGCACTACTGCGGCCGTAGGGCCACTCATCGGGACGATGTTCGGCAGGGCCACCAGCGTGGCAGCGGTCATGTAGTCGAGGAACCCGTGCATTTGGCTTGAGATCGGCTTCGTCATCTTTTTCCTCCTTCGCTTCTGCCCGGCGTGTGTTGGCGCACGCGGCGTGCCGCCGGAAGAGTGCCAACGTACGTCGCACCCCACATTTAGAGCGAGGAGCAGAGACATGCGAAAGGCAGACGTGGCTCTCAACATCCATAGAGACCGGGACGACCAGCCGCGGCGGGTTGTCGAGAGTGTCTCCCTCGACTTCGAGCGGCCTGAGACATACACGACGAGCGCGCGGCCTGGGTCTAGCGCACAAGGAGCACGTCTGACAGAGCCACGGCAACGGCCGGCAGACCGCCCGCCGGCGCTCACGCGCATCGTCGGCAACCCGCTGTTCAGCGCCATCCTGCGCTCGCCGCTGCACAGCCTGATGAGCGGCCGGCTGGCGCTGCTGAGCTTCACGGGGCGCAAGTCGGGCGAGCGCTACACCTTCCCACCGGGCTACGGGCTGGCGAGGGACTCAGCAAAGCCGGCGCTCTGCCAGGGAAAGACCCTCACCCCTGCTCTTCGTGAGCGAGAAAAGGGGCTGAAGGCCTTCGCCCCAGCGCATCGCCCTTCTCAGCAGCGCCTACGCCTCAAACCGAGTGATCACGGTCACGCCCGCGCCGCGGAACGTATCGAGCGCGGCGAGCTCGGCGGGCGCCTCACCGAGGCCGATCGTCCTGCCCACCAGCTGCTCGGGGCGAACCTTGCCCGAGCCGATCAGCGCCAGCATCGCGTCGTAGCGGTGGGCCTGCATGCCGTGGCTGCCAAGGATCTCGAGCTCGTCGGCGATCACGCGGTCCATCGGGATCTGCGGGCGCCGGTGGTCGGCCAGCATCAGCCCCACCTGGACGTGCCGGCCGCGCTTGCGCAGGCAGGCGATCGAGTTGAAGCAGGTGACCGGGCTGCCGAGCGCGTCGAGCGAGACGTGCGCACCGCCGCCAGTCAGCTCTCGCACCGCCGCCACCACATCGCCCGCCGAGCTCGCATTGACGGTGACCTCCGCACCGACAGAGCGGGCCAGCGCCAGGCGCTCGTCGGCGATGTCCACCGCCACCACCCGCGCCCCGAGCGCGCTCGCGATCATGATCGCCGAGAGGCCGACGCCGCCGCTGCCGTGGACGGCCACCCACTGCCCGGCCGAGACGCGCCCCTGGTCCACCACCGCGCGGAAGGAGGTGGCGAAGCGGCACCCCAGGCTCGCGGCGGTGGCGAAGGCCATGTCGTCCGGCAGGCGCACCAGGTTTGTGTCCGCCCGGTCGATCGCGACGTACTCCGCGAACGAGCCCCAGTGCGTGAAGCCCGGCTGGAACTGCCGGTCGCACACCTGGTGGTTGCCCGAGACGCACTGCGGGCAGGTGCCGCAGCCGCACACGAACGGCGCCGTCACCCGGTCCCCTACGCGCCAGCGCGTCACCCCGCGGCCGACCGCCGCCACCACCCCGGCGAACTCGTGCCCCGGCACGTGCGGCAGCGCGATGTCCGGGTCGTGCCCCATCCAGCCGTGCCAGTCGCTGCGGCACAGCCCGGTGGCCCGCACCGCGATCACTACGCCGTCATCCGCCGGGGCCGGGTCCGGGACCTGGCGCACCTCCAGCGGCCGGGCGAATGCCTCGTAGAGCACTGCTCTCATTGTTTGGTATCTCCACAGAGTGAGGCCGCTCGGGCGAGCGACCGGAGCGCATCCTACCACAGCGCCAAGGCATGCTCTGCGGGGGGCCCTGGACACCAGAAGACCCCGGTCTTGCGACCGAGGCCTTCCAGCGAAGGAGGAGGGAGAGAAAGGAGTTGCCACTACTATAGCCCCGCAGCTCATGAGACACAATCCCGCCACGGTCCTGTTACGTGATAGGCACATACGCGAGCCCTGGGCGCACCGAAAATGCTATAATCCGGCAAGGCCCCGGCGACACTCCGGCGCCCTGCGGAGGACCACATGGCTCTGGCGCTGCTCCTGGTGCTAGGCGCGGCCGACACAGGCCGCGCGCCGATGACGGCCGCGATGCTCCGCCGCCGCCTCCGCGCGGCCCGCGTCGAGTCGGCCGGGGTGCTCGGCCACGACGACGACCCGCCCACGGGCGAGGCGATCGCCACGATGGAGCAGATGAGGCTCGACATCGCCGACCACCGGGCGCGCACGATGACCGAGGAGCTGGCGGCCGAGGCCACGCTGATCGTGGCGGTGGACAGCGGCACGGCGCGGGTGGCGCGCGCGCGCTTCCCTGAGGCAGCCCCCCGCATCCGCACCCTTGGCGAGCTCGCCGGCACCCAGCGCGACATCCCCGACCCGTTCAAGATGCAGATCGGCGCCTGGCTGGCGTACGCGCGCGAGATCGACCAGCTGATCGCGGCGGCGCTCCCCCGCATCCGCGAGCACCTCCCCGTGCACGCCGCGCCCGACGACGAGCCGGCGGCTTTCTTTGAGCCGCCCGCCGTGACCGTGGCGGCGGAGCGCTCCGAGGCCGCCCAGCGCATTGCGCAGCTGATCGCGGTGGCCGCCCAGATGCCCGGCGTGGTGGACTGGGCCGCGGCGCGTGGGCAGATCGAGGCCGCGCTCGACCGCATCGGCGCGACGCCCGCCGGCCCAGGCGATATGGTCGCGGCCTACACCGGGCTGCTGCGCGCGGCCCTGGCCCTGACCCCGCCGCCGCCGTCCCCCGGCAAGCTCGCCGCCCTCGCCGACGCCGTCGTGCACCTCGCCGCGCCCATCACCACCGAGGCGCTCGCCGCCTTCTCCGCGCGGCTAGGGGGGTGGACGAGTACGTGAGTCGCGAGTCGTGAGCGAGGGCGTCCGGCTCCTCACGACTCACGACTTGAGACTCGCGGCCTGCACTTTTACTGCAGTGCTGATGTCAGCCGCATCATGTTATCCACGAACTGCGTGAAGCGTGGGCGTCGGCGCCACTCCTCGAGGCTCAGCGGGCGCGAGCGAGCCAGGTACTGCTCCTCGATCCGCCGCAGCTTCGCCACCACAGCCGGGTCGTAGGCCACCAGCGTCACCTCCAGGTCCAGCTGGAACGAGCGGATGTCCATGTTGCTCGACCCCACCACCGCGATGTCGTCGTCGATGCTCATGGTCTTGCTGTGCAGCAGGATCGGCGCGCGGTACAGATACACCTTCACCCCGGCGCGCAGCAGCTCCTCGTAGTACGAGCGCTGGGCATGGAACACCATGAACTGGTCGCCGATCTCGGAGACCACCAGCTGCACATCGACATCGCGCTGGGCGGTGCTGGTGAGCGCCGTCATCATCGCCTCGTCCGGCACCACGTACGGGTTGCAGATCACAATCCGCTCGCGCGCCGCGTGAATCAGCGCCGTGAAGAGCTTGTGGTTGTTCTCGGTGTCGTGCCCCGGGCCGCTCGGCAGCACCTGGCAGAGCGACCCGCCGCAGGCCTCGGGCATCTCCCACACCTCCGGCGCCGCCTGGCGGTCCAGCAGCGCGCCGGTCTCCGAGAACCAGTCGGTGAGGAACACCGCCTGGAGCTGCGCCACCACCGGCCCCACCACCCGCGCAACCACCTCGTCGTAATACAGCCCCTTCTTGATGTTGCCGCGCTTGTGGTAGGTGCGGTGGATGAGATTCTGCGAGCCAGTGAAGCCGACAGTGCCGTCCACCACGACGATCTTGCGATGGTTGCGCAGGTCGGCGCGCGACCACTCGTTGTCGAAGATGCGCACCGGCAGCATCACGTGGGCCTCGATCCCGGTGGCGCGCAGATTGGGGATCAGTCTGCGGAAGCCGGGGTAGGAGATCGAGCCGAGGTGGTCCATCAGCACGCGAACCTTCACCCCACGCGCCGCCGCCCGCTCGAGTGCCTGGAACAGCTCCTCGGTGGTCTCGTCGCGGCAGATCGCGAAGTACTCGACGTGCACGAACGACTGGGCGTGCTCGACCTCGGCGCAGATCGCGCGGATGGCGCCGTCGTAGTCGTCGATCAGGTCCATCTCGTTGCCGCCGAACACCGGCAGCCCGCCCAGGTTCGTGTTGAGGCGCACGAACGGCTCGTAGCGCGCCGGCACCGGCGGGGCCAGGTCGTCGGCCAGGTCCGGCCGCTGGCGCAGCGCCTCAACCTCGGCGCGGACGAGCTCGTCCATCATGCGCTGCTGCCGCCGCCGCTTCACCGTGAGCTTGGGGCTGCCGAGCAGCAGGAAGATGATCAGGCCGAGCAGGGGGAACATGAAGATCAGCAGCAGCCAGGCCGTGGCCGAGGAGGGCCGGCGGTTGCGCGGCACAAACACCAGCATGACGAACGGGATGACGAGTGAGATCAGGTAGGCGAGCGCGACGATCGTTGGCCAACTCATAATGTTCTCTGGTAGAGCGGTTCAGCACCTCACTTCATGGCATAAATCGTGCCGGGCGCCTCCTCCCCACGCCCATCACGGAAACATCTGGTATGATTGCGCCCCAGCCATGTCGTACACACGGAGGCCACGATGAGCGAGCGCTTCGCGGGCGACCACCACCGCCCGGCCTACCACTTCCTGCCGCCGGCCAACTGGATGAACGACCCGAACGGCCTCGTCCACTGGCGCGGCCAGTACCACATGTTCTACCAGTACAACCCCAACGGCGCGTTCTGGGGCACGATGCACTGGGGGCACGCGATCAGCGCGGACATGGTGCGCTGGCAGCACCTCCCCGTGGCGCTGGCTCCCGGCCCCGAGCGCTACGACGACGCCGGAGTCTTCTCGGGCATCACGCTGGACCACAATGGCACCCCCACGATTATGTACACCGCCACCAGCGGTGAGCACTTCGCGCCGAGCGTCGCGCTGGCGGTGGGCGACGCCGACCTCGTGACCTGGCGCAAGGACCCGGCCAACCCGGTGATCCTGCCGCCACCCGACCTGGAGCTCACCGGCTTCCGCGACCACTCGGCCTGGCGCGAGGGGGAGTGGTGGTACCAGGTGATCGGCGCCGGCATCCGCGGGGTGGGCGGCGCGATCCTGCTCTACCGCTCGAGGGACCTGCGCGCCTGGGAGTATCTCGGCCCGGCGTGCGTCGGCGAGGAGGCCGACAGCGGCGACATGTGGGAGTGCCCCGACCTGTTCGCGCTCGGCGACCGCCACGCGCTGCTGCTCTCCCCCATCCCGCTGGGACGCGCGATCTACTACACCGGCAGCTACGCAGACCACAGCTTCACTCCGCAGGTACGCGGCGAGCTCGACCCGGGCGGGTCGCTCTACGCGCCGCAGACCTTCCGCGACGCGCAGGGGCGGCGGGTGATGTTCGGCTGGCTGCGCGAGACGCGCCCGGTGGAGGCGCAGAAGGCCGCCGGCTGGTCCGGGGCGATGTCGCTGCCACGGGTGCTGACGCTGCTGCCGGACGGGGCGCTCGGGCAGGAGCCGGCACCGGAGGTGGAGACGCTGCGCGGGGCGCACACGCACGTCCCTGGCCCGGCGCTGATCGGCGTGGCATCGGGGCTGCCGGGCGAGGTCCGCGGCGACCTGCTGGAGATCGCGGCCGAGATTGAGCTTGGCGACGCGGCCGAGGTCGGTCTGGTGCTGCGCGCGACGCCGGGCGGTGAGGAGCAGACGCTGGTGTACTATGACCGGCCTGGGGCGCGGCTGGTGGTGGACCGGACGCAGAGCAGCCTCGACGCCGATGTCGAGCGGGACGTGCGCGCCACACCCCTGACCCTGGCCGAGGGGGAGCGGCTGCGGCTGCGCGTCTTCGTGGACCGATCGGTGGTCGAGGTCTTCGCCAACGGCCGGGCGTGTATGGCCGCGCGGGTCTACCCGACGCGCCCCGACGCGCTGGGCGTAGACCTCTTCGCGCGCGGCGGCGAGGCGCACCTGGTCGGGCTGGACGCCTGGGAGATGGTGGCCGTGATGGCGTAGGTGATGCGGCGACGGCCGCCCACGTGCCGGATCGGCGCAGCAGCCCCACGGATACATTCGAAGGAGAGAGCCCGGCAGCTACTGCGCTCCGGGTCGAGCAAGCCCGGGAGCTGCTGCGCCTCGGGTGGAGAGACACGTTTATGACAACTCAGAAGCTCTACGGCGCCCAGAACATGTACGGCCCGCTCAAGCGCGTGCTCGTCCGCCGGCCTGACGACGCCTTCGCGGTGGAGGACCCCGCGCTTTGGCACTACACCTCGCGGCCGAACCTTGGGCGCGCCCAGGAGGAGCACGACGCGCTCACCGCTCTGCTGCGCGCGGCCGGCGCCGAGGTCATCGAACACAGCGCACCGCAGCCTGGCCGCGCCGACTCGATCTTCGTCTTTGACCCGGCGCTGATCACCGACCGCGGCGCGGTGATGCTGCGCATGGGCAAGGAGCTGCGGCGCGGCGAGGAGCAGGCCATGGCCGCACGGCTGGAGGAGATCGGCGTGCCGGTGAGCTACAGGCTGCACGGCGATGCGCTCGCCGAGGGAGGCGACCTGCTCTGGCTTGACGAGAAGACGCTGGCGGTGGGGCTTGGCTTCCGCACCAACCGCGAGGGGCTGCGCCAGCTCGGCGAGGCGCTCGCGCCCCAGGGCGTCACCGTTATGCCCGTCGAGCTACCCTACTTCCTCGGGCCAGAGGCCTGCCTGCACCTGCTGTCGCTGATCAGCATCGTGGACGAGCGCGTGGCGGTTGTCTACCCGCAGCTGATGGCGGTGCCCTTCTACCAGGAGCTGCTGCGCCGCGGCTTCCGCCTCGTCGAGGTGCCCGAGGCAGAGTTCATGACGATGGCGCCGAACGTGCTGGCGCTCGGGCCAGGCCAGTGCCTCATGCTAGAGGGCAACCCTGTCACGAAGCGGCGGCTGGAGGAGGCCGGCTGCGAGGTGCTGACCTACCGCGGCGATGAGCTGTCGCTCAAGGCCGAAGGCGGCGCCACCTGCCTCACGCGCCCGATCCTGAGGGGGTGATATCTGCTATACTGTCCCGCGTTTAGCCTGCGGGAAGAGACCGAATGACAACACACGACGTCAGTGCCCGGCCCCTGAGCGGCCCGATCGCACCCCCTGTGGGGCGCGCGGCCACCAGTGGCGCCGCGCCGTTCACGCTAAGTCGCTCCGGTATGCTGCGGAGCCTGCTCCTCATTCTTGCCGCCGCGCTGCTCGTGCTGGTGGCAGACATCGCGCTGCTGCGGGTGCACCCCGGCGAGTACTACGTGGACGTCGGCAACTTCCGCGACAAGTACTTCCTCACCAGCACGCACCGCCAGGAGTCGGCCGAGGACGGCACCTACCGTTGGACCACCGAGAGCAGCCGGCTCTACCTCACCCAGATCGGCGTCACGCGGCACGCACTGCTGGACCTGGACCTGGGCGGGCGGCCCGAGACGGCAGCGCTCTCGCTGGCCCTCAACGGCCGGCCGTGGGTCACGTTCGACGCGCAGACCACGCCGCGGCGCTATATGCTGATGCTCCCGCCCGACGCGGCCGAGTCGCTGCTGCTCGACCTGCGCAGCGAGACGTTCGAGGCGCCGGGCGACCCACGGCGGCTGGGCGTCAAGGTGGATGGCTTCGGCGTCGAGTTCCTGCGCGACGCGCAGCCGCTACCGATGGCGCGTCACGTGTTGGCGCAGATCGCCGTGCTGGCCATGCTCCAGCTCACGGCGCTGCGGCTCGGGTGGCGCTTCCGCTGGCAGGCGCTCGCCCTCGTCGCGGCGGCGCTGGCCCTGGCCGCGGTGCTGGTGGGCGAGCTGCTGCTGGCGCACGCCTACATGCCGCGCCTCGCGGTGGCGGCGATGGCCACGGCGCTACTCACCTGGATCGCGCTGCCGGTGCTGGAGCGCGCCGCCGCCGCCGAGGAGGCGCGCGACCCGACGGCCCCCGCGTGGGGCGGCGTGCGCGAGGTACGGCTGCTCTGGGCGCTGGCGCTGCTGGCGATCGGCGTGCGGCTCGCCCTGGTGCTCTACCCCACCTTCGGCGGGCAGGATCTGGGGCGCAACGTGTTCCGGCTCACGCTCACGATCGGCGGGCAGCTCGTGATCATCGCGCCCTCGGGCGAGTTCGCCAAGGGCCTGACGATCTACCCGCCAGGGCCGTACCTCGGCCTGATGCCGCTCGCGGCTCTGACAGAGGACCTTGGCTCGGTGCTGCAGGGCTCACTGGCGACGATGGACGGGCTCACGGCGCTGGTGGTGGCGCTGCTCGCGCGGCGGCTCGGGGGCGGCAAAGAGGCCGCGCGGCTGGCGCTGCTGCTGTACGCCGGCAACATCGCGGCCTTCGGCGCGATGTCCTACAGCTTCTCGGCGCAGATCTACGGCCAGTGGTTCACCGCGCCGATGCTGCTGCTGCTGCTTGCGGCCGGGGGCATCCCGCGGCCCCGCACCTGGCTGCTGGTCTACGTCCTGATGGCGTTCCAGCTGCTCTCGCACATCGGCGTAATGTTCCTGGCGGTGGCCTGGCTCGGGCTCACGCTCGCGCTGCTGACGCTCGCGTGGCGCCGGATCTCCTGGTGGGGCTGGGCCGGCTACACTATCACCTGCGCGCTGTCATTCGCGCTGCTCTACATCTTCATTATCGACGAGACGCTCGGACACGCAGCGGCGGCGATCCTGCCGAACGCCGGGGGCATCTCAGGCGGGGGCGAGCCGGGGGTGCTCTTCCCAGGGTACCGCATCCTGCTGGTGAACGGCCTGCGGATCGGCTACAGCGACATCGGGCTGGCGCTGCTGCCGCTGGGGCTGGCGCTGATCTGGCGTCGGGCGCGGGCGCTCGGGGTGTGGCGGGATGGGCTGCGCGGGCCCAGCTCGGGTGAGGTGCGGGGGCTACGCTACCTCGCGCCCGCTGCAGCGGTGCTGCTGACGCTGCTGTTCTACCTGATGGTGGACCTGCTGCTGAACGTGCAGGTGCGCTACTTCTACTTCGCGCTGCCGCTGGTGCTGGCGGCGATCGGGGTGGCGCTGGGTGAGCTCGCGTCCCGCGGGCGCCTCGGGTGGCTGGCGGCCTACGCGGTGGCGCTGGCGATCATCGCGCCGCAGGTGGCGCTGTGGATCAGCGCGACGCTGGCCGAGGGCAAGATCCCCATGACGCCGCTGACGCACTAGAGCTGAGCGCAGAACGCTCGAGCGCGACCCGCAAGACAAGAGCTCGCGTGAGGCTCTGGATCAACCGCCCCGCACACCGCTGCGGGGTGCCAGGCTGAGGATTGCTGATGAGGCGCATCCATCATCGGCAATCCTCGACTGCGGCATCACACAAGGTCTCCAGTCTCAAGCATGCGCTGCACGCGCTCCAGCACGTCCCGCTCGCGGGCGAAGCTTGCCAGATCGATCGCCTCTGCGATCGAGAACCAGCGGGCGTCGTCCACCTCAGCCTGCTGCGGCAGGAGCACCCCATCCACATAGCGCACCAGGAACAGGTCCACGTACTTGTGGATGCGGGTTGGGCCGGCGCGAAACCAGTACTCGATCGTCGCCAAGTGGCGCTGGACGTTGCCGTGCAGGCCCGTCTCCTCGGCGATCTCGCGCACCGCCGCAGCCTCGGCCGTCTCTCCGCGGCGGACGTGGCCCTTCGGCAGCCCCCACCGACGACTCTCGTTCGTCGCGATGAGGGCCACCTCCAGGCTCTTGCCGTTCGTGCGGTAGATGACGCCGCCGGCGGAGTATGCGGTGCGCTGCTCACGCGGCGCGCGGTGGTCGTGTGTGGCCATGCTTCCCCAGCGCAGGCGCTAGACGCGCTTGGGCAGACGGCCGGCGCGCATATCCCAGTAGTGGTTGATCGAGTAGCGGATGCGCTCCTTGGCCACGTCCGCGCTTTCCCAGCCGATCGGCTCGACGCGCGCCCCCTCCAGGTCCTTGTACACCGCGAAGAAGTGCTCGACCTCCTTGATGTAGTGGGCCGGCAGCTCGGTGAAGTTCAAGTAGCCCGCGAAGAACGGGTCGTAGTGCAGCACGGCGAGGATCTTGTCGTCGGCCTCGCCGCGGTCCAGCATGCGGAACATGCCGATCGGGCGCGCCTCGACGATGCAGCCCGTGAAGGTGGGCAGGTTGGTCATCACCAGCACGTCGAGCGGGTCCCCGTCGTCGTAGTAGGTCTGCGGGATGAAGCCGTAGTCGCCAGGGTAGTGCACGGCCGAGTAGAGCACCCGGTCGAGCTTGAACGCGCCGGTCTGCTTATGATATTCGTACTTATTGCGCGAGCCTTTGGGGATCTCCACCACCGTATGAATGACGTCTGGGGTGTTGGGGCCTGGGTCGAGCTCGTGCCAGAGGTTCATGTCTGCTCCCGATGATCTTCGTCTTAGCGCCATCGCCTTCGCTGGTACCGGCCGGCGGCGCTCTCATGTCATTATAACACGGTAGCGAACGCCGGGCCGGGAGGCCCTACCGACGCTGCGGGAGCCGGTCCACTATACAAATGGTCTGTAGTATGCTATGCTCCAAAAAAGAGAGCTTGATGGCGGGCGCACCGCATCTGGAAGGGGCGCGCCGACTAAGAGCTGTAAAATATACCAGGGAAGCACAATGGCCATCACCGACCGCATGCTGATTGGGGCGATCGCGAGCAACCCAGCGTCCTTCGAGGGGGCCGGCGAGTACCGCTGCTGCCGGACCTGCCAGACAATCTTCTACACCTCGGCTAAGAAGGCTGAGGTCGCGCACGACGAGCACGACACGTTCCCGCTGCCGTCGCTCAACCCGGACGGCTCGGGGAAGCTGGCGCGCGCGTTCCAGCGCTTCATCGAGCGCTGGCCGCAGGAGCGCCGCGAGCAGTTGGAGAGGTTCGCATCACGCAAGGGCTGGGATATGGCGATGGAGCTGAAGTACGGCGGGGGGGCGCTGGAGGACACGGAGGCCGCGCAGTGGCAGGAGATCGTCAACGTGCGGCTGGAGCAGCTCGCCAAGCAGGCGCGCGCCGAGATGGAGCAGGGGGCGGGCGCGTAGCGTTCGTCTGCCGCAGAGCGCACAGAGGACACCGCGGCAGAAGGCGGGCACGTCCTCTGTGTCATCTGTGTCCTCTGTGGCGATGACCCGATCGGGCCGCTAGAACAGCATGGCGCCGGCCTCGCGTCCCAGCTGGCGCAGGCGATCGGCGAACGGCTTGCGGCCGCTCTTGTCCATATCGTCCGCCAGCTCGTTGAGGCGCTTGACGAAGGCGGTGCTGATCATATGGGTGTGCTGCCGCAGCACCCGGGTGGCGTCCTGCGGCGTCTCGGCCTGGAGCAGCTGGTTGATCAGGCGCTCCTCGGGCGTGAGCGACTCCTCGATCACCTCGGCGGCCATCTGGCGGATGGCAGCCAGGCGCTCGACCACGTCGCCCCGGCCGGCGCGCTCGGCGGCGCCCATGTTCGTCTCCAGCACCAGCATGAACGCCTCGTCCAGCGTTGCGGCGTGCTTCCGCAGCGCCTCGCGCGGGTCGGTGGCGTCCATCACCTCAGCCAGGACCTTGGCGCCGACCTCGAACAGCTCTTGCGCCTGCTGGTCCATACGCTCGACAGTCTCGCGGATGAGGGTGCGGCGCTCGGTGAGGCGCTCGGCCTCGACGAGCCTCCCGGCCTGCTCGGCGGCGTCGATGCGCGCGGTGAGCAGCTCGTAGAAGCTGTAGTCGATCGCCGGGCGCAGCTCGCCGATCAACGTCTCGAGCTCGTCATCGGGGGCTGAGGCGAGCCGCTCCATCACCTCGGCGGTGTCGAAGTCCTCCCCCTCGCCCTCGGCGCCCGCGCCGTCCGCGTCGAAGCCGGTGATCTCGATCAGCTTCTCGCGCAGGCCGAGCAGCATCTCGGCCGACTCGATGCTGCCCGAGCGCGCGCTGGCCTCGGCGAAGGCGGCGAGCGCGGCGAAGAACTCAATATCGAGCTGGTCCTTCACGCCTGCGGCGGCGGCGGCCAGCGCCTCCTCGCCCTGATCGTAGGCCTCAGCAAGGAGACTGATGAGCTCGACACGCGCGCGCTGGGCCTGGATCATCTCCTTCGAGATGCCGTCGGCCTCGAGGATGGTGTCCACGAGGGTGCTGAGCGTCAGGAAGCGCCTCGGCGCGAGCAGATAGCCGCGCGGCGCCTCGGGCGGCAGGGTTCGCATCAGCACGCCGGTGGCGTCGCCGATGAAGCGCTCCTGCTCCTCGGGGCGGGCGTTGAGCTGCTGCGGGAAGTGCACCAGGCAAAGCTGCTTGGCAGCGTCGTGGTAGATCAGCGGCGCGGCCAGCATCACCGGGTAGCCGCAGCTCCCGCAGACGCCGGCGTTGAGCTGCCCGGCGAGCAGGCGCGACTTCAGCTCCGGCTGGCGGCCACCGTCCACCAGCGTGAAGATCTGCGCCTGCATGGGCGACCGGCAGTTCGGGCAGCTGAGCTGGACCACCTGCGGCGGAGCAACAGACATGGCTGACAGAGTCCTTTCTCAAAAAAAACGCCGGGCATCCCGGCGCGCAAGAGCGAGTGTGTCTGACGGCATTATATAGCAATCCTGGCGGATAAAAAAATACGGAATTGATTGTTCCTCGCTGACACGCGTCCACAGCAGAGGGCAGAGAGGACACGCGATGCTGTTCTCTCTGCCCTCTGCGACTCAGCGCGGGCTACTCGGCGTCGAGGCTCACCGGGCGCTGCGACGGGCGCTCTCCAGCACCCCTCGACGTCGGGCGACACCAGCGACAGGTCCTTGGTGAGCAGCTCGTTTGGGGCTGGTTCCCAGCGCGCGGGGCTGTTTTCCTGTCCCTCGCGTTGCCAGCCCGCCGGGACTGCCGTATCATAGCGACGAGGACGCAGTGCGGCCCCGCGTGAGATACGGCAGACACAGCCGACGAGGAACAACATCATGACCATTTCAGCCTGGCTTGGGGAGGCGGTGGACCAGGAGGAGTGCGCAGCGCTTACGGCGCAGCTGGTGGCGATCCGCAGCTACCCGGGCGAGGAGGGCGAGGTGCAGCGGACGGTGGCAGCGTGGCTGGAGCGCCACGGCATCCGCGCGGAGCTGACTCCCACGAGGGACGAAGGGCGCCCGAACGTGGTGGCGCGCATCGAGAACGGCGACGGGCCGACGCTGCTGCTCAACGGCCACGTCGACACGGTGCTGGCTGCCGAGGGCTGGAGCTGTGACCCGTGGCAGGGGCGGCGCGACGGCGACCGGCTCTACGGCCTGGGTGCCTTCGACATGAAGTCCGGTGTGGCCGCCATGCTGCTGGCGGCGCGCGCGCTGCACCAGCGGCGCGACCTGTGGCGCGGCACGGTGATCGTGACGTCGGTGGTGGACGAGGAGGCCTACTCGATCGGGGCGCGGGCGCTGGTGGAGGCCGGCATCACGGCCGACTACTGCATCGTGACCGAGCCCTCGTGGGAGCGGCCGATGCTCGGCGGGGTGGGCAAGGTGCTGGTGCGCGGCGAGGTGTACGGCAAGGCCTCGCATGGTTCTGAGCCGCACTTCGGCATCAACGCGGCGGTGGAGGCAGGCAAGCTGGTGGCGCGGCTGGAGGAGATGCCGCTCGGGCAGCACCCGATCCTGAAGGCCACCCAGTCGGTCCTCTCGCTGCACAGCGGCAACGCGCAGTACGTGATCACGGTGCCCGAGCGCGCCACGTTCACGATCAACCGCCACACCGTGCCGGGCGAGACCGACGAGCGCGTACTGGCCGAGATGCGCGACCTGGCGGCGTCGCTCGACTCCCCGGCGCGCTTCGAGTTCGCGATCGACCCGCCGTACTACCCGCCGTGGGAGATCAGCCCAGAGCACCCGTTCGTGCAGCGCTTCGGGGCGGCCTACGAGGCCGAGGCCGGGCACGCGCCGAACTACGGCTACATGGCCGGCGTGGCGGACAGCAACTACTTCTCGACCGACCTGAGCATCCCGACGGTGCAGTTCGGGCCGTACGGCGCCGGCGCGCACCAGGCTGACGAGTGGGTGGACGTGCCGAGCATCGCGGCGGCGGTGCGGGTGCTGCTGCGCCTCGCGACGGACGTGCTGCGGTAGGCCCTTCGCATTCTGCCCCGATCCCGTCCGACACGTGCACGTCCACCGGACGGGATCGGGTCCCCTACAATCGCCTCCTATGATCATCTTATGATCATCTCCGAGATACAGGCGGCGCTCGCGGCCGTCGAGGACGACCCCTCGCTCTACGAGGAAGCTCGCTTCGCCAGCCGCACGCTCGCGCTCGACGCGCTCGAGGTCCACGTCATCGACCGGATCGAGGGGCTGCTGCACACGGCGCGCGCGCCTGACACGCTGCGCCTGCTGCTGCTTCGCGCGCAGGGCGTCAGGCGCGCGTTGGAGGAGGTCGATGACGGCCTGTTCCAGCGGCTCCGGGCGGAGCTGCGCGCGGGAAGGCACAGGCGCGCGGCGCTCAGGGATATTGTGGCCTCCTACGTGCACCACGAGGCCCGCGGCCGCGACGAGGAGGCTCCCGGCTACGACGCGCTCGACCTGTTCGTGAATGGGCTGCTGGGGATCGCTGCGATCCCTGATGAGGCCGGCGCGCGCGAGGCGGAGATGGTCTCGTACCAGCAGACGCCGGCACGCGTTATCTTCGAGATCGTGGAGCGGGCGCGGCTCACGGAGGCCGACGTGCTCTACGATATCGGGTCTGGGCTGGGGCACGTGCCGATCTTGGTGCACCTGCTCACCGGGGCGCGCGCCAGGGGCGTCGAGGTCGAGGCCGCCTACTGCGAGGCCGCCACGGCGCGCACGGCCGACCTCGGCCTCACGGGCGTAGCGTTCGTCAACACGGACGCGCGCGCGGCGGACTACGTGGAGGGGACAGTCTTCTACATGTACACGCCCTTCACAGGGGCGATCCTGCGCGACGTGCTTGAGCGGCTGCGCGAAGAGGCGCGCAGGCGGCCGATCAGGCTCCTCGCGTACGGGCCGTGCGCCGGCGAGGTGTCGCGGCTGACCTGGCTCACGCCTGACGACCAGCGCGACGATCGGCCCGGCGGGCTGCACGCCTTCAGCAGCCGCTGAGCCGCCGACGGGAGGCCGATCCGCGACGAGCTCGAGTTCGAGCTCCAGATGTGACACCGCTCGCGGCCGGCACGCTCACCCCGCCGCCCCGCCCACGAGCGGCCCCACGGCCTCCAGAAACTCCCCCGCCACGGCGTCCCAGTCGTAGCGGCGCACGTGCTCTCGCCCGAGCGCGCCGAGCCGCGCTCGCCGCCTCGGACACTGGAGCAGCGCGACGAGGGCCCCTGCGAGCGCATCGACATCGCCCGGCGGCACCAGCGTGCCCGCCAGCCCGTCCGGCACCACCTCGGGGATCGCGGCCGAGCGCGTAGCGACTACCGGCAGCCCGCTCGCCATCGCCTCCAGAAAGACGATCCCGAACCCCTCCTGCACGCTCGGCAGGCAGAAGACATCCGCCCGCTGGTACATGCGCGCCAGGTCGTCGTCGTCCGGCACCGCGCCAAGCAGCCAGGTGGCGTCGCGCAGGCCGAGCTCGGCGTGGAGCCGGAGCAGCGCCGCGTGCTCGGGGCCGTCGCCGACAATCAGGGCGCGCGCACCCGGCACGTCCCGCCGCACCAGCGGCATGGCGCGCAGGAGGTCCGCCACGTGCTTGCGCGGGTACTGGCGCGCCACGCACAGGATAGTGCGCCCGTCGCCGCGGCCCCCCTCGCGGTGGAAGCGGTCCCAGCGCGCCAGGTCGATCCCCTCAGGCACCAGCCGCACGCGCCCCGCCGGCACCCCGTAGCGCCGCCCGACCGCCGCCCGACAGTAGGCCGAGGTCGTCAGCACCAGATCGGCGCGGCGCGCGTTGTGTCGCTCGAGGCGCGAGAGCGACCAGAGCAGCCGGCGGGGCGACCCGCGCTCCTGGCGCGCCTCCTCGGCCAGCACCCCCTTGATGCTGACGACGTACGGCGCGGCGAGGCGACCCGCGCACAGGAACCCGTCGATGTCAAAACCGACCACCAGGTCGTAGTGCAGGGCGCGCAGCAGCGCGGGCAGCGCGGCGTTGAACAGCAGGCGGCGCGCGGTGAGGCCAGTGGGCCAGCGGCCGGGGGGCGCCAGGCGCGACACGCACACGCCGCTCCGCAGCAGTGCGCGCCGCAGCCCGCCGATGCCCACGGCCGTGCCGCTACCCTCGGCGCTGCTCTGGAGCCACGAGTCGAGGAAGGCGATGCGCATAGGACCCTCCATTGCGTCCCTGACGCACAGGTAGCACAGACCGCGCCCGCGACGCGCCTCCCCGCGCCTTCTGCTACAATGACCAGCGCCCAGCCCGGATTGCACAAAGGGATAACGCGTATGTCACAGCCGCAGGTTGCGCCGTACGGTGCCTGGCGCTCGCCGATCACCGCCGACCTGATCGCCTCGAGCTCGGTGCGGCTCGGGCAGGTGCAGGTGGATGGCGGCGACGTGTACTGGACCGAGGGGCGTCCGGCCGAGGGCGGCCGCGTCGTAGTGGTGCGCACGCGCGGTGGCGCGGCCTCAGACGTGACGCCGCCCGGCTTCAGCGCCCGCACGCGGGTCCACGAGTACGGCGGCGGGAGCTTCCTGCCGCACCGGGGCGTCGTGTACTTCGCGAACGACGCCGACCAGCGCCTCTACCGCCAGGATCCAGGCGCCGAGCCGCTGCCGATCACGCCGCCGCTGCCGATGCGCTACGCCGACATGGCCGCTGACGAGCGCCGCGGCCGGCTAGTGCTGGTGTGCGAGAGCCACGCCGACCAGGCGCGCGAGCCGGAGAACTTCCTGGCCGCCGTGCCCGCCGACGGCGGCCACCCCACGCCGCTGCACCAGGGGCGCAGCTTTTACGCGGCGCCGCGGCTGAGCCCGGACGGCGCGCGGCTCGCGTGGCTGGCGTGGGACCACCCCCACATGCCGTGGGACGCCGCCGAGCTCTGGCTGGCGGATGTGACGCCGGACGGGCTCCTGAGCGGCGCGCGAATGGTGGCCGGCGGCGAGGGCGACTCGGCCTGCATGCCGCAGTGGTCGCCCGACGGCACGCTCACCTTCGTGGCCGAGCGCACCGGCTGGTGGAACCTGTACCGGCTGCGCGACGGCAAGGTGGAGCCGATCTGCCCGATGGAGGCCGAGCTCGGCGAGCCGATGTGGTCGTTCGGCGGCTCGACCTACGCCTTCGACGGGCCGGGGCGGATCGTCTGCGCCTTCTCGCGCGACGGGCACGACCACCTCGCGACGATCGACGCGGCGACCGGGGCGCTCACGCCGATCGCGGTGGCGTTCAGCGAGGTGAGCTACCTGCGGGCCCAGGGCGGTGCGGCCGTGTTCCTGGGCGGCGCGCCGGACCGGCCGACGGCCGTGGTGCGGCTGGAGCTGGCGGGCGGCGCGCTCGCGGAGCTGCGGCGCGGCAGCGAGGCTGCCGTGGACCCGGGCTACATCAGCTTGCCCGAGCCGGTGGAGTTCCCAACGACCGGCGGGCGCACCGCCTATGGCTTCTTCTATCCCCCGCGCAACCGGGACTACGCCGCGCCCGAGGGCGAGCGCCCGCCGCTGCTGGTGATGAGCCACGGCGGCCCCACCGGCGACACCTCGGTGGCGCGGCGGCTCGACATCCAATTCTGGGCCAGCCGCGGGATCGCGGTGCTGGACGTGAACTACGGCGGCAGCACCGGCTACGGCCGCGCCTACCGCGAGCGGCTGGATGGCCAGTGGGGCGTAGTGGACGTGGACGACTGCTGCAATGGCGCGCGCTGGCTGGCTGAGCAGGGGCGGGTGGACGGCGAGCGCATGGCGATCACCGGGCGCAGCGCCGGCGGCTACACCACCCTCTCCGCGCTCGCCTTCCGTGACGTCTTCAAGGCCGGCGCAAGCTACTACGGCATCGGCGACCTGGCCGCCATGGTGAAGGACACCCACAAGTTCGAGTCGCGCTACCTCGACCGGCTGGTGGGGCCGTACCCTGAGCGCGCCGACCTGTACGCAGAGCGCTCGGCGCTGCAGCACGTGGGCGCGCTGGAGTGCCCGGTGATCTTCTTCCAAGGACTGGAGGACAAGGTGGTGCCGCCGAACCAGGCCGAGATGATGGTGGCTGCGCTGCGGGCCAAGGGGCAGCCGGTGGCCTACCTGGCGTTCGAGGGCGAGCAGCACGGCTTCCGGCGCGCGGAGACGATCCGGCGTGCGATCGAGGCTGAGCTGTACTTCTACAGCCGGGTGTTCGGCTTCGAGCTGGGGGATGCGGTGGAGCCGGTGACGATCGAGAATCTTTGAAAGGCAGCACAGTAATGGCGCAGCAAGAGACGCTGAAGACGCTCCGGATCGGTCTCCAGGGCTCGGGTTTCATCGCGCACTTCCACCTTCAGGCGCTGCTGAGCGTGCGCAACGTGCAGGTGGCAGGGGTCTACAGCCCCACGCCAGCCAACCGGGAGGCGCTGGCGGCGCGGGCTAACGAGCTCGAGCTCGGCCCCTGCCGGGCGTTCGGCTCGCTCGAGGAGATGGTGGCCTCGGGCGAGGTGGACGCGATCTGGGTGCTCGGGCCGAACGACACGCGCGTCGAGACCATGCGGACCATCAGCCGGGTGGTGCGCGAGGGGCGCGGCAGCCTGCGGGCGGTGGCCTGCGAGAAGCCGCTGGCGCGCAACCTGGCCGAGGCGCGCGAGGTGCTGCGGCTGGCCGAGGAGGCGGGGCTGAACCACGGCTACCTGGAGAACCAGGTCTTCTCAACCGCCGTCACGCGCGGCAAGGACATCATCTGGCGCCGCGGAGCGGCCAACGCCGGGCGGCCCTACCTGGCCCGGGCCTCCGAGGAGCACAGCGGGCCGCACAAGCCGTGGTTCTGGCAGGGCGAGAAGCAGGGCGGCGGCGTGCTCTCCGACATGATGTGCCACAGCGTCGAGGTCGCGCGCTTCCTGCTCACCGAGCCCGGCAGGGAGCGCTCATCGCTGCGGCTGGTGAGCGCCAGCGCGACGGTCGCGAACCTGAAGTGGACGCGGCCGGAGTATGTCGAGAAGCTCAAGCGGGCGATGGGGCCGGAGGTGGACTACAGCCGGCGGCCGGCGGAGGACTTCGCCCGCGGCACGCTGCTGTTCGAGGACGAGGTCGGCAACACCCTCATGGTCGAGTGCTCAACCTCGTGGGCCTACGTCGGGCCGGGGCTGCGCATCCAGATCGAGCTGCTCGGGCCGGAGTACGCCATGGAGATTAACACCCTGGGCACCGAGCTGAAGGTCTTCCTCTCGCGGGATGTGCGCGGCAGCGAGGGCGAGGACCTGGTGGAGAAGCAGAACGCCGAGCAGGGGCTGATGCCAGTGCTGGAGGACGAGGCCGGCATCTATGGCTACACCGAGGAGAACCGCCACATGGTGGAGTGCTTCCGCAAGGGGCTGCGGCCGGCGGAGACCTTCCACGACGGCGTGGCGGTGGTAGAGATGCTGATGGCGCTGTACAAGTCGGCCGAGACCGGTCGAACGGTGGCGCTGGCCGAGGCCGACCTGGGGGACTACGTGCCGGCGGTGGCGCGCGGCGAGGAGCGCGGCTAGCAACACCCGATCACAGTTCTCCTGGCACGCCGCTTGCTCCTCTCCCGGTAGCAGAATAGCTGTGTGGAAGGGAGCATGTACATGGACCAGACGATCATGGGCCCGCTGCTGATCCTGCTGTTCGGCGGCGGCGTGGGCGCGGCGTTCTACTTTGTGGCGCAGCGCTATGTGGGCCGCTCAGGCATTGGCACGGACACCAACCCCGGCACCTCCTCGACACGCGCGACGGACGTGCGGCGGTAAAGAAGGTTTCGGTAGACCAGAGGGTGTTGGTTAGTAGACCGGTGAGGTGTGGAGCAACGAATCTGGCGCGCTGCCACGATCGTTTCCGCTACACCTCACCGGTCTCGTCATCATTTTCACTCCCGCAACCGCAGCCGCCACGCGGTGAGCCCCAGGCAGGCCGCCGCGTACCCCGCGAGCACCCCCCAGCGTGAGAGCAGGTGCCCGGCGGTGTAGGTGTACTCGGCGGGCGGGTTGGGCAGCCGCAGCATCCCCGGCTGGAGCGGCAGATCGTTGACGTTCACCGAGGCGCCGTAGGCATCCATCGCCCAGCGGCTCACCGTGAGCCACGAGAGCGCGCGCTGCGCGGTGAGACCGTCCCCGAGGCTAAAGATCACCCCGGCGAACAGGACCTGCGGGATCAGCGCCAGCGGAACGAGCGAGACCGCGCGGTCCGGCGTGCTGGCGAAGGCCGAGATCGCCAGCCCCATCGCCAGCCCGGCGAGCGACGTCAGCAGCGTGGTGATGAACAGCTCGAGGCCGATCGGCAGCATGATCCCCTGCGGCGGCAGCTGGACCTTGAGCGCCACCAGCCCCAGCAGCACGGCGCTCTGCGCCGCCACCAGCAGCGCCAGCACCAGCACCTTCGAGAGCACGTACGGCCCGACGCGCAGATTCGCCATGCGCTCGCGGCGGAAGATCGGCGCCTCCTTGGTGATCTCGCGCGCGGCGTTGATGATGCCGAACCACACGGCCACCGTGGCCAGCATGAACAGCACCTTCTTGGCCTCGTTCGCGAAGGCCGCCTCGCCCACGATCGCGTCCGCGCGCGCCACAAGCATCAGCAGCAGCCCGATCAGCGGCGCCTGGAGCAGCAGAATGGCAAGGTTGCGCCGATCCTGCGCCGTGAGGTCCAGAGAGCGCCGCCCGAGGATGCCGAGCTGTCGCAGGGCCGAGGTGCGCGGCGTGCGGCCCGCGGCCCCCTCGACGCTCCCGCTCAGCGGTCCGGCCGGGGCCTGCGCCAGGCGGTCGGCGATATAGCGGCGGTAGGTGGGCGAGGCGCGAAACTTCATCTCCCAGAGCTCGGCCAGGGTGAGGGCTTGTGCCACAGAGGTCACAGAGGGCACCGAGAGGGCTGGCGTTTTTGAGGTTGGCCTCTTCTCCCTGTCCTGTGTGCTCTCTGTGGCCGCGTGGCGCCTCAGCCATGCCTCATACTCGGCCTTGAGGTCGCGCTGGACCACCGCCCAGGCCTCGGGGTCCTGTGGGTCGGCGCGGCCGTCGAGCTTGGTGTAGATGTCGGCGAAGTCGCCCGAGGCCACGCCGAAGAACGCGGGCGCCTCGGCCGGGGGCCCGAAGTAGACCAGGCGCCCGTCTGACATGAAGGCCACGTGGTCGCACTGGCTGATATTAGCGGTGGCGTGCGTCACGAGCACCACCGTCCGGCCGCTGTCGGCCAGGCGGCGCAGCGTGTACATCATCTTCTTCTCGAGGCCGGGGTCGAGGCCGGAGGTTGGCTCGTCCAGAAAGAAGAGGCTCGGGTCGGCCAGCAGCTCGGCGGCGATGCTGACGCGCTTGCGCTGCCCGCCGGAGAGGCTCTCCACCGGCGTGGCGCGGTGCGGCGACATCTCGACGTCGTCGAGCACCTGGGCGATGCGCCGCTGGATCTCGGCCGGGCCGGTGTCGGCCGGGAGGCGCAGTTCGGCGGCGTAGCCCAGCGCGCGCTCGACGGGGAGCGGCCGGTGGAGGATGTCGTCCTGGGGCACGTAGCCGAGCACGGCGCGGTAGGCGTCGAAGTTGCGGTAGTAGTCGTCGCCGTTGACGCGCACGGCGCCGTGGCTGGCGGGGGCGAAGCCGGAGAGCGCGTTGAGCAGGGTGGACTTGCCGGTGCCGCTGCCGCCCACCAGCGCGACGAACTCGCGCGGCTCGATCACGAGCGAGACATCCCTGAGGATCATGCGGGGCTGCCCGCCGCGGCGCACCTCGCGCCAGAGGCCGCGGGCGTCGATCCGCAGCGCGCCGCGCTGGTCGTACTCGTCGAGGCTGTCGCCGTCGTAGACCAGCTTGAAGGCGCCGATCTGGATCACGTCGCCGGGGGTGAGCGCGTGCTGCGTGACGCGCCGGCCGTTGACGAAGGTGCCGTTGGTGCTGCCGACGTCGCGCAGGACATGGGCGGCGCCGGCGCGCTCGATCACGGCGTGCTGCCGCGAGACCTGCGGGTTGTCGAGGATGATGTCGCTGCCGGCGCGCCCGATAGCGATCTGCTGGTCGCGCGGGTCGATCGGGTAGCTGCGGGCGACGGTGGCGGCCTGGGCCTGGCGTGGGGCCTGCTGGTTGCGGTAGGTGAGCGTGACAAAGTTGCCGGTGGCGGGGTCACCGATCCGCAGCACGTCGCCGTCGGCAAGGGCGAGCGGGGCGCCGGCCAGGATACGTCTCCCGCCGGCGAGCAGCCCATTGGTGCTGCCCACGTCCACGATCTGGTGGGCCGGGCCCTCGGGCTCAACGCGAGCGTGGCGCGCGGAGACGAAGCGCGAGCGCAGGAGGATGTCGCTGTCGGGGGCGCGGCCAAGCGTGAGTGGCCGCGCCCCGAGCGGCACCTCGCGGGTCTCGCCCTCGTCCTGAATGATCAGCACCGCCGAGCCCTGGCCCTCCACCTCGCCCGGCAGGGGAGATGGCAGGTGGAGCGTAGCAGGCAGCAGGGCGGCAGGAGCCGCGAGGGGGCCCTGGACCCTGCCGCAGCGCGGGCAGTACTTCGCACCGGGCCGGGCGAGCGGCGCGCCGCAGTGGACGCAGGTGGTGGGGGCGGACACGTCGGCTCCTTGGTTCAAGCGCGGGCCGCCCTGATTCTAGCACAGGGGGCGCGGCGGCGCGGCGGGGCCGGCCCCTGAGAGCACCGGCGCAGCACCGCGTGTTATAATGCCGCACGGCGGCACTACACCGCACTGAGCAGCCGGCCGAGGGGTGACGCGTGTGAGCACAACCTGCCCGTCCTGCGGATCGCCGGTGCAACC
>JBDLTZ010000194.1:0-44813 GCA_039805565.1 Chloroflexota bacterium | reverse complement strand
TGGTTGTGAGTTGCACCGCGATCACAATGCCGCGCTCAATATCTTGAAGAAGGGCGGGGGCACCGCCTTCGGGGAGGCTCTGCCATTGGGCGGGCCTGAGAACCGAGAACCCCGCACCCTTTAGGGGCGGGAGTGTCAGAGTCTCTTTCTCGACAGCTCACGCGTGGCAGACGCAGCGGCGGCGCAAAAAAAAGCGAGACCGCGCGCCCGAAGGCTTTCGCAGTCTCGCCAATCGTCTCCCGACGAGCGGCTGGCCGGAGGTTTCCCCCGTGTGACGGCCAACCACCTCACTTACCGTGAGCGGCTACTCCCTGTGCATGCATGATATCGTGCGCCCGGCGCCGGCTCCAGAGAAGGTTTCCCCAGTGTACCCGGGAGATCACCACCTCATATTGCGGGGCGTCCACCCTGTGGTATGCTGTCGCGCAACACATCCAGGGCTCAGGAGAACAGATGCGGCTACAGTTCCTCGGCGGCGCCTCGGGGGTGGGCGCCACATGCCAGCTTATCGAAGTCGGCGGGCGCCACATCCTGGTGGACGCCGGGGTGCGGATGGGCGGCGTCGACCGGCTGCCCGACCTAGCTGGGCTTGACGGCGTGGACCTCGCGGCGATCCTCGTCACCCATGCGCACGCCGACCATATCGGCGCGCTGCCGCTGGTGGCCTCGCGCTACCCCGCCACTCCGATCTATGCCTCGCCTGCGACGATCGCGCTGGTGGAGGTGATGCTTGGCGACGCCGTGCGCGTGATGGCGCGGCGGGCCTCGGAGGAGCTCGAGCTGCCGCTGTACGACGACGTGCTCGTGGCGGCGACGCTGCGGCAGCTCCGTCCGCTCCAGGCGGGCGCGCAGGCGCTCCCCGAGCTGCCGGGGGTGGCCGTCCACGCTCACCGCGCCGGACACATCGCCGGCGCGGTGAGCATCGGGCTCGAGGCGGGCGACGGGCGGCTGGTGATCAGCGGGGATGTGAGCGCCACGCCGCAGCGCACGATCCTGGGCGCGGCGCTGCCGGCGCCGAAGCACCCGGACCTGCTGGTGCTGGAGAGCACCTACGGCGCGCGGCTGCACCCGAACCGGGCGCAGGAGGAGCGCAAGCTGGCCGAGGCGGTGGCGCAGGTCGTGGTGCGCGGCGGGCACTGCCTCATCCCAGCGTTCGCGCTCGGGCGGGCGCAGGAAGTCATCCTGATCCTGCGGGCGGCGCAGCGCGACGGGCTGATCCCCGAGTTCCCGATCGCGGTGGATGGGCTTGTGCGGAGCGTGTGCGCGGCCTACGCGGCCATCCCGGCGGCGCTCACACCCGCGCTGCGGCGGCACATCGAGGGCGGGCGCAAGCCGTTCTTCAGCCGAACCGTCCAGGCGGTCACGACGACGCAGGAGCGCGAGCGGGTGGTGGCCGGGGCGCCGGGCGCGATCATCGCCTCCTCCGGCATGCTCACCGGCGGCCCGTCGGTCTGGTACGCCGAGCGGCTGGCTGCCAACCCGCAGTCGGCGATCTTCTTCAGCGGGTACCTGGACGAGGAGGCCCCGGGGCGGGCGCTGCTGGACCTGGCGGACGCGCCGCCCGAGACGCGCCGCATCACGCTGGGCGCCAAGACATTCCCAGTGGCGTGCCAGGTGGGGCGCTACGGGCTGAGCGCGCACGCCGACGGCGACGAGCTCGCGGGGATCGTGCGGGCGCTCCAGCCGCGGGCGGTGGCGCTGGTCCACGGCGACCCAGAGGCGCGCGCGGCGCTGCGCGAGCGGCTGCGCGGCCTTTCAGAGGTGCTGCTGCCGCAGGACGGGCAGACGCTGGCGATCGCGCCATCGGAGCGCGGCGGGCGGCGCGTGTCGGTCCCGGCCCCTGCCGTCTCCCCGGCCCCAGTAGGGATCGGCGGGGGCGCCGCGCTGGACGCGGTGGGGCTGGAGCGGCTGTGGGCGGCGCTGCGCGACGGATCGGGCGTACAGGCGCTGGGGGTGCGCGAGCTCGCGCGGGCCTGGCACGGCGACGGCTTCGGCGAGGCCGAGGAGGAGCGGGTGAGCGCGCTGCTGGAGGCCGGCACGCCCTTCTTCAAGCCGCTGCCGGGTGCCCCGGGGCTCTACCGGATCCTGGCGCCGGCGGAGGCGCGGCGGGCGCAGGCGGCCGGGGCAGGGGCGCAGCCACGCGGCCCGCGGATCGACCAGGTCGGCATCCAGGCGATCATCGACCGGCACCTGGGGGGTGCGCCGGACCTCTACCAGCGCAGCATCGACCCGGCGACCGGCGCGGTGACGCTGCGCTACTTCTTCCCGGACCTGGCGCGGGAGCGGGACGCCGCGGCGATCGCGCGGTTGGCGGAGGAGGCTGGCGTCCCGGTGGCTGTCTCGCCGCAGCCGCACCAGGGCGAGCTGACAGCCGAGGCGCTGGCGTGCCTGCCCGCAGGAGTTACCCCTGAGCGCACCCCCGCGATCCGGCTTGAAAGCAAAGTAGTGGAGGTGCGCGCGGCGGGCCAGGCCGAGCGTGGGGAGGTCGAGGCGGCACAGGCCCGGTTTGCAGCCCGCACCGGCTGGCGGCTCGTGATCACCGGGCTGGCACTCCCGGCCGGGAAGGTGGCGGAGGAGCGGGGGAGAGCGCCCGGCGACGAGCCGGGCCTCTTCGCGCCCCCTGCTGGCACGCAGCGCAGCGAGCCGAACTGGGCCATACAGACCGCGCGGAGCTGG
Organism: Chloroflexota bacterium; assembly: GCA_039805565.1. Taxonomy (GTDB): domain Bacteria; phylum Chloroflexota; class Chloroflexia; order Chloroflexales; family Roseiflexaceae; genus CALJIC01. The sequence goes on along the minus strand of JBDLTZ010000194.1, from coordinate 42,137 downwards.
TTCGGCGAGGCCGGCTGCTACAAGGCCGGCGTCGACTCACAGGCCGGCGTGCTCACGCTGCGGTTCCACTTCCCCGACGCCGCCCGCGAACGGGAGGTCGCGCACCTAGCGGAGCTGGCCGCCTACACCGGCTGGTGCGTGCGCGTGGCCCCCGAGGCACACCAGGAGGCGCTCATCCAGGCCGCGCTGCGGGGTATCCCGGCCGGGCTCACGCCGCTGGGGCGACCGGCGCTCCAGAGCGCGGCGCGGGAGGTCGTGCTGCGGGTCCAGGGGCAGGCCGCACCCGAGGAAGTGGCGGTCGCCCAGGACGCGTTCCTCGCGCTCACCGGCTGGCGGCTGGTGCTGCGCGCGGCGCCGTAGATGGTCTACCCACCACGTCCTTTGTCGTGCTGAGCGCAGCGAAGCATCTCTGGGACAGACTCTTCGCTGCGCTCAGAGTGACACTGTTCGTACCGGATGCACCGGCAGGTGCTCAGAGCCCCACCACAGAGACACTGTTGTCCGAAGGCTAACACAAGAGGCCCGATCCCATGTCGTCGCTCACCATGGCCAACAACCGCCGTGTCATCCGGTCATGCTACCTCGGCATGTTCATCCAGGCGCTCGTCGTCAACGTCACCCCGCTGCTGTTCCTCTCGCTGCGGGCCGAGTTCGGCCTGAGCTTCGAGCAGCTCGGGCGGCTGGTGCTGATCAACTTCCTGGCGCAGATGGTGGTAGACCTGATCTGCACCGTGCTCGCCGACCGCATGAACGTCAAGATCCTCGTCGTGGCTGCCAATGTGTTCGCGGCCGCGGGGCTATGGCTGTTCGCGCTGACACCGGGGGTGATGGCCGACCCGTATCAGGGGCTTGTGCTGGGGACGCTCGTCTTCTCGATTGGGTGCGGGCTGCTCGAGGTGTTGCTGAGCCCGATCCTCAACGCCGTGCCGTCCGACCGGCCGGCGGGGGACATGGCGATCCTGCACGCCTTCTACCCGATCGGCAAGGTGGCGGTGATCATCGGCACAGCGCTGGCGCTGTACGCCCTCGGGGCGGCGAGCTGGATCTGGATTGTCATCGCCTGGTCGGTCTTCCCAGTCATCAACACCGTGCGCTTCCTGACAGTGCAGATCCCGCCGCTGGCGCAGGAGGGGAGGCGGCAGACCGTGCGCTCGCTGCTGCGGCGGCCGACCTACCTGGCGCTGCTCGTGGCGATCTTGCTCGGGGGCGCGACGGAGCTCACGGTGGCGCAGTGGGCCTCGGCCTACCTCGAGGCCGGGCTAGGCTTCTCCAAGCTCACGGCCGACCTCGTCGGCTTCTGCCTGTTCGGCGTGGGGATGATCGCCGGGCGGCTGTGGTTCGGGCGGAACGGCGAGGCGGTGGACCTGATCCCGGTGATGCTCGGCGGCGCGCTGCTCTCGGCCTGCGTCTACGCCCTGATGGCCCTCTCGCCGTGGCCGGTGGTGGCGCTGATCGCGTGCATCGCCGGGGGCGTGTTCGTGAGCATGCTCTGGCCGGGGACTGTATCGCTGGCGGCGGCGCGCTTCCCGCTCGCGGGCGCGTCGATGTTCGCGCTGCTGGCGGCGGCGGGAGACACGGGCGCCGCGGTGATGCCGTGGGGCGTGGGGCTGATTGCAGACACTGAGGCAGCGCAGGGGTGGCTGGCGGCGCTGTTCGGCGGGAGCCTGACGCCGGAGCAGCTGGGGCTACGCGCGGGGCTGCTGGTGAGCGCGCTCTGCCCGCTGGCGCTGGCGGGGCTGCTGGCAGGGCTGCGGGTGCGTGAGCGGGCGGCGAAGCAGGAGCAGGCGGCAGCCCTGCCGAGCTAGGCAGAGCGGCCGCTACGGACGCCCCCAGATCTCGCGCACCAGGCCGGCGAGTTTCATGGGATCGAACGGCTTAGCGATGACATCACGGGCGCCGAGCGAGCGATAGTGCTCGACATCAGATCGGCTGGTGCGGGCTGTCATGAAGACCACCGGGATATGTGCGCACTGCGGGATCGTGCGGAGCGCGGCAAGTGTCTCCGGGCCATCCATCCCGGAAGCATCACATCGAGCAGGATGAGCTCGGGGGCGGCGGCAGTCACTGCGCTGAGAGCCGCCGACCCCGAGTCGCACACCGTCTCCTTGAAGCCGCCAACGGCCTCGAGCGCCAGAGGGGCCGCCTTGCCGCGCCCCTCTGGCGGCACAGCCTGCTCGAAGGGCTGCCAACCATCGACGAGGCGACCAGGGCGGGCTGGATCGCGGCGCTCCACGCCCTCGGCTGCACCCGCACCCGCCTGGGCCGAGAAGAACCTATGCCCGCCAAGCTCCTACTCGACACCGACATCGACTTCATGGGCGACATCGACGACGTGATGTGCCTGGCGTACCTGCTGGCCCAGCCGGCCTGCGAGCTGCTCGCCATCACGACGGTGACGTAGGACACGGAGCGGCGCGCGATGGTGGCGAGTGCGCTCTGCCATCGCGCTGCTGTTTGCAGCCGACCTCGAGGCGCCGGCGCTGCTCAAAGAGCTGGTGCTGATGGGTGGCGTGTTCGGCGCGGCGCACGACGGCATCCTGGCCGACATGCTGGCGGTGTGGTTCCAAAAGAGCCCCGCGATCACCTTCCACGATCCGCCGGCGAGAGCGCCTCCCCCCACGAGGTCGCGCTGGGGGTCGAGCGCGAACCCATCTTTGAGCACTACTTCGACGTGCTGCGCAGCTGAGCCCATCCCTCCACCCTCTGCTTCACATCTTCATAGATCTGTGAAGTCGTGCTATACTCGTGGCGGTGGTCGTGAGCAGAGCGCGCCAGGACGGGCGCGCCGGCCCAACGCGATGGGAAGTTGCCGAAGGACGACCGGATGGATGAACTGCCCCTCAAAGACGCCGCCGAGCGCTTCGGCGTGAAGGCCGACCGGCTGCGGCGGGCAGCCTGGGACGGCCGCCTGAGCGCGCGGCTCGTCGGCAACCAGTGGATGGTCCAGCCCGCGGAGGTGGAGCGCTTCCTGCGCGAGAGTGGCCGCCGCACCGCGCAGACCGCCCGCGTCGCGCCGCGTGAAGGAGAAGCCATGCCGCGCATCATCGCCGTCGCCGTCCCCAAGGGCGGGACCGGCAAGACGACCACGACTCTGAACCTCGGGGCGGCGCTCGCCGAGCAGGGCCAGCGCGTGCTGCTGATCGACTTCGACCCGCAGGGCAACCTCACGCAGTCGCTCGGGCTGCGGCCGGGGGACGTCGAGCACACTGTCTACAGCGCGATCAAACACTTCCTGACGCGCTTCGAGCCGCAGCTCGACCAGGCGATCGTGCGGACGGCGTCTGGGGTGGACCTGGTCCCGGCCAGCGCGCGCCTCAACCTGGCGAACGACGAGCTGGCGGTGGCGATCCAGCGCGAGTACGTGCTCCAGAAGCTGATCGCCCCGGTCGCCCCGCGCTACGACGTGATTCTGATCGACACGCTGCCGTACCTCGGCGTGCTGGTGCTGAACGCGCTCGCCGCCGCGCACGAGGTCCTCATTCCGCTCCAGGCCGAGTACCTGGCCGCCGAGTCGGTCGAGCTCATTCTCGACCAGGTGCAGCTCATGCGCCGCTCGGGCCTCAACGCCACCCTCGGCATCACGGGCATCCTGCTGACGATGGTCGACCAGCGCACGGTGATCAACCGCGAGGCGGTGGAGTACGCGCGGCGCAAGTACGGCAGCCAGGTGACGGTGTTCGACGCGATGGTGCGCCGCTCGGTGCGCTTCCCGGAGTCGCAGGCCAGCCACCAGTCGATCCTCCAGTACGACCCGCACGGCGAGGGGGCGAAGGCCTACCGCGCTCTCGCCGAGGAGGTGCTGCGTGCCGCCGAAGCGTAAGGGCTTTTTCAGCGATGCCCCGCGGGCCGAGGACGACCTGGCGCGGCAGCGCGAGGTGGCGGCGCTACTGGCCCCGCGCCGCACCGTAGTGCAGGACCTGCCGGCCGACCGCATCCGCCCGAACCCGTTTCAGGCGCGCAAGTCTTTCCGCGACCTGGAGGAGCTGGCGGATGCGATCCGCGTCCAGGGGTTTGTGAGCCGGCTGCGCGTGCGCCCCGCTCCGGGCGAGCCGGGGTTCTTCCAGCTCGTCTACGGTGAGCGGCGTCTGCGCGCGGCGCGCCTCGCGGAGCTGCCGGTGGTACCCTGCGAGGTGGCCGAGCACTCCGACGATGAGCTGATCGAGATCGGGCTGGCCGAGAACATCCAGCGCCGCGACCTCGACCCTCTCGAGGAGGCGGAGGCGTTCCAGATGTTCATCGACGAGCGCGGCTACAGCGTGCGGCGCCTTGCCGAGCGCATCGGAAAGGATAAGGGCTACGTCGAGGACCGACTCGCCCTGCTGCGGACGCCCGAGGATGTGCGGGGGATGGTGGCGGAGCGGCCCGACTCGCTGCGGGCGGCGCGGGAGATCGCCAAGGTGCCCGATCCGAGCACGCGCCGCGATCTGATCGCGGGGGTGGTCGAGGGACGGCTGACGACGCAGGAGGTCCGCACCCTCGTGCGTGAGCTGGTGGACGCGCCCGAGCCTCCGGTGCTGGCGCTGGCCCCCACGCAGCCCACCGCAGGGCGACTGGTCGCCCGTGACATCCGGCTGCTACGCACCACCCTCGCCCGCTGGGAGAGTCTGGCGGCGCAGGGCGAGGACGAGCAGGCGCTGGTGCGCGACGCGCTGGAGCAGGTGTTGCTCGATGCCCAGCGGCTTGTGGCGGCCCTGGCTCCAGAGGAAGCGCGCCAGTAGTGTCTGTACGTACAGACAGTCGTGAAAATCGTCACATGTGTCTGTACATACAGACAGTCGTGAAACGCATCACAAATACAAGAAAGTAGCTCATGGAAGCGCAGCCTCTGGCTGGGGTTCCAGCCACCAACCCCTCTTTCACCCGCGACCGCTTCACCTGGACCGCCTATCTCCTCCTCGGCTACTTCGCCTACCTCCAGGCGCTTCTCGGCCCGTTGATGCCCTTCCTCCGCCAGGAGCTCGGCCTGAGCTACGTCGTCGGCAGCCTGCACCTGAGCGCCTTTGCCGCCGGCATGGTGCCGATCGGGCTGTTCGGCGATGTGATCACCCGCCGGCTGGGGTTCCATAAAGCGCTGTGGGGAGGCGCGGCGGGAATGGCAGTCGGAGCCATCGGGCTGGTTCTCGGGGGGCACGTCACCCTGACGATCGCCGCCACCGCCACAATGGGCATCGTGGGCACGCTCGTGCTCGTCGCGCAGCAGGCCTCGCTGGCGCATCACCACGGGCCGCGGCGCGCGGTCGCCTTCACCGAGGGGAACATCGTGGCCAGCCTATGCTCGATGCTCGCACCGCTGGCGGTGGGCGCGGCCGTAGGCAGCGGCCTCGGCTGGCGGGCGGCGATGCTGCTACCGATCCCGATCTTCATCGCCATGCTGGTCAGCGAGGGGCGGCGGCCGGTCCCTGAGCCGGCGCGGCGGGAGGCGGGCGAGGGGCCGCGGGAGCGCCTCCCGCGCATCTTCTGGGCCTACTGGCTGGTGGCCTGCCTGTCCGTCGCCGTCGAGTGGAGCATCGGCTTCTGGGCCGCCGACTACCTGCACACGGTCGCCGGCCTACCGATCGAGCTGGCCGTCACCGCGATGAGCGTGTTCTTCCTCTCGATGCTGGTGGGTCGGTTCCTCGGCAGCGTCCTGACCCGGCGCTACCAGCCGGCGCAGCTGCTACTGACGATGCTCGGCATCGGCATGGTGGGGGTTGTCCTGTTCTGGCAGGCGCCGCACATCATCATTACGCTCGTCGGGCTGGCGATCGCTGGCCTGGGCGTGGGTAACCTGTACCCATTCTCGCTATCGGTCGCCGTCGAGGCCGCGCCGCATCACACTGGTGCAGCCAGCGCGCGTATGACGCTGGCTGGCGGCCTCGCCATTCTCACTGCACCGCTGGTGCTGGGGAACCGGGCGGATCAGGTCGGGCTTGCGGACGCGTTTGCGATCGTGCCGGCGCTGCTGGCCTGCGCACTGGTTGTGGCGTTTGGGGCACAGTGGGCGACAAAGCATCCCACATCTACTCGATCGTGAAACTCGTCACAAGTGTCTGTACATACAGACAGTCGTGAAACTCGTCACAAATCAGTTCTGCACACTCTTAAGCACGAGGGGCAGAGGGAGCAATGCTCCCCTGCCCCTCTCCTGATACCGGCGCGCTACCGAAGAAGCCGCTACGCCCCCTCTGGCAGCCAGACCATCATCGCACCGGCTGTGCGGTTATCCCAGGCGAAGTAAGGGATCGCCCGCAGCGCGACCGGCTCGGCAGAGGGCCGGTTCGTCCGGTAGAGGCTCCCCTCCCAGCCGGCATCGCTCAGCGCCGCCGCCGTCCCCTCCAGCACCACCACACCGCCGAGCAGCTCGGGCGCCTCGCGCGCCGCCAGCTCCGCGCCCGCCGGGAGTACCAGGCGGCTCACCGGCGCGCTGTGGTCGGCCTGCTCCACACAGTAGACCATCGGACCACGGCGTAGCGCCACCTGGCCCACGTCCGCCCGCACGGCCGGGTGCGCGTAGAGCCGCTCCACCGGCATCGGCAGGTCCAGAGTCACCACGTCGCCCGGGAGCCACTCGCGCTCCAGGCGCAGGTAGCCGTCCGGCCCCGCCGCGCTCGCCACAGGGTCACCGTTCACCGCGACCCGGGGCGCGGGGCACCACGCCGGCAGCCGCAGACGCAGCGCGAAGGTCGCCGGCCCGTCCGACTCGACTGTCAGCGCCACAGCGCCATCCCACGGGTAGCGCGTCTGCTGGCGGATCGTCACCGGGTGCCCGCCGAGCGTGAACTGGCCCGCGCCGCCGACGTACAGGTGCACCACGGCCTCGTCTTCGCCCTGCGCGTACACGTACTGGCCGAGCGCGGCGATGATGCGTGCCAGGTTCGGCGGGCAGCAGGGGCAGCCGAACCAGTGCTGCCGGTGGTGCGTCCCGACGCTCTCGAGCGGGTTGTCATAGAAGAAGCGCTCGCCGTCAAGCGACACGCCGCTCAGCACCGCGTTGTACAGCGCCAGCTCGAGCACGTCGGTGTAGCGCCGGTCCAGGCCCATCTCCAGCATGCGCTGCGCCCAGAAGACCAGACCGATCGCGGCGCAGGTCTCGGCGTAGGCGCTCTGGTTCGGCAGGTCGTAGTCGGCGGTAAACCCCTCGTTGTGACGCGAGGTGCCGATGCCGCCCATGACATAGGTGCGAGTGGTGAGCAGGTGCGTCCAGAGCCGCTCACAGGCCTCCTTGAGCGCTACGTCCCCATCGGCCATCGCCAGGTCGGCCATCGCGCTGTAGAGGTAGACCGCACGCACGGCGTGGCCCACCACCTGGGGCTGCTCGCGCACCGGCAGGTGGGCCTGGTTGTACTCGTAGGTGCGGTGGTGGTAGCGGGCCAGATCCTCGCCGCGGGCGACCGCCTCCTGGTCGTAGTAGTGCGGCTGCCGGCCGCGCTCATCCACGAAGTAGCGGCTGAGGTCGAGATAGCGCTGCTCGCCGGTGGCCGCCGCCAGCCGCACCAGGGCCAGCTCGATCTCGGGGTGGCCGCAGTAGCCGCGCTTCTTGCCCTCCTCCGCGCCGAAGACATCACCGATGTAGTCCACGTAGCGGCACATCACGTCCAGCAGCGAGCGCTTGCCGGTGGCCTCGTAGTGCGCCACGGCCGCCTCAATCAGGTGACCCGCGTCGTACAGCTCGTGCCAGTCGCGCAGGTTGGCCCAGCGGTTGGCCGGATCCACGGTGGTGAACCAGGTGTTCAGGTAGCCGTCCGGCAGCTGGCGACCGGCGATCAGAGCGATCACCTCGTCCAGCAGCGCGTCGAGCGCCGGGTCGGGGTTGGTGGCGAGCGAGTAGGCCGCGGCCTCGATCCACTTCGCCACGTCCGAGTCCCAGAACATCACCGGCGTGCCGCCCCAGGGGTGGCGGGCGCGGATCTCGGGCGAGGGATCCCAGTCGGTGCGGAAGGCATCGATCCGCTCGGTCTCGGCCAGCTGGCGATAGATGTGCGGGATCGTCTGCTCGCGGTTCACGCGCTGGCGCACCGACCAGAACGGGTCGTCGATCGAAACCTGCGGCAGCGTGAGCGGCGTGTAGCGGCGGGACGGGCGGGCGGCGTCGCCCGCGGGTATCTGGGTCATCTCCACAGATGTGTTCCTTCCAGTGGCGTACGGCTGGCCCTCGAAGATAAACACTTCCTCCACGCCTGTCAAGCCCACGCAGCGTCTCGCGGCGCGAAGTTGCTATAATCGGGGGCTACAGACGACCCAGGTTTGTCCAGACACACCAGCATCGGCCGGCGCGCCGGCCCGCACATAAGGAGCACCCCATGACCACCGTGCAGCTGTCGTTCGACCGCGAACCTGTCCCGGCCGTGGGCTTCGACGACCTCGACATGGAGCTGGTTGAGAAGACAATGCGGAATGGCGCACGCCTCGACCGCTACAAGGGCTCGCTCGATGCGCGCGCCTACCTGCTGCGCTTCGGCGGCGTGGTGGCGGCGGGGGACGCGCTCCAGCCGACGGTGGCCGGGGTGCTGGCCTTCACCCGCGAGCCCGAGCGCTGGCTCACGGCCAGCGGGATCGACGTGGCGCTGTACCGCGAGGACCGCATGCTCCCGACGCGCTCGAAGGTGCAGCAGATGCGCGGCCCGATCTTCCAGGTGATCGACGAGACGGTGGCGACGCTCGAGGACGAGTGCACCTTCAGCCAGTTCGAGGGCGCCCGCCTGGTGCGCGAGCTCGATACCCCGCTGATCGTGCTGCGCGAGCTGACGACCAACGCGGTGGTCCACCGCGACCTGAGCCTCTTCGGGTCGCAGGTCCGCATCCAGGTGTTCCCGCGCACGATCGAGTGGAGCTCGCCCGGCGGCCTCCCGGCCGGCATCACGGTTGAGACGCTGCTGACAGCCCAGTTCGCGCGCAACCCGGGGCTGGCGCAGTTCCTCTTCCACGCCGGCTACATCGAGAAGTTCGGCATGGGGCTCGACGCGGTGATCGATGCGCTGCGTGACACGAACCTGGGCGCACCGGAGTTCCACGACGACAAGCACTCGTTCCGCGTCCGCATCCCGCGCCGCGTCGAGCAGTCGCAGGCGCAGCGGAACGTGGTCACGCGCGAGGACCGCGCGGCGGCTATCCTGGCGCTCTTCACGGCACAGCCGGAGTGGCGGCAGCACGAACTGATCGAGCGCCTCGGCTTCTCGCGCAGTACGCTCCAGCGCGATCTCGACTGGCTGGTGCGCGAGGGCCAGCTCCTGGCGCGCGGGGCGACGAAGAATCGAATCTACACGCTACCGGCCAAGTAGCACGACCACATGAGCTATTTGCGTCAGTGAGGCAAATTGATGCAAATCATATGCTGGGGTGAGGCAAAACATGAGGCAAATAAACCGGGGGCGCGAGCCAAATTGGTGCAAATAACCTCTTGAGTGGGCAGAACAATCGATCTATTATAGACCCTGCCGCTACCGGGAACCTACCCGGGGCACGCACCGAGGAGCTCACGATGTCCGCGCCATAATACGACGCTGATACCGGCTGTTCGACTGCCGTTCGTACAGGTGTGCAGACGCGCAAGTCTTCGCCGGGGGTGGGGGGGGGGTGCCCACACACATACAGAAGCCCCTCGACAGGTTGCCCGTCAAAGCTACTGTCGAGAGGCCGGTGTGTACCACCCGCGAGTCAGGAAAAGGTTCAAGGCCCCCCCCCCTCACCCCCGGTGTGGATTTGTTCTGTCTGCCAGTATAGAACACCCGCCATCCCGCTGTCAAGACGCATGACAGGCGGGGTAGGTATGCGTTGCCATGCCCAGGCGGTGTTCGAGGGAGCATCGTACCCATGCACGCACACGCCGCGCCCGGCGGGACACGTCCCGCGCCGGCGCACCCCTGCGCGCCCGCCACCAACTACCTGATGGTGCCCGCCGCGCTGCTCGCAGACCACCGCGACAGCCCGGTGGCCGTCGGGCTGTGGTGCCTCATCGGGCGTCTGTACTTCGTCGCCCAGGCCCCCATTCCGCTCTCAGCCGCCGATGCCAGAGCCTACGACCCAGCGCTCAGCCGGGGGGCGGTGGGGCGGGCGTTCGATCGCCTCACGCGCACCGGCTACCTGATCGCATCCGAGCAGCCGGGCCGCAAGACCAGCTACGTCCCGGCGTGGGGCGTGGTGCGCGGGCGGCCGTGCGCCTGGGACTTCGACGCTGCCACCCTCGGCCGGCCGCGCCACCGCACTGCTATCCGCATCGACCGGCGGCTGCTCGACACCTACATCGGCCGGCTCACGCCGCACCCGCAGCACCCGGCCGACATCCGGCGCTGGGTCACCGCCCCCCTGCTCGGCCTGGCCGACGTGGGCGCCTACGCGCTGGCGGCTCTCAGCTACGCCGCGCCGACCCAGCGCCTCCTGGACTGGGGGCTGGCGCGCGGCGCGGAGGTGCGGCGGGTGCCCGACGATGAACGCATCCTGGCACACGCATCCCAGCTCGCGCTCGCCACCCCCGACGCCGCCACCCTCACGCCGCTCGGGCTCGCGCGCCTCGGGCTCCCCGCACCTGTTCAGACATCCCAACCCGAGGACACCGGCCGGCCGCTCCTGTTCCTCCCGGCCGACTACGCCGGGCAGCTGATCGGGGGGGTGATCGGGGGGGTGATCGGCCGTGTACCAGAGCGTGAGCACCACCCGACGGCATCCCAATGCCCTCAAGTCCCTTCTTTTGTTGCGCCGCACATGTCCACAGGGAATCTAGAGAATCAAAGGAATCAAGAGAATCCACCATCCACAAAGCGAGACATAACAAAACAAGGTGGTGGAACTTCTCTCACTACTGATCATGTACTGGAGTCGTGCCTTACGGCGCCGCAGCCAAGAAGAACTCGGACGCGCCAGCCCGAGCACATACCTGAACCTCAAACTCCGGCAGCCAAGCGATTGCGCGAGCTGAACGTCCGCCCGGCGATCGTCGCCGAGCTAGCCGGCACGCCACTGGAGATCGTCGAGGCCGCCCTCCGCGATGGACAGGCGCGCCCGGGCGTGCGCGACCTCGGCGGATGGGTGGTCTCACTGGTGCGGGATGCCCGCCGGCACGGCTGGAAGATCCAGGCGCCGAGGCGCTCGGACGTGGTCGACTGGGGCGAGGTGATCGCCAAGGCGCGCGCGGACGGGCTGATCGCCGACGAGGGCGCCACCCCCGCCGGCCATCCCTCAGACGAGTGCAGACCATTGCCGCCGCTGGCGCCGGAGATACTCCGCGAGAGAGTCCTGGGCGCCCTGGGGCGCAGCGCGCGCGGCTGGGCCGGTGACGTGGTCTCACGGATCGACATTCGCGTGGAGGAGGGCGTTGTCTCCGTGGTCTGCCGGAGGCCGGAAGACCGGCTGGAGGCCGAGGCGCTGCTCCCATCGGTGGAGGCCATCCTGGCACGCTTTGGGTGGCAGGGCGGCGCGCAGCTCATCTGCGCGCCGCCCGCCGCACCGGCCCCACCCGAGCCAAGCCTCGAGCGTCCGGCGTGGATCCCGGCCGAGCGGTGGGAGGGGCTGGCGCCGCTCCTACGCGCGCTGCTTGCCGGCTCGACCTGCGAGGCAGGGCGGGTGCGCGCGGCCTCGCCGTACGCCGCCAAACAGCTCGAGGGGCGCTACGCGGGCCAGGTGGCCGCACTCGTGGGCATGGTGTCATGAGCGAGAGAGTGCATTCCTACGGTATGATGTGTCATCAATGTTGGGGGCGAAGCCCCCGGTAGCAAAGGAACTATGCGCCTCGGCGCGTCACTCTATGCAGCTCACCAGCGCCCGTACTCAGCCCCTGCCGACCATCGCCGCCACCGCCCCGTGGGTTTTCGTGCTCTTGTGGAGCACCGGCTTCATCGGCGCACGCTACGGCCTGCCCTATATCGAGCCGTTCACCTTCCTGTTTATCCGCTGCTCCATCGCCGTGGCGCTCACCGCCGCGCTCACGGGCGCTCTGCGCCAGGCGTGGCCGCGCGGCCGCGGCGACATCGGCCACAGCCTCGTCGTCGGCATGCTGCTCCACGGCGGCTACCTGGGCGGTGTCTTCTTCGCGATCGATCACGGCATGCCCGCCGGTATGTCGGCGCTGATCGTCAGCCTCCAGCCGATCCTCACCGCCGTGATCTCACAGGCCGCGCTGCGTGAGGACGTCAGCCCGCGCCAGTGGCTGGGCCTGCTGCTCGGCTTCGTGGGCGTGGCGCTCGTGGTTGGGGAGAAGCTGCTCGTGCCGGGGGCCGCCAGCGAGATCAGCCCTGTCGCGTTCGCGGGGGTGGTCGTGGCGCTGGTCTCCACCACGCTCGGCACCCTGTACCAGAAGCGCTTCGGCGCCGGCATCCCGCTGCTGGGGGGCGCGTGCGTGCAGTACGTGGCCGCGGCGGCCGTGCTGCTGCCGCTCTCGCTCGGCTTCGAGACGCGGCAGATCACTTGGGCGCCGGAGCTGATCTTCGCCTTCGCCTGGCTGGTGATCATGCTCTCGCTGGGGGCCGTCCTGCTGCTGATGTTCCTGATCCGCCAGAACTCCTCGGCGCGCGTCGCCAGCCTGTTCTACCTGGTGCCGCCGGCCACGGCGCTGGAGGCGTTTCTGCTCTTCGGCGAGCAGTTCGGCGCCCTGGCGGTGGCCGGCATCGCCCTGGCCTCCGTGGGCGTGGCGCTGGTTGTGACGCAGCGGCGCTGAGCCGTCCCATCGAGCGGACAAAGCGAAAGGGCGCCGCTGGAGGCCCAGCGACGCCCTGCTCCACCCAGCGGCTCCCTACGCCCGCACAACCTCGCGGACCGTGCCGTCGTTCACATCGTAGATCGCGCCACTGATCGGAATATCCTTCGGGATCAGCGGCGACTCGCGCAGGATGGCGACGTCATCGCGGACGCTCTGCTCGAGGTCGGAGAAGGGCAGGAAATCGCGCCCGGCGACGTCGGCGCCAAGATCGGCCCGCACTTTCTCCGCCAGCTGCGCGTTGCTGAAAGTCAGCATGCCGCAGTCGGTGTGGTGCAGCACGACGATCTCGGTCGTGCCGAGGAGGCGCTGCGAGATCACCAGCGAGCGGATCGCATCTTCGGCCCGGCCGCCCGCGTTGCGGATCACGTGAGCGTCGCCGATCGCGAGCCCCAGCGCCTTCTCGGGGTGCAGCCGCGCATCCATGCAGGCGACGACGGCGACCTTGCGGGCGGGAGGCATGGGCAGGCCACCTTTGTCGAAGCCGGTGGCGAATGTCTCGTTTGCCTTCAGGAACTTGTCAAACTGGGTCACTGTGAACTCCTCTCGAGAGTGTGGTGTTATCGCGCTTTGAAAGAGATGTGTTCTGACTGTAGCATACCTTACAAAGTTGTGCAAGAAATACAGAAATGCGACTGTCATCTGCGCGTGCGGTAACAGGGCGCCCTGGCTCGTTGTCACATGAGTGCGATAGCCTTGCGAAGGACACAACGTTGAACACACCTTTTACCGACACAGCACTGCTCGCCGCGGGTATCGCGCTTGCCGGCGGGGGAGCTATGCTTCTCATCTCGATCGCGTGGCGGCGGCTGCGGCGTTATAGCAGGCGCCTCACCGCTCAGGGCGTGCGAGGAGAGAAGGTGGTCGGCGACGAGGGTGAGGCGGCACAATCCGACGACGAGCTCCCGTACGCCCTGAGCGAGCACCTGCTGACGCCCGGCCAGCGCACGCTGTACGATGCGCTACAGGCTGTGACGCCGAGCGACCTCGCGATCTTCCCGCGCGTCCGCCTCGCGAACCTAGTGGCGGTCACGAGCACTGGGAAGCGGGGGCGCCACGATTTCTACCGCATCCAGGGGAAGCTTGTGGACTTCGTGCTGTGCGACGCGATCACGTCGGCCCCGCGCATGGCACTGATGCTCGAGGACCCCGGCACGTGGCAGCGCCCCGACGAGCAGGATGCCTTCGTGGACGCCGTGCTGGCGCGCGTGGGCCTGCCGCTCCTGCGCGTGCGCCGCCAGCCGCGCTACAGCCCGCAAGAGCTTGCGCTGCGGGTCGGCGAGAAGCTCGGCCGTCTGGCGCTCGCGCCGAACACTGACTCGGCGGCGCCGCCAGTGCCCTTCGCCGGCCGCGTTCGCCCCGTGACGCCATCACCCGTCGTGCCGCCTGAGGCCGGCCGAATACGCGCCCTGCCATCGCAGGCTTCGGCGCCGCCGGTCCTGTTCGCCGCGCCTGCCCCCGCCGCCGCGCCCGTTACGCCGATGCGGGAGATGGCGTGGGCCTGTGGCCAGTGCCACCGGCCCGTCCGTAAGGATACGGAGCGCTGCCCGGCCTGCGGCGCGCGGCTCAACTGAGTCGTGAGGTTTGAGTTTTGAGTTCTGAGTTTTGAGTTTTGAGTTCTGAGTTTTGAGTTCTGAGTTTTGAGTGCTCAAGGCTCATAATTCACGACTCACGACTCACCGCTCGTCACGGCAGCGTGTGCAGCCAGTCGTCCGTGCCGAATTTCGTCTCGACCAGCCGCTCGGCAGCGGCGCACTCCTCGGGCGAGAGGGCCGATTCCTCAAGGCCGTACTGGGCGCGAAAGGTCTCCACCATGCGGTCGATGATCGCCGCGCGCGGCAGGCCCGTCTGGCTGCGGAGCGGGTCCACCCGCTTGCCCGCGCTCGTAGTGCCCTTGTCGCTCAGCTTCTCGCGCCCGATCCGCAGCACCTCCAGCATCTTCGCGCTGTCGATGTCGTAGGCCATCGTGACGTGGTGCAACACCGCGGCGCCGCGCCGGGTTTGCGCCGCCCCGCCGATCTTCCCCACGGCCGAAGTGATGTCGTTGATCGGCTGGTACCAGGACTGCACCCCGAGCGAGCCGAGGGCGTCGAGCACCCAGCGGTCCAGAAAGGCGTAGGAGTCCACTGTGCTCATGCCGGCCACGAGCTCCAGCGGCGCGTAGATCGAGTAGGTAATCGTGTTGCCCGGCTCGATGAACATGGCGCCCCCGCCGGTGATCCGCCGCACCACGCGCACGTTATGGCGCCGCGCCCCGTCCAGGTCCACCTCGTTGCGCACCGACTGGAAACGGCCGATAACGACGGCGTTGGCGGCCCACTCCCAGATTCGCAGCGTCGGGGGGCGGCGGCCGGCGCGCACCGCCTCGAGCAGCGCCTCGTCGAGCGCCATGTGCATCGGCGGGCTCGTGGGCGCATCGCGCAGCAGCTGCCAGCCGTAGGCCCGCCAGGGGGACTCGCTCATCGCGCACCCTCCTCAACCGCGCGCCGCACAGCCTGGGCTACGCCCTCGGGGGTGATCCCCAGCAGCTCCGCGCCCGCCGCCGCCTCGGCCACCAGCCGCGCGATCTCCACCTCGCTGGTGCTGGCCGGCAGCCCCTCGAGCGCGGCTGTCATCCAGCCCAGCGCCTCCTCAGGCGCCAGGAAGAAGTCGCCGCTCAGCTCGACGCCGCGCAGCCACCCATCCACCACCTCCAGGTCCACCACCACCAGTTTGCCGCCGGGGACTTTGTACTCGCCGTGCATGGGTCTCCTCTCCTCTTTCCCCGCTCGCCGGGTCGCGTGGCAGAGCAATCCGAAGCGGGTCTACCAGAGCTCGTGCACCAGGGCGCGGATGTGGCGGTCGTACACGTCGCGCACCGCCTGCATAGCCCCGTCCTCCAGGGGCGGCAGCGCAGCCGCGCCCACATTCTGCTCCACCTGCTGGGCGTTCTTCGCGCCGGGGATGGCGCATGTCACGGCCGGGAACATCGTGATCCAGCGCAGCGCCAGCTGGGCCAGCGTCGCGCCGGCGGGGACGAGCGGCCGCAGCTCCTCCACCGCGCGCAGGCCGGTGGCGTAGTCCACGCCGGAGAAGGTCTCGCCGCGGTCGAAGGCCTCGCCATGCCGGTTGAACGTCCGGTGGTCGTCGGCGCTGAAGCTCGAGTCGGCGCGCAGCTTGCCGGTGAGGAGGCCGCTGGCGAGGGGTACGCGCGCGATAATGCCGACCTGGCGCTGCTGCGCGGCGGCGAAGAACTCCTCGGCCGGCTTCAGGCGGAACATATTGAAGATGATCTGGACGCTCTGGACGCCGGGGCGCTCGGTGGCCCGCAGCGCCTCGGAGACCTTCTCCACGCTCACGCCGTAGTGGCGGAGCTTCCCGGCCGCCACGAGCCCGTCGAGTGCATCGAACACGGCGTCGTCGTCGTACACGGCGGTGGGCGGGCAGTGGAGCTGGAGCAGGTCGAGCGCCTCGACCTCGAGGTTCTTCAGGCTGCGGTCGACGAACGCCTCCAGGTTCTCGCGGGTGTAGCCCTCGGCGACGTGGGGGCTGAGGCGGCGGCCGGCCTTGGTGGCCACATAGAACGGCTCGCTGCGCTCGCGGCGGAGCTGGGCGAGCAGCCGCTCGCTGCGCCCGTCGCCGTAGACGTCGGCCGTGTCGAAGAAGTTCACCCCCAGGTCGAGCGCCCGGTGCAGGGCGCCGAGCGCGTCGCGCTCATCGACGTGGCCCCAGGTGCCGCCGATCGCCCAGGCGCCGAAGCTGATAGACGAGACGCGGTAGCCGGTGCGGCCAAGATCGCGGTATTCCACAGGTATCCTCCGAAGTATGTTGGGAAAAACCAGTGCAGGCCCGCGCCGAGGGCACGGGCCTGCACCAGTATAGTCTTTCTTTGGGATGACGCCCGCGGCGCCGCACTTCTACCGCCCGGCGAGCGGCAGATAGGCGGCGTGCGGCGGGGCCAGCGCCACGCGGGGCAGCGCGGGATCGACTGGCGGCGAGAGCAGCGGCGCGGTAGCGTCGATGGTCACTGTGATCTCGGTAGAGTGGGTGGTGGCCAGCTGCTGTCCGGAGACTGGGGTGATGCCAATGGTGTAGGTACGCTCGGCGGCAAACGTGTCGAACGTGACGATGAACGTCAGCCTCCCGTCCGTGCCCACCGTCGCCAGCAACACCCGCGCACCGCCCACGGTGATGGCGACCTCTTCATCAGATTGGAAGCCCTGCACGCCAAAGATAAACGTGCTCCCCGGCCGGCCCCAATCACCGTACAGCGGTGCGATCAGGGGTGTGGCCGGCGAAGACGGAGGGGTGTTGCCACAGGTGTAGACGCGCAGGTCATCGATGAACCAGCCGTAGAACCAGTCGTACTCTGGCATGGTTGGCTCATCGCTGCCGATACGGAAGCGGAAGCGCACCTGCTCTCCGGCGAGCGTGCTCAGGTCGAGGCGGCTTGCGCCGTAGCCGTTGCTGACGCTGCCGAAGGCTTGTCTAGTAGAGAGCGGGTTGTCTCTGCCGGTGAAGAGTGTCGCGTTGTAGCCACCATGGGTGAACAGCGCCCCGGCATCAGACCAGGTCGCGCCGGCGTTGGTGCTGTACTCGACCACGCCGCCGTCGTAGAAGTTGGGGTCAGAGCCTTGAAAGTCGAAGGCGTGGCGGAAGTGGAGGAACGCGTCGGCGGGCACGGTGACATTCTCTGTCATCGCGATAGCCGTGTCCTTCTCGCCGCTAGGCGCGTAGCCCCACAGATTTCCTGTGCCGCTGGTGGCGTACGAGGCGCTCCAGCCGAAGGGGTTGGCCGACATCGGGTAGTACCATGTGCTCTCGCCGGCGGCAGCGGACGACGCCCACATGCCGTTTGAGGAGTCCTCGAAGTCATCGGCGAACACGTCCGCGGGGTACAGCCCAACCGCACAGATCGGCGCGTCGACCGTCGGGGCCGCGGGGGGGGCTTGGCCCATCTCAGTGGCCGTGACCACCTTGCGGACCTCGCCGCAGTTGCCGGCCGTGACCCCGTAGGAGCCGGCCGAAGCGAGCAGGTCGCAGGCGGCGGGCAGGCCGGTGGAGAGATCCTGGTAGTCCGAGGCGGAGGTGAGGAACGAGGTCTGCAGGGTATAGTAGATCGCCCCGGTCTTCAGCGCGCCGAGGCCGGCGACCGTCTGGCCGTTGAACGTCCCGCCGTCGGTCATGAGAAAGGCGGCCTTGTTGTTGACGCCGCTGTTGGTGTGGACGCCGCCGTTATCGCCGATCGCGCCCCAATAGTGCGAGCTCGTCATGCGATCGGGGGCCGGGGAGAAGTACGGCCCGTTGACGCCCGCCGGGAGGCTGGTCGGATCGGCCATGTTGCGGATGACGCCGAGCGATGAGAGGTCCTCGCCCATGAGCCAGCGCACGGCCGGCGTATCGGTGCCGTCGCCGTTGGCCTGGTCGATCAGCTCGCCGAAGACGTCAGAGAGCGACTCGTTGATGGCGCCGGACTGGTAGTAGTACAACAGGTTAGAGGTGAACTCGGTGAGCCCGTGCGCGAGCTCGTGCCCCACCACGTCGTCCGCCGACGCGAAGCCGTCGCCGTAGGTCATCTGCTGGCCGTTCCAGAACGCGTTCTCATAGGGGCAGCCGCTCGCATCCGGGCAGTACTTGACGAGCGAGACCAGCGTCATGCCCCGGCCGTCGAGGCTATCGCGGCCGAAGTTGTTGAAGAAGTAGTCGTAGGTGTCGCCGGCGTAGTCGTAGGCCATGTCAACGTCGGCGACGCCGGTGGCCGGCTGGCCCTCGACACGGACGTAGCGCGCCGGGACGCAGTTGTTAGCCGCGTCGCCGTCCGCGTCCGGCACGTTGTTGTCGTTGCACACCACGCGGCTGCGGGCGTCGGCGATCTGGTTGAAGTGCAGCGCCACAGCGCCGACCTGCGCGTCGATCAGCACGAGCTCACGGATCGGGAGGCCGCTGGCGCGGGGCGTGATCTCAACGCGCCAGACCAGGCGCGTGACGCGGAGCCCGGGCCCGCCGAGCAGCGCGGGGTCGTAGATCCAGAGCTCCGGCTGCGTGCTCTGGAGGTTGGACACATCCGCGCCATGGACGCTAGCGGTCACTGCGAGTGCCTCTTGCACAGCCGAGGCCGGCTGGATGCGCGGCTGGATCGCGAGGCTGAGCCTGGGCAGCAGCTCGCCGCCGGCGGACACCACCGCGCGGCGGGCGTCGGTCTGGACGATCAGCTCGCCGCCGAGCACGGGGACGCCCTGGTACACCTGCTGGAAGCGCGTGAGCGACCGGCCGTGGGCCGCCGTCTGCCGCTTCACCACCAGCTCGCGGGCCTGGTCACGCAGGCCGAAGAGCTGGCCATAGCGCGCGAGGAAGGCCCGTGACGCCTGCTCGGGCGTCTGAGCGACGAGGCTGGACGTCACCGCCACCGGCTGCGCCTGGAGGTCGAGGAAGCGGACGGCGCCGGTCTCCGCGTGGCGGTACACGTCGGCCTGGCCGCCGGCGGCGCTCTTGAGGCGCGTGAGCAGGGCGGGCTCGGGGGCGTAGGGCGTATCGGCAGGGGATTGCGCGGCGGTGGCCGGCGTGAGGGTGGTGAGCAGGAGGATCGCCAGGGTGAGGGCGGCGAGCATGTTGCGGCGGGGCATACATCTCCTTAGAGCGCTGCCGGACAAAGTGGCGGGCGAGGGGATGGCGTGCGCTCGTCTGAGAGAGTAGCGGCACAGCGTAACCGGATAGGCACCAGAGGCAGAGCTCACGTCTGATAAATTCTTCTTATCGGACGTGTTAGACTGACCGTGAGGCACCTATGTAGAGGGAGGTGGAGTGGAGATGGGAGACAGCATCACACCTCGGGCGACGGCGCCGGAAGCGCTCACGCGGGCGGCGCTGGAGGCGGTCCGGCGCTTCGCGGAGCAGAGCCGGTCCGCGGCCACGCGGCGGGCGTACCAGGCCGACTGGCGCGACTTCTCGAGGTGGTGTGAGGCGCGCGCGCTGCCGCACCTGCCAGCCGCACCCGTCACCGTCGCCGCCTACCTGGCCGAGAGCGCGGCGCGCCTCAAGCCGTCTACGCTGCAGCGGCGCCTCGCCAGCATCTCGCAGGCCCACCAGCTCGCGGGGCACCCCAGCCCGACGCGGGACGAGCAGGTGCGGACGGTGCTGAAGGGGATCCGGCGAGTGCGCGGGACGGCGCCGGCGCAGAAGGCCGCGGCGGGGACCGAGGTCGTGCGGGCGCTGGTGGCGGCGCTGGGGGACGACCTGGCCGGGCTGCGCGACCGGGCGCTGCTGCTGGTGGGGTTCGCGGGGGCCTTCCGGCGCTCGGAGCTGGTGGCGCTGGACGCGGCGGACGTCACCTTCGCGCCGGAGGGGATGCTGCTGCGGCTGCGGCGCTCGAAGACCGACCAGGAGGGGCGCGGCGAGACGAAGGGCATCCCGCTGGGAAAGAACGCTGGGACATGCCCGGTGCGCGCCCTCCAGGCCTGGGTGAGGGCGGCAGCGATCACCGAGGGGCCGCTCTTCCGCAGGGTGGACCGCTGGGGGCGAGTGGGCGCGGCGCGCCTGAGCGACCGGAGCGTGGCGCGGGTGGTGCAGCGGGCGGCGGCGGCGGCAGGGTTCGACCCGGCGGATTACGCGGGGCACAGCCTGCGCGCCGGGTTCGCCACCTCGGCGGCGGCGGCGGGGGTGAGCGACCGCGCGATCATGCGGCAGACCGGACACCGCAGCCGCCAGATGCTCGACCGCTACGTGCGGGCCGGCGGCGTCTTCCGCGAGAACGCCGCCGCCGAGGTAGGGCTGTAGCGCGGGGCGGGCTCAGGCCGCGAGCCAGCCGCCGTCCACCGCGAGGATCTGGCCGGTGACCCAGGCCGCGGCGGGGGAGGCCAGGAACAGCGCTGCGCCGGCGATGTCCTCGGGCGTGCCGACGCGGCGGATCGCCATGCGCTCCATCAGCTTGCGGACGTACTCCGGGTTGGCGAGGCGCTGCGCCATGAGCTCGGTGGCGAGCGGGCCGGGGGAGATGCCGTTCACGCGGACGCCGCGCGGCCCCCACTCTAGCGCGAGCGAGCGGGTCAGATTGATGACGCCGGCCTTGCTCGCGTTGTAGGCCGCGGCCTGGTGGACGTAGCTGCCGACGTGGCCGTGGATCGAGCAGATGTTGATGATCGCGCCGGAGCCCTGCCGCAGCATGACGGCGCCGGCCGCCTGGCAGCAGAGCCAGGTGCCGGTGAGGTTTGTTCCCACGACGCGCTCCCACTCCTCGGGGGCGAGCTCCTCGGCCGGCTTGGGGGTGTTGACGCCGGCGTTGTTCACGAGCACGTCGAGCGCGCCGAAGCGCTCCAGCGCCGCGTCGCAGAGCGCCTGGACCTCCTCCCGGTCGCGGATATCGCAGCGCAGGGCCAGGGCCTCGGCGCCGCGCTCGGCGACGCGGGCGGCGGTGCCACGCGCCAGCTCCAGGCTCACGTCGCCGCAGACGACGCGGGCCCCGGCGGCGGCGAAGGCATCGGCCAGGCCCGCGCCGAGCCCGCGCCCGGCCCCGGTGATCACGACCGTGCGCCCGGTGATGTCGAACAGGGGGTGGGACATACAAACTCCTCTTCTGCCACAGAGGACACCGAGACAACTTCTTTCTCGGTGCCCTCGGTGCCCTCTGTGGCTAGCTCACTCTGGCGTGCGGCCCGGGGCGCGGCCGCGCAGCCCCAGGATCGCGCGGGCCTCGTCGGGGGTGGCGGGGCGGCGCTCCAGCTCGCGGGCGATGCGAACCGTGCGCTCCACCAGGCGCGCGTTGTGCTCGACGAGCTCGCCGCGGCGGTAGTACACGTTGTCCTCCATGCCGACGCGCACGTTCAGGCCCATCGCCAGGGCCATCGTCGTGATGGGGAGCTGCGTGCGGCCCATCGAGCTCACGAAGCAGATCGTGTCGGCCGGCAGGCGCTCGACCATGCCCATCAGGTTGCGCGGCGTGCCCCGCAGCCCGCCCTGCGTGGGCGTATGCAGGACGCAGTTCAGCACGTAGGGGGGCGCGAGCAGGCCGCGGGCGATCAGGTGCTCGGCCTCCTCGATCATCGCCTCGTTGTAGGCCTCGAGCTCGGGCTTGACGCCGCGGGCGCGCATCTCCTCGGCGAAGCGCTCGATGTCCGAGCGGTGGTTGCTGAAGAAGACCTGCTTGCCGCGGATGAAGAAGTTCAGCAGGCCCAGATTGAGCGAGGCCATCTCGGGCGACAGGCGCACCGTGTTGAGCCGGTCCTCGACGGGGAGCACCGGGCTGCCGCCGGTGGTGAGCTGGACGACCGCGTCGGTCTCCGCGCAGAGGCGCTCGTGGAGCTCGGCGTAGACCGCCGGGTCCATCGTGTTGCTGCCGTCCGGGTTGCGGGCGTGGATGTGCAGGACGGCCGCGCCGGCGCGCCAGGCCGCGACCCCCTGCTCGACGATCTCGTCCGGCTGCTCGGGGAGGTTGGGGTTGGCCTCCTTGCCGTGGATGCCGCCGGTCAGCGCGCACGTGATGATGACCGTGCCTTCGGGCTGGCGCATAGTGCTCCTCGCGGTGGTGGTGATTGGATAGGATTACAGAAACCTCGCGCGAAAGCCCACACCGTTTACGGGTGGGATGAAGCGCGTCAACGCAATGCCAATGCAGCCCACTGGCAGGCACGGATAGCACTTGTGTTCTACACGGTTTTGTCCTACTCTATTGGTATGCCGCTCACCCTTAAATCCGCATATCAGTACCGTCTCTGGCTCACCAAAGGCCAGGAACGCCTGTTGGGTGAGATGCTGGAAACCTGCCGCTGGGTCTACAACGAGACGTTGGCGACCCGCAAGCGGGCGTGGGAGGAGCAGGGCGAAACCCTCAGTCTGTACGCTACGCAAACTCTCCTTCCCGACTGGAAAGCGGAACGCCCCGCGTTGAAGCGGGTCCACTCCCAGGTGTTGCAGAACGTCCAGGTGCGGCTCGACCTGGCGTTCAAGGCGTTCTTCCGCAGAGTGAAGGCGGGCGAGGAGCCCGGATACCCGCGTTTCAAAGGCTTCGGGCGCTACGACAGCATCACCTATCCCCAATACGGCAACGGGGCACGGCTGGAAGGAACCGCGCTCGTCCTGAGCAAGATCGGCTCGGTGCGGGTCAACCTGCATCGTCCGGTCGAGGGGCGCATCAAGACGGTGACGCTGCGCCGCAGCAGCACGGGCAAGTGGTTTGTGTCGTTTGCCGTCGAGCGGGAGGTCGAGCCGCCTACGGATGTGCCGGATGCGGCGGTTGGGGTGGATGTTGGCTTGGAGAAGTTTGCGACCCTCTCGACCGGCGAGACGATAGCAAACCCGCGCTTC
The DNA here is from genome assembly GCA_039805565.1 of Chloroflexota bacterium. Lineage (GTDB taxonomy): Bacteria > Chloroflexota > Chloroflexia > Chloroflexales > Roseiflexaceae > CALJIC01. The sequence continues at coordinate 19,198 of JBDLTZ010000194.1, read as the reverse complement.
TTCCGTCAGGACGAGCGCGATCTTGCGCGGGCGCAGCGCCGGTTGAGTGAGCAGCCGAAGGGGACGTTCGAACGGGCAAAACGCCGGAAGGTGGTCGCCCGCATCCACGAGCGGATTGCGAACCGGCGCAAGAACTTCGCGCATCAGGAAAGCCGGAAGCTGGTTGACCGCTTCGGCACTGTCGTGTTCGAGGATCTGAGCATCACGCGGATGGTCAAGAACCACTGCCTTGCGAAGTCGATTGCTGACGCGGCCTGGGGACAGCTCATTCAGTACACCACCAACAAGGCGGAAGGTGCCGGTCGGTGTGTGGTATTGGTTGATCCCCGTGGCACAAGCCAGCAGTGTAGTCGCTGCGGGGCGGTGGTGAAGAAAGCCTTGTCTGTCCGAGTACATCAATGTCCTCATTGTGGCCTAGAGATCGACCGGGATCTCAATGCGGCCTACAACATTTTGAGACGGGGACTACCGTCTCAGGGGTACGAGCCCCAGGAAGCCCCCAGGCTTTAGCCGGGGGAGTAGTCACTATACCACTGCTGGCCAGGGCGGGCTCCTGGCGGCACCCTCCGTGCGATCACCGTATGTTTGCAGGCATCCGTCGCGCGGGAGTGTCAATCCGCCGTATAATCCGGCGCGTAGGTGCTATAGGGATAGGGTAGAGCAGGGGGAAGGGTTTTTATGACCGTCACTCGCGAGCGCTTCGAGCAGGGCATGACCTACGACGCCTACAAGGCGCAGATGACGCGCAACCGCGACCGGCTGGAGGAGAACGAGCGCTCGCTCGAGCTGCCGGCCGAGGAGATAGCGTTCTTCACGCAGCTCCCTGAGAGGGTGCACGCGCTGGTGATCACCGAGGACTGGTGCGGCGACGCGATGAACAACATCCCGGTGCTGGCGCGCCTGGCGGAGGAGAGCGGCAAGCTCGACCTGCGCTTCTTCCTGCGCGACCAGAACCTGGACATCACGGACCAGTACCTGAAGGACGGGCAGCACCGCTCGGTGCCGACCTTCGTGTTCTTCGACGGGGACTTCCGCGAGCTGGGTTACTGGATCGAGCGCCCGGCGGTGATCAGCGGGCTGATGGGGCAGGCGATCGGGGAGCTCTACGCCACCGACCCGGCCATGCAGGGCGTAGAGCCGGGCATGTCGCCGGCGCTGATGCCCGAGGCGGCGCGCAACCGCATGATGCAGTTCTTCGGCGAGTTCCGCGCCCGGACGCGCGCCCAGTCCGACAGCGAGGTGGCGCGCGAGATCCGCGAGCTGATCGCCGCCGGCCTGCCGAAGGCGTAGCCGCGATGGAGATGTTTGAGAGCGGGAGTGCCGGCCGCCAGCCGGTGAAGGTGAGCATTGTGTACTGCGCGTCGTGCGGCTACGAGCCGCAGACGATCGAGCTGACCTCGGCGCTGATGCACACCTTCACCTACGACCTGGCGTCGATCGAGATCATCCCCTGGCAGGAGGGTGCGTTCGACGTGGTGGTGGCCGGGGAGCTGGTGCACTCGATGTACCGCGACGGCGGCTTCCCGGCCAAGGAGACGATCATCGCGGCGGTGCGCGAGCGGCTGCGCTAGTAGCCCTCGCGCTTGTCCACGACGTTGCGGAGCGGCTCGCCGGCGCGGTAGCGGCGCAGGTTGTCGAGGAAGATCTCCATCGCGCGGTCGTCGTACGCGGGGGTGTTGCCCGCGTAGTGCGCGGTGATGATCACGCGCTCCAGGTCCCACAGGGGCGAGCTGGGCGGCAGCGGCTCCTCGGCGAACACGTCGAGGGCCGCGCCGGCCAGCCGCCCCGCGCGGATCGCATCGGCGAGCGCGTCCTCGTCCACCGTGCCGCCGCGCCCGATGTTCACCAGGTAGGCGCCGGGTTTCATGGCGCCGATCTCGGCCTCCCCGATCATCCCGCGCGTCGCATGGCTGAGCGGGATGGTCAACACCACGACGTCGGCGTGCGGCAGGCGCTCGGCCAGCCGCTCCGGCCCGTACATCGCCGCCACTCCAGGCGCCCCCACGCTCGGGTCGCGGCGCACCCCCTCGACGCGCATCCCCAGCGCCACCGCCAGCTCTGCTGTACGTACGCCGATCGCGCCCACGCCTACGAGCAGCATGGTCTTGCCCGCCAGCTCGAAGAGCTCGTCGCGCCGCGCCGGGCGCCACCACTCGCGGCGCGCCTGGGCCCGCACGGCCAGGTGCAGCCCGCGGCTGAACATCAGCAGCGTCCCGATGATGTGCTCGCTGATCGGGACGGCGTGGACGCCGGAGGCGTTGGTGAGCACGAAGCCGTGGTCCACCGCCTCGGGGTGGCGCAGCAGCCAGTCGGCGCCGGCCCCCCACTGCTGGAACCAGCGCAGCTGCGGGGCGCGGGCCGCGAGCTCGGGCGGGAACCAGCCGGCTGCGACCTCGACCTCGTCCAGCAGCGCCTCGATCGCGGCGCGGTCGCGTGTGACGACCACGCGCATGTCGGGGGCGAGGGCTTCGACCTGCGCCGCGCGCTCGGGCCCGATGTCGCCCGGCTCGAAGCCGAGCAGCAGCACTGACATGGTCTCTCCTTTGTTGTGCTCGTGGTGCGCTCGCGCGCACCACGAGTTAGTAGGAAATGTTACTGCGAGGGGCTTCCCCTCGCGCTCCCCGCCTGGACCCGGCCACCACCTGCGAGGGGCTTCCCTTGCGCTCCCCGCCTGGACCCGGCCACCACCTGCGAGGGGTCTCCCCTCGCGCTCCCCGGCTCCCGTGGCGGGGGGATGGGTAGGGGCGCTCAAGACTCAAGACTGAAGACTCAAGACTGAAGACTCAAGACTCACGTCCCAGACGAGCTGCTCGAGCTCCTCCAGCGTCGCAACCTCCGCGGCGTGGGGCAGGTCCTCGAATACCGACCAGAGCACATTGCACTCGTGGAGCAGCGCCATGCACATCGCGCGGCGCGGGAAGCCGGGGTGGATCTCCCAGCCGTAGCTGTCGAGGAACGCGCGGAGCAGGCGCCTATCGCTGTGGAACAGGCCGAGGTGCAGGGCGCCCAGCTCGTAGGCCGGGTCGCCCACGCGCGCGTCGCCGAAGTCGATGATGCCGGTTGGCCGCCAGCGCCCGCCCTCCTCCAGGCCGAGGACGTGGTCGTGGTTCAGGTCGCAGTGCATCACCGCCGGCGGGGCCTCGCGGTCGATGAGCGCGGCGACCGGGGGGATGTAGGCGTCGAGCTGGGCCGCCAGGTGCGCGGGCATGCCCCAGCCCGCGTGGCGCGCGGCGACCCCGGCGCGCTGGGCCTCGAGGTAGGCCGCGAAGCCATCCCAGTCGGGCTGGAGCGAGATGCAGCCCTCGAGCGGGAGGCGGTGGATCGAGCGCACGAGCGGGCCGAGCCAGCGGGCCAGCGCCAGCCGGTCGTCGTCGGACACCTGTGACTCGCCGAGGCTGCCGCCGGGGATGACGCGCGTGACGATGTAGGGCCAGCGCCAGGGCAGGTCGTCGTCGAACAGCGCGCCGTGGGCCACCAGTGCCGGGGCGGGCAGGCCGGCGCGGGCCACCAGCCCGTAGAGCTCGACCTCCGCTGGGAAGCTGGCCTGTCCGCCGAACAGATCGGGGTAGAGCTTCACCGCCCAGGTGCCGTCCACCAGGAACACGGCGTTCGTCCCGGGCAGGCCGGCGCGAATCACTCGCCGGGAGCCGAGGCCGAGGCGGTCGCAGACCGTCTCGACGTACGGCCGCCAGAAGTCCGGGTCCGTGAAGCACGCCGCGTACTCGGCTGTGCCCGCGAAGTGGAGTCGCTGCATGGATGGGGTCCTCGATCGAGCGATGGATGGCGCATCATAGCATAGGGAGCGGCGCGGATCGTGGTCTCCGGCCACCTCCGCCGCCTATGCTATAGTAATTGGACCCCTCAGCTCTGTTGTTGCACTACAGAAACGAGACACCGCGAATGTTCAACTTCGACCAGATCATCGAGCGCCGCGGGACCGGTAGCGCCAAGTGGGAGTACTTCCCGGAAGACGTCCTGCCCATGTGGGTCGCGGACATGGACTTCCCCTCGCCCGAGCCGGTGGTGCGCGCCCTCCAGGAGCGCGTGGCCCACGGCTTCTTCGGCTACGAGTCGCACCCGGCGCGGCTGGCGGAGGTGATCTGCGAGCGTATGGCCCGCCTCTACCAGTGGAGCGTGACACCTGACCAGATCGTGTTCCTGCCGAGCCTCGTCACGGGCATCAACGTGGTCTGTCGCGCGGCCGGGTCGCCCGGCGACAGCATCCTGACGCTAACGCCGGTGTACCCGCCGTTCCTCAGCGCGCCGGGGAACTTCCAGCTCACGTGCGATACCGTCGAGCTGCGGCTGGTGCAGCACGATCGCACGATCGGCTACGAGGTCGACTTCGACGCGTTCGAGGCGGCGTTCCACGAGCGGACGCGGATGTTCCTGCTGTGCAACCCCCACAACCCCACCGGCGTGGCCTACGACCGCGCCACGCTTGAGCGGTTCGCCGAGGTCTGCGCGCGGCACGACGTCATCATCTGCTCGGACGAGATCCACTGCGACCTGCTGCTCGGCGGGGCGCACACGCCGATCGCGGCGCTCTCGCCCGAGATCGCCGACCGCACGATCACGCTGATGGCGCCGAGCAAGACCTTCAACCTGCCGGGGCTGAAGTGCGGCTTCGCGATCGTGACGAACCCCGAGCTGCGCAAGCGCGTCCTCGCCGCCGAGAACGGCATTGTGCCGCATATCAACATCATGGGGCCGCTGGCGACGCTGGCCGCCTACACCGAGGGCGGCCCGTGGCTCGAGGCGCTGCTGCCGTACCTGGCCGCCAACCGCGACCTGTACGTGAGCTACCTGGTCGAGCACATGCCGCAGCTCCGCACCACCGTCCCGGAGGCGACCTACCTCGGCTGGATCGACTGTCGGGGCGCGGGCATCACGGGGGACCCGTATGCCTTCTTCCTGAAGGAGGGGAAGGTGGCGCTCTCCAGGGGCGCCGACTTCGGCCGCGGCGGCGAGGGCTTCGTGCGGTTTAACTTCGCCACGCCGCGCGCGCTGCTGCTGGAGGGGCTTGAGCGGATGCGCGGGGCGCTCGAGGGGCTCAGCTAGAACTTCGGCTGCGTGTGCGCTGCCGAGGGCACAGAGCAGATCGAGCGGGGTCGAGCATATCTGCTCTGCGCTCTCTGTGGCTGCGTTTCTGGCTGGTATCCCAGAAACGCCACGGCCAACAGGAGGTCGTCCATGCCAGTCGACCTGAGGTACGAGGACGATGGTGCGATTCTGGTCGTGCGGGCGGTGGGTAGTTACGGCGGGCGTGCGGGGGCGGACGCCGCGATTGTAGCGATCGCCGAGCACGCCCGGGCGCGTGGGCGGCAGTGCGTGCTGGTGGACATGCGGCAGATGTCGGGCTCGATCCCGCAGCTCGACCGGTTTCTCGTGGGGAAGCGCGCCGGTCAGGTGTGGGGCAGGCGCCTGAAGGTTGCGTTCATCGCCCGGGCGGAGGATATCTCGCATTTCTTCGAGAATGTCGCGGTGAACGAGGGGGCGGTGGTGCGCGTCTTCGGCGAGGAGGAGGAGGCCCGCCGGTGGCTGCTGGGCGGGAAGCTGGCCTGATGTTGAGGTAGACTCTTCATGGCTCCATACGATCTTTCGGGGAAGGTGGCGCTGGTGACCGGGGCGGCGCGCGGGATCGGCGCGGCGGTGGCGCTCGAGCTCCTGCGCGCGGGCGCGGCGGTGGTGGCGGGGGTGCGGCTGCTCTCCACGGCGGATGAGCTCGAGGCCTCGCTGCGCGGTGTGGGCGGGCAGTACCTGGTGCAGCCCTGCGACGTGACGCGCTACGCGGAGGTGGAGGCGGCTGTGGAAGGGTCGGTAGAGCGCTTCGGCCGCCTGGACATCCTGGTGAACAACGCCGGGGTGATCGGGCCGATCGCGCGGCTGGAGGAGGCCGACCCGGCGGCGTGGGCCGAGAACATCACCGTCAACCTGGTGGGGGCGATGCACGGCTGCCGCGCCGCGCTGCCGCACATGCTGGCGCAGGGGGGCGGCGTGATCATCAACATCAGCTCGGGCGCGGCCCACCGGCCGCTCGAGGGGTGGAGCGCCTACTGCGCCGGGAAGGCAGGGATGGCCATGCTCACCCGATCGCTGGCGCTCGAGGCTGGGCCGCGCGGCGTGCGGGCCTACGGGCTGAAGCCGGGCGTGGTGGACACCGGCATGCAGGGCGAGATCCGCGCCTCGGGCGTGAACGAGGTGAGCCGGCTGCGGCGCGAGGACCTGGCCGACCCGCGCGGCCCGGCGCTGGCGGCGGCCTGGCTCTGCACCGACGCTGCGGCCGACCTTGCGGGGCAGGAGCTCGACGTGCGCGACCCGGACCTGCGGCGGCGGGCGAGGCTGGGATGAGCGCTGTGCGGCCGGGGCTGCGCGAGGTGGGCGTGCTGGCAGAAGCGTGCTAGTATAGCGTCCGGACACGCCCGGAGGAGACCCATGCAGAGCGAGCACTTCGACGAGTACCAGCGCCTCTCGCGCAGGACCTGGAGCGAGATCCAAGTGGACCACCCGATCGTCTACCCCACCCTCGGGCTGACGAATGAGGCCGGCGAGGTGGCCGGCAAGATCAAGAAGATCTTCCGCGACCGTGGTGGCGTGATCACTGACGCCGACCGCGAGGCGCTGAAGCAGGAGCTCGGCGATGTGCTGTGGTACCTGGCGCAGATCTGCACCGAGCTGAACCTGTCGCTGTCCGACGTGGCGGCCGCCAACCTGGAGAAGCTCTTCTCGCGCCTGGAGCGCGGCCAGATCCGCGGCGATGGCGACACCCGCTGAGGGCGAGCGCCCGCCGGTGGCGGTGACGGCGGCGGTGGTGCGCCGGGGAGATACGGTGCTGATCGCGCGGCGCGGGCCGGGAAAGGCGCTGGCCGGGCTGTGGGAGTTCCCCGGTGGCAAGATCGAGCCCGGCGAGACCCCCGAGGCCTGCCTGGCGCGCGAGCTGGCCGAGGAGTTCGGCGTGGCGGCCGAGGTGGGCGCGTACATCCTCACCAGCCGCCATGCCTACTCGCATATCACGGTGGACCTGCACGCCTACGAAGCGCGCGTGCTCGGCGGCGAGCTGCGGCTCACGGACCACGACGCCGTGGTGTGGGTTGCGCCGGTCGAGCTTCTGGCCTATCCCATGCCCCCCGCCGACCTGCCGATCGTCGCGTGGTTGCTGGGCGAGTAAGACATGAGGAAAGCCGCCCATACGGGCGGCCTGGGGTGTGCTGAGGGCGGCGTGCAGGCTTCTGGGGTGACGCTTACCAGCGTCGTGATGACCGCCGCGATCATCGTTTCGTTCTGCTGCTAAGTAAAGCACACCGCGTGCCACGACGCATCGGCGCGCGGCCCGGATCTCCGATCCTTCGCTAGGAGGAGGGTCTGCGCCAAACGAACGACGCGGGCGGGGCACTGCTGCCCCGCCCGCGTCCGCCAGCTCGCCGTTGAGCAGAGGCGACTAGTGACCGTTCATGTTCGTGCCGGCCGGCACGTCGAAGACCTCCGGGTTCGCCTCACCCTCGGCGACGATCTGCGCCACCGCGCCCTTGTCCAGCGCCCGGCTCAGCGCGTGGTCCACTAGCGTGTAGGTGCCGGGCACGTCCACCTTGAACTCGACCCAGGCCGCGCCGCCCGCCGGGATGAGCGTGGTCTGCACGTTGTGCGTGCCCTCGCTCGCGCCCTCCTCGTGGACCGTGTCGAAGATCTCGCCGATGACGTGGAAGTTGCTCGCCACGTTCGGGCCGCCCACGCCCACGAACAGCCGCACCGTCTCGCCGACCTTGACCTTCATCGCGCCTTCACCCGTAAGGCCGGCGGCCTTGCCGTTGAAGACCACGAAGCTCGGCGTCTCGTCGCGCATCAGCTTGCTGCTCAGGCCCAGGTGGCCCTTGGTGCCGCGCGGCTGCTGGGTGTAGATGTCGCCCTGCATCACGTAGAACTCGCGGTCCACCTGCGCCAGGCCCGCCTCGGGCTCCACCACGATCAGGCCGTACATCCCGTTCGAGATGTGCGTCGGGATGTGGGGCGTCGCGCAGTGGTAGACGTACACCCCCTCGTTCATCGCCTTGAACGTGAACTCCTTCGTCTCGCCGGGGGCCACCTGCGTGGCCACCGCGCCGCCGCCCGGGCCGGTCACGGCGTGCAGGTCGATCGAGTGCGGCGCCGTGCTGCTCTTGTCGTTGCTCAGGTGCAGCGTCACCGTATCGCCCTTGCGTACGCGCAGCATCGGGCCGGGCACCGTGCCGTCGAACGTCCAGTATGTGTAGGTCGTGCCGTCCTCCAGCACCCCGACGACCTCCTTGGTGGTGACCTGCAGGTCGTGGTGCTGCGCCTCGCCGCGAGCGATCGGTGGCGGGATATCTGCGGGGTCCTTCATCACGTTGACGGCGGCCGGGTCGGCCGGGCGCACCGTCGGGTCGGCCTGTGCCTGGACCTTCTGCTGGCTGCCCAGCGGCAGCATGTTCAGAGCCAGAAGTGCGACGGCGGCGATTAACAGGGCCGCGAGTGTGCTGATTCCGATCGTTCGGCGGTTCATTCTGCTATCCTTTCAAGCGGTCCCGCGCTCGGTGCGGGCGGTGCTCGTTTCATCTGCCAGAAGGATAGCAGTGGGCGCATCCGCGGCCATGTGACTTTTCTCACGGATTAACCGAGGGTTGCGGGAGTGTAACCATGTCAGACAGCATCCAGGAGTTCGCCCACGCCAGCCGCCGCGACCTGCACGGCGAGGTGCGCGTGGACCGCATGACCCGCGCGCTGTACGCGACCGACGCCTCCAACTACCAGATCGAGCCACTGGCGGTGGTGCTGCCGCGCGACCGCGACGATATCGCGGCGGCGATGGGCCACGCGGCGCGCCTCGGCCTGCCGGTGCTCCCGCGCGGCGGGGGCAGCAGCCTGGCCGGCCAGGCGGTGGGCGCCGCGGTGGTGATCGACACCACCAAGCACATGCACGGCCTGCTGGAAGTGGACGCCGCCGCCCGCCGCGCCCGCGTCCAGCCCGGCATGACGCTCCAGGCGCTCAACGACCGCCTCGGGCGGCAGGGGCTGAAGTTCGGCCCTGACCCGGCCTCGTCGGTGGTCTGCACCGTGGGCGGGATCGTCGGCAACAACTCCACCGGCGCGCACTCGATCCTCTACCGCATGACCGCCGACAACCTGCACGCTGTCGATGTGGTCCTCGCGGACGGCACCCCGGCGCGCTTCGAGCCCACCCCGCGCCGCGCGATCGCCGACCATGTGATGCACGGCGGGCTGCTCGGCCAGATCTGGCAGCGCGTGCCGGCGATCGTGGAGCGCGCTCGCCCGGCCCTCGATGCGCGCCGCCCGAACACCTGGCGCCGCTGCGGCGGGTACAACCTCGACCGGCTGCTGGGTGGGGAGCACATCAACTTGGCTGAGCTGGTCTGCGGCAGCGAGGGCACGCTGGCCGCCGTCACCGAGGTCGAGCTGAACCTGGTGCCGCTGGCGCGGGAGACGGCGGTGGTGCTGGTGGCCTTCGACGACCAGAACGCTGCGCTCGAGGCGGTGCCGGCCATGCTGGCGAGCGATCCCTCGGCGATCGAGCACATCGACCGCTACCTGATGCGGATGCAGCGGGCGGCCGGCGGCGACTTCAGCATCGCCAACTTTATCGGCGCGGATGATCCCGAGGCGGTGCTGATCGTGGAGTTCTACGGCGACACCCAGGCCGAGGTGTGCGCGAAGATCGAGCGCCTGGAGGTGATCCTGGCGCGCTGCGTTGGGGCGCGCACCTACCGCTTCCTCGACGCCGCCTCGCAGCGCACGGTCTGGCAGATGCGGAAGGCGCAGGCCGGGCTGCTGATGCGGCGGCGCGGCGATATCAAGCCGCTCAACTTCATCGAGGACGTGGCCGTGCCGGTGGAACACCTAGCGGCCTACATCCGCGATGTGACGCGCGTCTGCGACGATCTGGGGGTGCAGCTGACGATGGGCGCGCACGCGTCCGCCGGCTGCCTGCACGTGCTACCGTTCGTCAACCTGAAGCGCGGCGATGACATCGAGAAGATGCGGTCGATCGGCGCGGCGGCGGCCGAGCTGGTGCTTCAGTACAAAGGCGTGATGTCGAGCGAGCACGGCGATGGCCTGGCGCGCACCTGGCTCAACCGGCACGTCTTCGGCGACGAGATCTACGCGGCCTTCCAGCAGGTGAAGGCGGCCTTCGACCCGGACGGCCGCATGAACCCCGGCAAGGTGGTGGACGGCCCGCCGATGACCGAGAGCCTGCGGTACGGCGACGGGTACCGCACGATCGAGCTCACCACGCAGTTCGACTGGTCGGCCGACGGCGGGTTCGCCGGCGCGGTAGAGATGTGCAACGGCCAGGGGTACTGCCGCAAGGTCGAGGGCGGCACGATGTGCCCGAGCTACATGGTCACGCGAGACGAGCGCGACTCGACGCGCGGCCGGGCTAACGCGCTGCGCAACGTGCTGAACGGGCGGCTGCCGCGCGAGGCGCTGCTGAGCGAGGAGATGCACGGCGTGATGGAGCTGTGCGTCGGCTGCAAGGCCTGCCAGTCGGAGTGCCCCTCATCGGTGGACATGACGCGCATCAAGGGCGAGTTCCTGCACCTCTCGCGTCAGGAGCACGGTGCGTCGCCGCGCACGCGGCTGTTCGCGCACATGCCGCTGCTGAGCCGGCTGGTCACGCGCTGGGCGCCGCTGGCGCATCTCGCCAATGCGGCTCTCGGCGCGCGGCCGCTGGCATCGCTCGTCTCCCGGGCGCTCGGCGTCACCCCCGGCCGCCGGCTGCCGGCCTTCGCCGCACAGACCTTCACGCGCTGGGTGAAGGGTATGCAGCGACAGAGAGATGGGGCAGGGTCTGGTGAGCTTCAGCTTTCATCGTTCGGCGTTCATCCTTCTGCCGTGGTCCTGTACGCCGACACCTGGGCCGAGCACCACGAGCCGGGGGTGGCGCGGGCGGCCTACGCGGTGCTGCGGGCGGCGGGCTACGAGGTGATCGTGCCCGAGTACGCCTGCTGCGGCCGGACGCTGCTGAGCAAGGGGTTCCTGCCGGAGGCGAAGCTGGCCGCCGAGCGCGTCTTCGAGCGCCTGGCGCCCTACATTGAGCGCGGCATCCCGATCGTCGGCCTGGAGCCCTCGTGCGTGCTGACGTTCCGTGATGAGTACCTGACGCTCACGCGCCACCCGCGCCGCGCCGAGCTCTCGCTCCTGGCCGTGACCTTCGAGGAGTTTGTGGCGCGCAACGCGGAGCGGTTCGGCGCGGCGTTTGCCGGGGCGCCCCCGGCCGAGGCGCCCCCGGCCGAGGCGCTGCTCCACGGCCACTGCCATCAGAAGGCGCAGGTCGGCACCGGCCCCGCGCGCGCGGCGCTGGCCCTGGCCGGCTACCAGGTGCGCGAGGTGGACTCGGGCTGCTGCGGCATGGCTGGATCGTTCGGCTATGAGGCTGAGCACGCGAGCGTGAGCCGCGCGATGGCCGAGCGAGCCCTGCTCCCCGCGGTGCGTGCTGCGGGGGGCGATACGTGCGTGGTGGCCGCCGGGACGAGCTGCCGCCACCAGATCGCTGATCTCGATGGGCGGCGGGCGCTGCACCCGGCCGAGGCCCTGGCGCGACGCCTTCCGCCACACGACGGGTAGGGGCAGGGACCTCGGGGCGCGCGGACGGCGGCTCGGTTACAGCCGGGGGTGTCGGGTCGTGCAACATCGGGGCATCTCCTCACGAGCCCCTCACGGCGGCGCAGCGGAACGGGGCGTGCATAGCGAGTCACACCGCGCGGGCTCCGCTCACAAGGCGTATGATAGCGCGGATCAGCCGACGCACGCCCGCGCCTGCTCAGCAGAAGGAATCGCCATGAGAGTCCCCGGCCGTTCGAGCCTCTGGATGAGCGGCGCCTACTTCGCCTTCTACGCTGGGATCGCGTGCTGGGGACCGTATATCGTGCTCTACTACCAGCGGCTCGGCCTGAGCGGCACGCAGCTCGGCCTGCTGAACGCCATCCTGCCGCTCGGCATGGCCTTCCTCGCGCCGATCTGGGGCTACGTGGCCGATAGCAAGAGCGCCCACCGGGCTATCCTGCGCGCGGCGCTCCTCACCACCTCCCTGGTGGCGCTGCTCCTTGCCGGCGCGTCGAGCTTCTGGCAGGTCCTACCGCTGATCGTCATCCTGGCGCTCTTCGGCACCACTGCCTCGCCGCTGCTCGACAGCTATGGGGTCACCGTGAGCGCGCGGCACGGCCTGAGCTTCGGCCAGCTGCGCGTCTGGGGATCGATCGGCTACACCGCCACGGTCTGGCTGATCGGCTACGCGATGGGCGGCGAGGTGACGTACCTCTTCCTGCTCTGCTACGCCGGCACGCTGGCGATCACCGCGCTGGCGACGGTGGGCTTGCCGGCTCAGGGCGGGCGATCCAGCCGGAACCGCTGGCAGGGGGCGACGGGGGTGCTGCGGCGCGGGGATATGCGCGTCCTGCTGCTGACGATCTTCCTGCTGTCGGCGAGCACGCAGCCGATCTTCGCGCTGTTCGGCATCTACATCCGCGAGCTCGGCGGCGGCACGTCGCTCCTCGGCATCGCCAGCGCGGTGGCGGCGGTCAGCGAGTTTCCTATCATGTTCCTGGGGGGGAAGCTGACGAAGCGGGTGGGGAGCCGGCGCCTGTTCGTGGTGGCGCTGGTCTTCTACTGCGTGCGCCTGCTGCTGTACACGGTCGTGCCCTCGGCGCAGTGGGCGCCGGCGGTGCAGCTGCTGCACGGCTGCTCCTTTGGGCTGTACCTGATGGCGTCGGTGGCCATGATCCACGAGCTCGTGGGGCCCGAGCTCGCCGCGACCGCGCAGGGGCTGCTGGCGTCGGCGATGGCCTTTGGGCATATGACGGGGTCGCTGGCGAGCGGGATCCTGCTGGACCAGATCGGGATCGGCCGGGTCTACCAGATCGCGGCCGGGGTCGTCGCGCTGGCGCTGGTGGTCTTCGTGCTGGGCATGCGCTGGTTCGGCGGGGCTGTCGGCGCGCCTGCGGCCGTGGCCCGTGAGGAGGCGTAGCGGCGCTTAAGGCTCACCCCTCGCCCTCGTCGGGGAGCTGCGGCAGGCGGCGCAGCGCGGCCACGAAGCGCGCGTGATCGTAGACCCGGCCGCTCGCCATCACGGCGAAGATCTCGCTCACGACCACTTGCGCCAGGAGCTGACGGGCGCCCTCGGGCGTGTGGCCCGACGCCACGAGCCGCGCGAAGGTCTCGCGCGTCTCAGGCGGCGTCCCCTCGCGCAGCTGTGTGTCGACGGCCTCGAGGACCGCGGCGCGCAGCTCCGGGTTGGCGGCCTGCGGCTGCCCGGCCCGGGGGTCCGGGAGCGGGGCGCGGCGCTGCGGGCGGCGCTTGCGCTCTGACATAGGTTGCTCTCCTCTCTGCGGTGGGCGTGGCCGACAGTATAGGGAGCGCGGCGTGGGGCGTCAATACGCCCTCTGTGGTACGATGGCATCGAGACGGCCCTACCCACACGGAGGAATGCCGATGACGAACACGCTGGTGCTGGTCAACTCCGGCTCCCCGTCGGTCGCCGACGCGCTGCAGCTCGCGCTGCCGTACCTCGACCACCTCGGCATCCCGTATGATCTGCTCGACCTGCTGCACGATACGCTGCCGGCAGATGTCCCCGCCCGCCCGCTGGTCGTCGCCGCTCAGCGCGACCTCGACCTGCGTGGGAGGCGGCTGGGGCGCGGCGGCGCGGGGGCGCTGGCGGAGGCGGTGGCGCTGGGCGCCGGGCTGGTGTGCTTTGACCCGGCCCTGGTGCTGGGCGATGAGTCCTCACCAGAGGAGGGGTTCGCGCCGCTGGCCGAGTCGATTGTCGTGGCCGACAACGGTCACCCGATCACCGCGCACCGCACCTCCGGTGAGGTCGTGCCGCTCGTGGGCCACCTGAGCGTGCCGCCGCTGCCCTTGTCGGGCGATACGGTGCTGCTCACGGCGGAGGGGCGGCCGCTGCTCGTGGCCCGCACCTACGGCAAGGGCCGCATAGCGCGCTGGGCTACGCTGCGCTGGGCGCAGACCAAGGTCCTCGGCCCGCTGGCGGGCTTGGACGACCTGCTGTGGCGTAGCCTGGTGTGGGCTGCGCGTAAGCCCTTTGTGATGCGCGGGCTGGCGCCGATCGTGGCGATGCGCGTGGACGACGTGGCCGGGAGCGGGACGCGCTGGGGCCGATCGCCGCTCTCCTGGGCCGGGAGCGCCGTGCGGCACGGCTTCCGCCCGTGGCTGGGGCTGTTCCTCAATAACCTCACCCAAGAGGCGGTGGCCGAGGCGCGCGAGCTGGTGGAGCGGGGCGAGGCCACCGCCTTCCCGCACGCCTTCGGGCGCCCGCCGCGTGCCGGGGGTGGCTGGCACTGGGCCGAGGACGCGCCCCTGCTCCGGTCCGGCACCTACGATGAGTTCATCTACTTCGACCACGAGCGCGGCCGGCCGTGGGACGATGTGGAGGCGGCGCGCGGCCTGGCGGCGGTAGATGCCTGGTACGCCGCGCACGGCCCGCTGCCGATCTCGCGCTACGCTGTGGCCCACTGGTATGAGCTCGGCGCGAATACGGTGGCCCACATGACCGACCGCTGGGGCGTGGAGTTCGTCGGCAAGATCCAGGATGTGGACGCGCCGCTGCGCGACGAGACCCCCTGGCTGCGATTAGGGCCGTTCCGCCGCTACGAGCGGCCGGGGAGTGCGCTGTTTGACCCGGCGCTGCGGGGCGACCGGCCCGTGTACTACGCCGATTTCGTCACCTTCGGTGGGCGGAGGCTGTTCAACTGCGTTACCGAGATCCGGGATGATGCCGGTTACGAGTGGGCGCCCGATACGGACGTAGCGGCGACAGTGGGGCGGGGGGTGCGCCAGCTGCGACGCGCGCTGAATAGTATGGCGCTGGCGGTGCTGTTCACGCACGAGACCGACTTCATCCACAGCATCCCGCCGGACGTATGGGACGAGGAGCTAGCCGGCATCTGGGAGGGCGTCCGCGGGTACAATCCGATCTCTATGACGCTGGACGACGCCGTGCGGTATGTGCGCGCCACTCGCACCGCGCGGCTCGTCGCGTCAAACGATGATGGCTCTGGGGCGATCGAGGCGACCTTCGCCGGGCGCGCAGATGTGCCGACGCACTGCTATGTGTTCGTCGAGGGCGACGAGGGGCTGACCGGGACATTGGCGGGCGTCCCGGCGGTTGGAACCGAGGCCGCCACATGGACGACCACGCTCGAAGATTGAAGAAAGATGCACACGATCACTATCGAATCCCTGGCCGCTGATCTGCGCGCGCTCGGGCTCGAGCACGGCGCCACTATCATGGTGCATTCCTCGCTGCGCGCCGTCGGCGCCGATCACCCCGAGACCGTCGTGCAAGCGCTGCTCCTGGCTCTCGGTGAGGAGGGGACGCTGCTCATGCCGGCGCTGAGTTACCTCCAGGATCCTCCTACGGTCCACGACAGCCGCGTGACGCCGAGCTGCGTGGGCGGGCTGACCGAGTACTTCCGCACTCGCCCGGGCTCGCTCCGTAGCCTGCACCCGACCCACTCGGTGTCCGGGGTGGGCGCGCGGGTCGATGAGTTGCTGGGCAAGCACGGCGAGGACCGGACGCCGTGTGGCCCGCGTTCGCCCTTCGCAGAGGTGCTGCGCGGCGGGAAAATCCTGATGCTCGGCTGCGGGCTGCGGCCGAACACGGCCATGCACGCGGTGGAGGAGGAGGCGTGGCCGCCGTACCTCTTCGCCGAGCCGTGTGCCTACACGATCACCAATGCCACCGGGCGCACCTTCGAGCGCGTCTACCTCCCGCACAATTTCAGCGGCTTCGCGCAACGCTATGAGCGCGCGGCGGAGCTCCTCGGCCCTGGCGAGATCGTGCGTGGCCGCGTGGGGCGAGCCGAGACCTGGCTGATTGATGGGCCGGCGCTGCGACGCGAGGCCCTGGCAGCGCTTCAGCACGACCCGTTCTTCTTCGTGGAGCTGCTCCCCGAGGGGGACGAGGGCTGAAGGCAGCTTTTCGCGCACTGTGTTTTGATGTATGGTATACATCAGGAGCTCGCATGTATCGTGGTTTGATGTATGGTATGCATCAAGCCTTCGTAGATGTGTTGATCCGATGCATGATATGCATCACGAGGAACGCGCCCTATGTCAGAGCCCGACGCCCCTCTCCCTGCTGAGCAGCTCCCAGTTCCGCTCTTCGACGGCTATGTGCTGGCCGCGCGTGGAAGCGACGGGCGGATCTGGCTGTGTCTGCGCGACCTCTGCCTCCTGCTCTCGCTGCACCTGGAGGGCCAGCGTCGGCGCATCCGCGCGAACGACACCCTGCACCTGACGTCGTTCCGCGTGCGCGCCGGTCGCCAGTCGCGCGTGCTCGACTTCCTGCTGCTCGATGATCTGCCGCTCTGGCTCCTCACGGTTCAGACGGCCCGGGTGGGCGCGGAGGTGCGGCGCCGGATCGCCTACTTGAAGGACTACCTCGTCGCGTCGGTGCAGCTGGCGTTCTCGCAGCTGACTGGGCTCCCTCCTGGAGCGAGCGGCCAGATCGAGGACCTGGGCCAGCTCGACCGGGTCGACACGACGCTGCGAGCGCTGGAGGAGCGGCAGGGCGCGCTCGAGGCAGACCAGGAGCGAGAGCGGCGCGAGCGTGAGGATCTCTCGGCGCTGATTGCGGCGCTCCACGAGCGCGTGCGGCAGCTTGAGGCTGAGACCCGCTCGCGCCTGAGCGAGGCGCAGCGCGGGGCTATCTACCACATGGTCCACGCATGGGGCGCGGCGCGCGCCGCCCGTGACGCCCAGCTCAGCGAGGGGGCGGCGGTCCACGCCTGCTGGCGCGAGCTCAACGCGCGCTTCCGCGTCGCCCGGTACGAAGACCTGCCGGCGTCTCGGTACGACGAAATCCTGGGCTTCATCAAGGGGCAGTACCGCGCGCTCACTGGCGGCGATATCGATGCGGCCGAGCAGGGACGCCTCCTATGACGGTCGCACCGATCACCAAGGAGGTCCTCGGCCGGCGGCTGGCGGATGCGCGCTTGGGCGCCGGGCTGACGATGCGCGAGGCTGGGCGGCGCGCGGGCTTCGACTGGACGATGATCGTGCGCTACGAGGGTGGCCAGTCAATGCCTCCCCCCGAGCGTCTGGCCGCCCTCGCCGCGGTCTATGGGACCACCCCGGCCGCCCTGCTGGCGCAGTACGATGGGGTCATGCCGGTGCTGGCGGCCATCGACCGAGCTGGGCCGTACGCCGCCGCGATCTTGCCGATTGTCGAGCAGTTGCTGGCATCGTTGCCCCGCCAGGAGGACGCGCCCTAAGCCACACAGCGGTGTGTGAGACACCATCCGGCTTTGTCATCTGCCAGAACGAAGTTATCTCCGACATCGGAGCGCTCTTAGAAGTGCTCCTAGCGCATCTGCGGGCGCACCTTGAGCCGCATGCAGCGCAGGATATCCTGGTTGAGGTGGTGCTGGATCTCGGGCGCCTCCCTACGGCTCGCTTCGTGAAAGAGGAGTGTGACCTCGGCATAGTGGAGGTCACCCCCGCGGATCTCGCTGCTGTCACAGCGCAGCTTGGCGCGTTCGGCGACGATAATCGTGCCGGTATTCCGCGCACGCTGCACCGCATCTCCGCTATGCGCAACCGTAGGGGCGAGATCGTCGGCCTGACCTGCCGCGTCGGCCGCGCCGTCCGCGGAACGCTTGATATCATCGGTGACCTTGTGGCCCAGGGGAAGAGCGTACTGCTCCTGGGTCGGCCAGGAGTCGGGAAGACCACCCTGCTGCGTGAGGCGGCTCGCCTCCTGGCCGATGAGCACCGTAGGCGCGTCGTGATTGTCGACACCTCGAACGAGATCGCCGGCGATGGTGACATCCCGCACCCGGGCATGCGCCGCGCGCGGCGCATGCAGGTCTCGCAGGTACGAGCCCAGCACGCGGTGATGATCGAGGCGGTGGAGAACCACATGCCTGAGGTGGTGGTGATCGATGAGATCGGTACCGAGCAGGAGGCGCTGGCAGCCCGCACGATCGCTGAGCGTGGCGTCCAGTTAATTGGCACGGCTCACGGCACTGAGTTGCGGAATCTTCTGGTCAATCCGACTCTGTCGGATCTAGTGGGCGGTATCCAGGCGGTGACTCTGGGCGACGAGGAGGCGCGGCGCCGTGGTACGCGCAAGACGGTGCTCGAGCGCAAGGGTCCGCCCACGTTTGACGTGCTGGTGGAGCTCATGTCCCATGACGAGGTCGTGGTCTATAGCGATGTGGCCGCGGCGGTGGATGTGCTGCTGCGCGAGGAGAAGCCCGCCCACGAGCACCGCACGCGCGACGCGGACGGTGTGGTTCACTCCGAGGCCGTGCGTAGTGTGGCTGCCCTGCGGGACGTTGAGAGCGGCGCACGGCCCTGGGACGACCAAGACGACGAGACGTGGTGGTGGAGTGAGGCGCGTTCGGGGCGAGGAAATCGTAACGGTGGGCGGCGTCACCAGCGAGGTCCGGGGCGTTACCGACGCGCTGCCTAAAGGATCATTGAGGAGGATGAGGGCACGTGTAGTTCGGCGGCGCTCATCTTCCCTACGCAAGCAAATAATGGTCGCTGCGGGCCTCAGCTAGAACTCTGCACCTGAGTGGAGCGGGAGCTTGTGACGCGGTCGAAAAGACATTTGACAGAACAGGCTCGCCGGGGTATACTTCCGTTCGTTGCGAAACGTCTCACTCCTCGGAGGTAGACAAAACAACTAGGCTGGCTGAGTGACAACGAGCGAAACGCGCCGAGCCTCGAGTTCGGAAACGTCGCCAGGCGGTGGAGTACCACCCCTGGTTTTTTGTCGCCAGAAGCCATGACATTCGGGAATATCAAGATTTGACATAACAGTCTTATCGTGATATACTTCCAGAGTGTTGAAACGGCAGCCTGGCCGGTAGGTAAAAGGCTAGCCGACAAAACAGTCAGTGTCACACATTTGAAACAACACATCACTTGTGATATACTGACTGTGTTAACGTCTCACTCTTCGGAGGCAGACGCGACAACTGGGCTGATTGAGTGACAACGAGCGAAACGCGCCGAGCCTCGAGTTCGGAAACGTCGCCAGGCGGTGGAGTACCACCCCTGGTTTTTTGCTCCCCGGCCCAAGTACCTTCACAACTGAATCGTGTGCACGTGATGAGAGAGCGTGGATCAGTGGTGGCCTGCCTCGGCAGGAGTTCCACCACTTTATGAAGAGTTTGATCCTGGCTCAGGACGAACGCTGGCG